>JAZDKY010000001.1:0-65231 GCA_043802525.1 bacterium
TCAAACGCACCGGTCAGTTCTGGAGCAAAACCGGCTTCGCCGCGCTCCTGCAGGTCACCGTCAGACATTGGAACCGGGAACTGGACTCCCTGTGGCTTGTCGCCGCCTGATCCAGATCAATGAAGCGCAGATGCGCCCCCCGAACTTGACCCTTCTATAAAGTGGTTGAACCCGATTGCTGCCGCGATTATGTATGCCTGCCTGTGAGCACGACGCCCCGCACATGCATCTTCACGATCGCGGCGAAGAATTACCTGCACTTTGTCCGGGCGCTGATGGACAGCGTGGCCGCGCACGCACCGGGCGCGGACCGGGTCCTCGCGCTGTGCGACAAGGCGGGCGGCGTTGATTTCTCCAGGGAGCCGTTACGGATCCTGTCGATCGATGACCTGAAGCTGCCCGAGCCGGACCGCTTTATCTTCCAGTACACACTCCTCGAACTCAGCACCGCGATCAAACCGTTCGTGATCGCGCAGCTTTTCCGCGAGGGCTACGAGAAGGTCATCTACTTCGACCCGGACATCCGCGTCTTCCGCAGCCTCGACGAGATGACCGCCCTGCTCGACACGCACGAGGTCCTGCTGACGCCGCACATCACTGGACCACTCGATGATGGCAAACGGCCGTCGGAACGCGAAATTCTCCAGTGCGGCGCGTACAACCTCGGCTACCTCGGCCTGCGCCACACGGCCCAGACCCAGAAACTCGTCGCGTGGTGGAAGACAAAGATTCTGCGCGATTGCGTCGTCGATTTCGCGCGCGGGCTGTTCGTCGACCAGAAGTGGATGGACTTCGCACCGTCGCTGTTCGACCACGTGTTCATCCAGCGCGATCCGGGCTGGAACGTCGCCTACTGGAACCTGAACCACCGCACGGTCGAGAAGTCCGGCGCCAATTTCACCGTGAACGGGCGGCCCCTCACCTTTTTCCACTTTTCCGGCTTCCACCCGGACCGCGGCGTCTTCAGCAAGCACCAGGACCGGTTCACACCTGACAACGTGCCCGCGCCGGTAAAGGAATTGATGCAGGACTATGTCACCGCCCTGCGAAAGCACGGATACCCGGAAACGCTCAAGATCCCGTGCGCGTTCGGCACGTTCCCGGACGGGACAAAGGTCCCGGACCTGGCGCGAAAGATTTACCGCGAGAACCGCGACCGCTTCGTTAGCGACTGGACCGCATTCGAGAACTTCCTCAACGAGCCCGCGCGCGTGGAGGGCCGGTCCTCGCCGCTCGTCACGAACCTCGCGTACGCGGTATACCAAGCCCCGATCGACATCGGCCTGCAGGCGCAGTTCCCCGATGTGCTCGGCGTGCATGCACGCGGCTTCGCGGAGTGGTTCGTAGCCGACGCAGCGGAACTCGTCGGCATTCCGGAGTATTTCATTGCACCGGTCCGCGCCGCACTGGCCGAGAGCACGAGTCCCGCAGCCACGGCGCCGGCCTCGTCGTCTTCGCTCGCCAAGTGGATCTACAAACTTTCCTGGCGTTGGAAAAATGTGACGCATATTTTCCTGCCGTTGGAAGTCCGCCAGCGCATCCACGGATGGCTGTTCCGACAGGCCTACGTAAAAGCCTCCCCCGACGCTCCAACGCTCCAACGCTCCAACGCTCCAACGCTTCATCCCTCCGGTCTGAACATCGTCGGCTACCTCCACGCCGAGCTCGGCGTCGGCGAGGCGGCGCGGTCGACGATCCGCGCCGCGACGGCCGCGGGTATCCCGATCTCGCTGATCGATTACCGCAAGGGCTCGCCGTCGCGCATGAGCGAGGAGGTGTCCGACACCATCCCGCGCGGGCAGAAGTACGCGGTCAACCTGCTCCACGTGAACGCCGACCAGATCCCGTTCGCCGTCGCGGAACTGGACCGCCCGTTCTTCCAGGACCGCTACAACATCGGCTTCTGGAACTGGGAGCTGCCGGACCTGCCCGCGGAGTGGCTGGAGGCGTTCGAATTTCTTGATGAGGTGTGGGCGCCGTCGTCGTTCTGCCACGAAGCGTTCAGCCGGACGGCACGGAAGCCGGTCACCCGGATTCCGTACTGCATCGACCTCGACGTGCCCGCGGGCATCGGGCGCGCGCAACTGGGCCTGCCCGAAGACGGATTCCTTTTCCTGTTCATGTTCGACGCGTTCAGCATTGCGGAACGGAAGAACCCGTTCGGCCTGATCGAAGCCTATCGCCGCGCCCTGCCCTCGCTGCCGAAGAATGCGCGGCTCGTGCTGAAGATGATCAACGCGGACAAGGAGTCCGCCGCTCTTCGCCGCGTGAAGGACCTGGCAAAGGAAACGCCGTCGATCCTGTTGCTGCCGCAGTACCTCAAGCGGCCGGAGCTGAACGCGCTGTTCAACTGCGCGGACTGCTACGTGTCGCTGCACCGCTCCGAGGGCTTCGGGCTGACGCTCGCGGAGTCCATGTTCCTCGGGAAGCCCGTCATTGCCACGGGCTGGTCGAGCAACATGGACTTCATGACGCCGTGGAATGGAATGCCGGTGAAGTACAAGCTCACGACCCTGGCGGCGGACTACGGTCCGTATAAGAAGGGCAACACCTGGGCCGAACCGGACCTGGACCACGCCGCGGAATGCATGGTCAGGATCGCGACCGACGCGGAACTGTACCGCCGGATCAGCGACGCCGCGAAAGCCGATATCCGCGAGCACTTCTCCCCCACCGCCGTCGGCGCGCAGATCAGGAAACGGCTGGCCGCCCTTGGCGTGTAGCAGAAGGAAACCACGAATAGACACGAATATGCACCCTACTTCACTCGTTGAGGGTCGCACGGCGGGCACGAAGCACAAAGAGGATTGGCCACGAGAAACACGAAGACACTCCGCCCCAATAACCCTGTTTCAGAAGGGTCATAGGGGGTGGGGTCATGGTGTTTTTTGTGGCCATCGCCTCTTGTGTTTCCCGCGAGTTTTCGTGGTCATTGCGCTTTTCAGTTCTGTGTGTTCTTTGGTTGCGGATCTGCCGCGCTAGGGGCAGCCTCCGAATTCGTGTCTATTCGTGGTTTGTCCTGAGTGGTTCCCGTCGCCCGTGGCGTGTGTAACTCATTTTCGATTTGCGATTTGCGAATGATCCGGTACACCATGCCGCATGGTTGATTCCCGAAAACACTCCTGGCTGGGCATTTACGACTACCGTTTTGCCCTGCTCAACCTCGTCCTGAAGGACTTCCGGATCAGGTACCGGAACATGTCGCTCGGCATCCTCTGGTCGCTCCTGAACCCGCTGGTCATGCTGGGCGTGCTGGTGTTCATCTTCACCTATGTGTTCTCGAGCGGCGCGGTGCCCTACTATCCGATCTTCATCCTGCTGGGCCTTCTCAGCTTCAACTTCTTTTCCGCCTGCCTGTCGTGCACGACGAGCTGTATCATCGACAACGCGCCGCTGATCAAGAAGGTGATCTTCCCGCGCATCATCCTCCCGCTATCCGTCGTGCTGTCGCAGTTGATCCACTTGTTCATCCAACTCGGGCTGCTGGTGGTGTTCCTCATCCTTTTTCGCGTGCCACCGACCTGGACCCTGCTGTGGCTTGTGCCGATCTACTTCATCCAGGTGGTTTTCCTCTGCGGCATCTCGCTGATCTGCGCCACGCTGAACGTGTACTACCGCGACGTGCAGTACCTTGTGCAGTCGATCCTCACGATTATGTTCTGGTTCACGCCGATCTTCTATTCCCTGACGACGGTGCACCAGAACCTGCCGTCCATCGTCTATGGCGCCTACATCATGAACCCGCTCGCGGGGCTCGTGGACGGCGCGCGCAAGGCCGTGATCTACAACACGCATCCCGACACGGTGGCGTTCACCGTGGCGGTCGTGGTCTCTTTTTTCCTCTTCTTCATCGGCATCTGGATGTTCCAGCGCTACCAGAAGAATTTTGCGGACAGGATATGATCCAAAAGGGGAAGGCTCGCGCGTGCCCGAGGATGGGGCAACCGGGAGGTTGCCCCTCCGGATTGGTGATGATGAATACGTCCGGAGGGGCAGGCTCGCGCGTGCCCGAGGACGGGGCAACCGGGAGGTTGCCCCTCCGGATCGGTGATGATGAATACGTCCGGAGGGGCACGCTCCCGCGTGCCCGAGGGCTGTGGTCTGATGGCTGAAATGATGCGGAAATAGATCTGACATGACGACCAAAACACAGGCGGGGATCCGGAAGGAAAATCCCGAAGCGGACGACCTGGCCATCGAGATGGCCGGCGCGGGCAAGCTCTACATCCTGCACAAGCAGAAGCCGTACCTCCTGCACGAGGTCTTCAAGCGCGTGTCCGGCGTACGCTCCCATCACGAGGCCTTCTGGGCCGTCAACAACGTCAGCTTCCAGGTCCACAAGGGCGAATCCGTGGCCCTCATTGGCCGGAACGGCGCGGGCAAGTCGACCATGCTCGGCCTCGTCGCGGGCTCGATCTACCCCACGACCGGCACCGTCACGGTCAACGGCCGCATGGGCGCCCTGCTGGAACTCGGCGCGGGCTTCCACCCCGACCTCACCGGCCGTGAGAATGTCTATTTGAACGCGTCCCTGCTCGGCCTCGACAAGAACGAGATCGAGGACCAGTTCACGAGCATCTTGAAATTCTCGGAACTGGATGAATTCATCGACGTCCCGCTGAAAAACTATTCCTCAGGCATGCAGGTCCGGCTCGGCTTCTCCGTCGCCATCCATATCCATCCCGACATCCTCATCATGGACGAGGCACTCTCCGTGGGCGACAGCGCGTTCCAAGCCAAGTGCATGGAGCGGATCATGGAATTCAAACGCGCCGGCAAGACCCTGCTCTTCGTTTCACACAGCGCCAACCAGGTCCAATACCTCTGCGACCGCGTCATCTGGCTCGAACACGGCAAGATGAAGATGGAAGGCCCGACGGCCGAGGTATTGGCCGCCTATTCGGCGGTGTGAATGTAGCCGCGGCTCTGCGAGCCGCGCACCCGCACGCATCGCAGATGCGTGGCTACACCAGCACCCCGGCGATCTCCTCAAAGATGTCATCCAGACTCTTCGAGATATCCCACCCCTTGAAGTGCTCGCGCATCTTGGTGAGGTTGGAGATGTAGCAGATGTGGTCGCCGGAGCGGTTCTGGTCGACGTATTCCCACGTCAACTTCTTCCCGGTCACAGCTTCCGCGCGGTCGATGGCCTCGAGGATCGAGACGCTGTTCCCGCGGCCACCGCCCAGGTTGTAGATCTCGCCCGGCCGCGGGTTCTGTTGGAACGCCTCCAGCACGCGGCAGACGTCGAACGAGTGGATGTTGTCGCGGACCTGCTTGCCCTTGTAGCCGAACACGCGGTACGGCCGCCCGGTCTTGCAGCACTTGACGAGGTACGCAAGGAACCCGTGCAACTCCGCCGCGGAATGCGCGGGGCCGGTCAGGCACCCGCCGCGAAAGCACGCGGTCTTCATGCCGAAATAGCGGCCGTACTCCTGCACCATGATGTCGGCGGCGACCTTGCTGGCGCCGAAAAGGCTGTGCTTGCAGCGGTCGATCCGGAACAGCTCGTCGATCCCGTCGGCGTACGCGGGATCGTCATAGTCCCAGCGCTTCGGCAGTTCTTTGAGCCGGATCTCGTTCGGCGCGTCGCCGTAGACCTTGTTGGTGCTGAGGTGGCAGAAGACCGCGTCGGGCACGTGGCGCCGCGCGGCTTCGAGCATGTTCATCGTGCCGACGGCGTTGACGTCGAAATCGTCGAACGGTCGCGACGCGGCGAGGTCATGGCTCGGCTGGGCCGCGCAGTGGATGATGAAATCGGGCTTGGTGTCGCCGATGAACGTCAGGATCGCGTCGCGGTTCCGGATATCGATCGCGTGGTGGTGGAAATGCTTCGTCGCGGCCTCGACGCGGCGCAGGTTCCAGGTCGTGTCCCCGTCGGGCCCGAAGAAATCGCGCCGCATGTTGTTGTCGACGCCGTGGACCTCCCATCCCCGCGCGTCGAAGTACGTGACGCTCTCCGATCCGATCAATCCGCTGCTGCCTGTGACGACGAGTTTCTTCATGAAGAATCTGCAATGTAAGCCATCGCCGCATGAAGTTCAATCGCTGTGCAACACAGGCGGTGTCCTGTTTTGGCGACGAGATGTAGCGTCGGTTTACCCCGCCCGAAGCGGGGAAACCGAAATCGGCCGGGACTTTTCGTTTCCCCGGCTTCGCCGGGGTAAACGAACTCTACATCGCCGCCAAATCAGGACACGACCGCAACACAGGACAGCCGGAGGCTGTCCCTCCGGACCGAGATAGCGTCTGGAGGGACACGCTCCGCGTGTCCGATGCCCGGGCATGCGCAAGGTAGGGCGATGCGTCCCTGCCGCGCCGAAGTTTCAGACCTCTACCCGGCGGTGCAGGGACGCACCGCCCTACCTCGCCTTGCAAACGGCGCTTCACAGATGCGCCGCGACATTCCATATTGTGCCGAACCCTATGAACGTCGCCTACGACTTGCAGGCCTACAGTTTCAGCCCGCACGGCGGGATCGCCCGCATGTTCGACGAAATGCTGACGCAGTTCGCCAAGCGACCCGATTTCAAGGCCCTGCTCCTGCGCAACGGCCCCCTGCAACGGCTGCCGCCGATCGCGCCGAACGTGAGGTTCACGCGCTGGCCCGCCCTGCCGCTGCCGCTCCACAAGTACGTGCTGATCGGCTCGGCCTACTCGCGGCTGGAGCGCGCGTACTGGCGAACCCAAGGCGTGGACTTGTACCATCCGACCTTCTACCCGTTCCACGATATGCTCAACGTCCTGCCGTGCGTCGTAAACGTGTACGACCTGATCCACGAGCGGTTCGAGGGCGCGGACGACATGCCGGACCGCAGCGGGTTCCTGCAGCGCAAGGCGAGGTTCATCCGCAAAGCCGCGCGCATCATCTGCATCAGCGAGGCGACGAAAACCGATCTGCTGAAATACCACAGCGTGGACCCGTCCGTCGTCCGCGTCGTGCACCTCGGGCGCAACCCCGTGTTCCGCCGGATGGCATCGGACGAGGCGCGGGCAAGAACCGAAAAACTCCTCGGGCGCGACCCGCGGCCGTTCATGCTCTATGTCGGGTCCCGGCAACGGTACAAGAATTTCCACAAATTCATCCGCGCCTACGGCCAATGGAGCGGCCGGAAGGACGTCGACGTGATCGTGGTCGGCGGCGCACAACGCGCCGAGGATCGCGTCGTGCTGGACCTGAGCGGCTCGCCGGACCGCGTCAGGTTCGTCGGGCATACGGACGACGAGACCCTCTGCGCGCTGTACAACCGCGCCGCATGCTTCGTCTATCCGTCCAGTTGCGAGGGTTTCGGCATCCCGGTGCTCGAGGCCCTGGCCGCGGGTTGCCCCCTTTGCCTTTCGGACATTCCCGTCTTCCACGAGATCGCGGGCGACCTCGCCGCCTACTTCGATCCCGACTCGCCGGAGAGCGCCGCGCGGGCGTTCGACCGGGCTCTGGCGTTGAGAAACGACGCCGGGTTTGCTAGCTTGTCCGCCGCTCGTGCCGAATCGTTTTCGTGGACGTCATGCACGGACAAGGTCTGGGCGATTTACAAGGAAATCGTCGCCTGAACATGGTGGCCACGAAGGAACGTAGAGATCGCAAAAGGGGTGTCGGGACCGGGCCATGGAGTGGAGCGCCTTTGCGGCAAGAATCAAGATGAGTACCGATAAACAGGCCTTGCCCAAATTCAGCGTCATCACCTGCTGCTACAACCAGGGTCGTTATCTCAAGGACTGCATTGAGTCGGTGGTGAACCAGCAGTATCCGGACTTCGAGCACATCATCGTTGACGACGGATCGACCGACAACACGCGCGAGGTCGCGGAGTCGTACAAGCACATCCGCTACATCCGCCAGGACAACGCCGGCCAGTCCGCCGCGTTGAACCGCGGATTCCGCGAGGCGAAAGGCGAGATCATCGCTTGGGTCAATTCGGACGACTATTACTCGCCGCAGGCGTTCCACCGCGTGGCGAAGGAACTGGACCCCGCGCGCGGGATCTGGATTGTCTCCGGCGCGGCCATGGTGGTGAACGAGCAGGGCCACTGCATGTGGCTCCTGAAGAATGGGAATGTGTCGTTCCGCCGCCTTCTGCTCCACCCGCGCATCTACCCGTACAACGGGTGGACCGTGATGCCCTGCCAGCCTTCGGTCTTCTTCCACCGCCGCGTGCTCGAGGAACTCGGGCTGCTGGACACGAAGTACAAGTACGGAATGGACTACGAATACTGGCTGCGCGCGATGACGGCGGGCCACACGTTCCGCTACGTGCCGCAGATTTTTTCGAACTACAGGTACCACGCCACCTCGCACTCGAACCAGGGCTTCGACACGTTCCAGGGCGAGTGGGTGGACATCATGAACCGTTACCTCGCGAAGCTGCCACCGCTGCATCGTCTCCTCGTCGAAGTCTGGTGGCACACGTGCGGCCGTATCGAATGCATCTTCGTGCGGCGGCACAAGGCCGCCATCCAGCACATTGCAGAGCGCTTCGGGCACGCCCCGCAGGTGCATCCTGTGTCGAAACGTGCGATGGTCATGCTCCGCGCCACGACGATCGCGCCGTGGATCCCGATCACCCTCGCATGGCGCGCGACGCACGAGGAATTGCAGGAACCGCCCTTGCCCTCCGCAGGCCAGGCCGAGAGTTCACTTTGAATCAACGACCACCAGCAAGTCATTGTAGCCGCGCCGCCACGCTCGAAGCGTGGCAAGCTCAGTTTACCCCGCTCCGAGCGGGGTCGCCGCGCCTTCGCGACACGCCGACAGACCTGCCCGCAGCGCAACACCCGCCGGCAGCGCCAAGCGCAGCTTTGCGGGCTGGCACAGCGTTGCCGGCGGGGCGCCGCAGCTACAGCGCCGGTTGCGCAACAGGTCAAAGACAACAGAATTCCTGATGAGTACGCCGCCCGACCATACGCCGCTCGTCTCCGTCATCATTCCGTCCTTCAACAGCGGCCAGTACCTGGAGGCCGCCGTGCAGAGCGTGCTCAACCAGACGTATGGGAACTTCGAGCTTTTTATCGTCGATGACGGATCGGCCGACGAGAGCCTGCTCATGGCGAAAAGGCTGGCCACCCGCGACCCGTCGCGGATCTTCGTGCTGCGGCACCCCGACGAGAAAAACCATGGCGTCGCCGAGACCCGCAACCTCGCGCTCGCGGCCGCCAGGGGCAAGTACATCGCGTTTCTCGATGCGGACGACCGCTGGTTCCCGGAAAAGCTGGCGCGCCAGGTTCCTTTCATGGAAGCGCGGCCGGAACTCGGACTCACGTACACGAAGTCACGCATCCTCCGCAAAGGCGAAGGGCACCAGTTTATCCCGGGCGTCGAGGTGCTGGGCGGCAAGCCGCCGAAAGGCCGCAAAATGACGCTTATCCACGTTATCCAGGTTTCGCTGAACTACGTATTCTCCTCCGTCATGGTCCGCGCCGACTGCATCCGCGCCGTGGGCGGGTTTCCGGCGAAACTCATATACCAGTCGGAGGACCGCCTGATGGTCGCCAAGGTGAGCGCGGACCACGAGATCGCGTTGATCCCGGAGGTTCTGTGCGACTATCTCGCCCACCCCTCCAACTACTCCGTGAATGCCGTAAAGGGCGGCATCATTCCCGCGGTGTTTTTCGACATGCGCGTGCACATCGTGAAGTGGTTGAACAACGAGAACGGCAAGCCCGCGTGGGCCCGTCAGATCGCGCGCGGCATCCTGCCGGACAGCTTCGTCGCCGCGCTGCTCTGCTCAACCCAGCCGCGCATCCGCCACAACGTGATGGAAAACCTCAGCGAGACGTTGAAGCTCTACCCGCACTACCTGCCGCTGATCGGCATCGCCTGCATCCGCCATTCGCGCATCGGGAGCACCTGGCGCAAGTTTTGGGCGATGATTCCGGGAAACAAGAAACCGGTCGAGGATCCGAGCATCGAGCCCGGTGACGTGGAAACCGCGGAAGAGGACGGGGCGTCTCGATCCGGCTCGCGGGACGCGAGCCCTCCAACTGGCACGGCTCACGTCTTGGAGGGCGCGCGTCCACGCGCGCCGGTCACCACCCCACCGTCACTTCCCGACTCCGGCTCGCGGGACGCGAGCCCTCCAAGTTGCCAGGCTCACGTTTTGGAGGGCGCGCGTCCACGCGCGCCGGAGCCGATCAGTCGTGCCACATAAATCGATTCATCTCGCCCTGCCATGGCCAATCCTCGGCACTCGACACCAGCCCGTGGCGAACCGGATTGCAGCGGACATATTCCCATTTCGCCGAGTAGCTCTCACCCCGTCGCAATTGGGTGTCCCAATAGTTCTGTTGCCAGACGGAACCATCCACCACATCCGGCGCGGACTGCGTCACGAGCCGCTTCCAATAGGCAATCCATCGACCGAGCGGATACACGGGATACGATCCCGGAGCACAGAACAGATGTACGTGATCTGGAAGGACTACGTACCGCCCGACCAGCCAATTCCCGGCCTGTTCCCACGCAGCGGTCAGGCGACGATGCATCAAATCGGACGCGAGGATCCTCTTGCGGTCCTTGGTGCAGATGGTCAGGAAAACCAGGACGGACTGGTTGAATTTCTCGACGGGCACAGGATGCGCAGGTCGCGACCGGACAGCGTTTGACGGATTCATTTTGCGAGGATAGCGATGCGGGGGAGACGGGCAACACTTTCCGACTCCGGCTCGCGGGACGCGAGCCCTCCAGGTTCCACGGCCCACATTCTGGAGGGCGCGCGTCCACGCGCGCCGGTCACCAGCCCACCGTCACGTTCCGACTCCGGCTCGCGGGACGCGAGCCCTCCAAGTTCCACAGCCCACGTTCTGGAGGGCGCGCGTCCACGCGCGCCGGAGCAACCAGGCTAGTTTCCGACGACGTCCTTGCCGAGCGGGATGGTGCCGCCGTAGCCGAACTGGCTAACGGCAAAGCCTGCTGTGCTTTGCATGATGTACCAGTTGCCGCCCGGCGCGTAGTAGCAGCCGTAATCTGTCCTGCCGTCGCCATCGTAGTCACCCGTGATCGGTTCCGTGCCGCCGAAACCAAACTGCGCGACGACGAAGCCCGCCGTGCTCTGCATCATGTACCAGTTTCCGCTCGGCGCGTAGTAGCAGCCGTAGTCGGTCTTCCCGTCCCCGTCAAAGTCGCCCGTGATCGGCAACGTCCCACCGAAACCGAACTGGTTGATGACGAAGCCTGCGGTGCTCTGCATCATGTACCAGTTGCCGCTCGGCGGGTAATAGCAGCCGTAGTCCGTCCTACCGTCACCATCAAAGTCGCCCGTGATCGGCAGCGTTCCCCCAAAGCCGAATTGCGCAACAATGAAGCCCGCGGTGCTTTGCATCATGTACCAGTTTCCGCTCGGTGGGTAGTAGCATCCATAGTCGGTCTTCCCGTCACCGTCAAAGTCGCCCGTGATCGGCAACGTGCCGCCAAATCCAAACTGGTTGATCGAGAACTCGTCCGTGGTCTTCATGAAATACCAGTTGCCGCTCGGCGGGTAGTAGCAGCCATAGTCGCTCTTGCCGTCGCCGTCGAAATCGCCGTTCACGGGCAGCGTCCCGTCGAACCCGAACTGCGCGACCGAAAAACCGTCCCGGGTCTTCATGAAGTACCAGTTGCCGCCCGGCGGGAAATAGCAGCCGAGATCGGTCCGGCCATCGCCGTCGAAATCGTTCTTTACGATCACCGGCTTGGAACTCGGATCGTTCGGGTCCGATCCGCGCTGGACCTCGAGGCCGTCATTGAACCCGTCGCCGTCCGTGTCGGCGATCGTTGGACTGGTGCCTGTGTTGGTCGGATTCGCATACACGCCCGTCCCCGTCTCCACCCAGTTGGGCAGGCCGTCGGCGTCGGCGTCCGTCATCGTGTACGATGCCGAACCCTCGGCGCTTTCGGCAAAGCCGCTGGCGTAGGCGCGGGCCTTGAGCGTCGTGCTGTAAAGGATCGCCACGGTCGTCCCTGCCGGGCTGCTCGCAGTCGGCGTGGAGCCGTCGGTCGTGTAGCGGATCGTGGCCCCGGGCGTCGCGCAACTGATCGCCACGTTGAAGAAACTCGTGAACGTGCCGCCCACCGGCGCGAACGTGGGCGTCGCCGCGTACTGGATGATCTCGTAGGCGCCGATGTCCGTATAGTTCGGCGACCCAATGCCAGTGTTCGCCACGGCGAGGAGATCGAAGCGCGCCGTAAAGACGATGTCCTGGCTGACCGCATTGTTGCCGTCGCCACGGTCGACGCATGGTGAATTCGTCTGCAGCCGGAAATCGTCATCCAGCGTGCCCTGCACGTCATCCGCACCGTTCGTGTCCACGAACCGCGGGTTGTTGGTGAAGCTGCCCGTGTGCGACTCGCTCACCGAGGCATGGATCCAGTTCAGCGACTCGATGTTGCAGTGCCGCGTGTTCATCGAACTGCTTGACGCATTGAAGATGTCCTTGCTCGTCACGAAGATGCCGAGGTTGGGATCCCACAGCAGCGAGCTGGCGCTGTTTCCCCAGAAGATCGAGTTCTGAAGGCTGACCGACGGCGCGTACGAATTGACCATTCCGCCGCCGTAGTCGGTGGCTGTATTGGCGACCAGCACGCAGTTGCGAATGATGATGTTGTAGCCCGGGTCGTAGTCGCCCCCGTTGCCCGCATGGGTGACGATGCCGCCGCCATTCGCCGCGGCATTTCCGTCGAAGATGCAGTTCTGCACCAGCATGCTTTGAGCGTAGCTCGACAATCCGCCACCGCTGAATCCACCGTTATTCGCGATGAAGACGCAGCGATCGATCGTGCTCGCGATCGGGGCCCTGTAGTCCAACTGAACGCCGCCACCACCCTGCGCGCTGTTCTGGTAGAACGTGGACTCGCTGACGGTGATCGGGCTGTAGTACGCAAACACGCCGCCACCGTTGTCGTTGCACGTATTGCCCTTGAAGGTGCACTTGCTGACCGTGCCGGTGGACAGCATGTACGCCACGGCACCGCCAGCGCCACTGACCGTGTTGTTGGTGAAATTGCAGTTCTGCAGCAGGCCCAGCGCGTTGTTGAGGTGGACCGCGCCGCCCTGCGACGCAGTGTTGTTCGCGAAATTGCAGTTGAGGATGTCCGGGCTCTTTTGGAAAATCCAGATGGCGCCGCCGCTGCCTGCCGGCGCCGTATTGCCCGAGAACGAACAGCCTTGGACGGTGATGTCGGCGTCGTAGCCCGAGAGCCCGCCGCCAAGCGGCGACGAATTGTTCTGGAACACGCAGCTCAAGACGACGCTTGCCGAGCGGTTGATCATGAGGCCACCCGCCATGTAGCTCGATGAGTTGTCACTGAACACGCAGTTGGCGATCGTCGCGGGCTGCGTATCGACAAACACGCCGCCGCCGAATGTGTCCCACCCCGGGCCGCCGTTCGCGCGCCCGCGCGTGATCGTCAGTCCGTCGAGGATGCAGCCGGACCCGTTGACATTGATGAAGAAGACGTGCTTCAGGGCGTTCTGGCCGTCGACTATGACCTGGTTCGCGCCAGGATTGCGCTGGGAGAGCTGCGTCTCCGTACCGTTGAACCCGCCGTAAAAGAGCTGCCCGCCTTTGGTGATGGTAATCGTCGACGAAGGCCGATAGGTGCCCGCCACGATCCAGTATTCCGAGTTCACCGGGCTTGCTGTGACGGCTGCCTCGATGGTCCTGTACGCCTGCGACCACGATGTGCCGTTGCCACCCGCTTTGCTGGCATCAACGTAAACAACGCCCAGCGAGGTGCTTGCAAAAAGAAAAAGCGCTGCAGCACCGGCCAGTCTTTGTTTTGCGAAAAGCCTCATATAGCTAGATCATACCCACTTCATGAATTCCCTGTAAAAAAACCATCACCGCACACGGCTCCTTGCACAGCAAGACGCGTGCCTTGTTAGGAAGCTCTTGAACGTGATCACAATGCGCCGCGTGGGTCACGCGGCCTACAAATTCCCACAACATTTCGGTCTGATGTAGGCCCGGTCACCGACCGGGCGAGAGTGTCCGCAGCCTCTTAAGCGGCAGCGTAAGAGCAACAGCCGTGAAGACCGTGCAGAAGAGAACCGGAAGCAGGAAATAGCGATCCCAATCGATCGGCGTCAACAACGTTGGCCCCGCCACGACGACGGCAAACGCCAGCAGTACGGCGCCGACCACACCCGGTCCCGCGCGGCTTTCCGTGCCGGACAGCCAGCGCCACGCGCAGACCGCCAGGTAGATCAGTCCCGCAAGGCTCAGCGGAATGTTGATCCACGCCGCGCCACGGAACCGGAACGGACTGAAACGCTCGAACAGACGATCCTTGAGCACTTCCGCGCGCTGGCGCGCGCCGGAAATGGCACGGTCCGGCATCACGTTCATCTGGCTCGTCATTTCCTCAACACGGTTCTTGAGCGTCCTCGTGATGCGGCCCGCTGTGTCTCTATAAAGATACGGATTCACGCCGATGAAAACCGCCAGGGCGACTACGCCCACGATCGCGCCGGCGGCGATGATGTACTGCGCTCTCTCACGCCAAGGGGGCGAAATGGCACGGCTCGCAGAGCCGTGGCTACACTCCGGGGGGCGGCGAAATGCAGCCAGCCCGCAGAGGCCCGCGACGGCCGCGACGCCGACGATCGCGTTGAGCTTCGCCGCGGCACCCCACCCGATCACCGCCCCGGCAAACGCGACCCACGCGAGCGAGCGACCGATCGCGCCGCGCTCCCACGCGCTGAGGGCGCGGAGCGTTACGGCCATCGCCAACATCAGCGAAAACACCAGCGGCGCTTCGGTCATCGCGCGACAGACGGAGTCCTGGATGTACGGATTCGAAACGACCAGCAGCAGGGCCGCGTACGCGGCCGGGCGACCGAACCCCGCGCGCAGGATGCCGAACAGGATGAAAAACGAAACCGCCGCAAGCACCGCCATCGGCAGGCGCGACCACCAGAGGAGCTTCGCGTCCGGCATCGCCCCGCGCGCCACGTTCGCTTCGCACGACAGCTCGTATCGCCATGAATTCGTCAGCGCGTACTGCCCGTAGCCGCCGAGATTGCGGCCGATCCCGATCAGGTACCGCATGATCGGCGGCTGCGTCACGGTCCAGTAATTCTCACCCCACACCCCGGGATCGAAATCCCTGTCGCGGAAATGCTCCCACAGGTAGCTCGGGTATATCCCGTTCGACTCGTCCGGATGAAACACCGTGCGCCCCACCGCCGCACACACCGGCTGCCCGGCAAGCTCCCGGGCTTCACGGCTGTATTGTCGCGCAGAGGGTTCCCACGGGCGGGGCGACGTGCTCAGTGAGATGCGATCGGCATAGAGCACGAGCAGGAGCAGGAGCACGAGTACGTTTTCCACGATCTTCTGACACCCGACACCTGACACTCGACACCTCATTCCCAATGATACGAATGCATGCTCATTTTCTTCGCCCACGAACGCGGAATCCGCCCGGCAAAATGGCCCGCCAGGGTCCCGGTCGTCTTCATGACGGTGTAACACGCGTAGTACGGCAGCCAGAGCGGGTGTTTTCGGAGCATATAGCCCATTTCGCGGAACAGATACCGGAATCCCATCGACGCGCTGGTGCCCATGTCGTGCTCTTTGAAGATCAGCGTGAGCGAGTACACGCTGTCGAAGTACCGGCGGAAGACCATGCCCAGCGAGTACTTGTGCGAGTGGATCACGACAGAGTCCGGCGCGTAGACGACGGAATAACCGGCATTGAGCAGGTCGCGCGAAACCTGCTGGTCCTCGCTCATGATCAGCGTCTCATCAAACGGGAATTGGAGGAGCAGGTCCCGCCGCAGCGCCGCGGCAACGTTGGAAAAGAAGACCTGCCCGAAGTTCAACTCGCCGTCATGGACCTTCTTCCTCCTCACGGCCGGACCGGGCGGAAAATGGGTCAGGAGGAAATAGCGCTCCATCGGGTTCGCGTCTTCGTACGGGACCTGGCGCGAGTACGTGGCGGCCACCTTGTCGTCCGCGAGCGGTGCGATGAGTTTCGCCAGCCAGGTGTCATCCTGCGGCAGCGCGTCCTGGGTCATCAGGACAACGATCCCCCCCTTCGCTTCTCGCACGCCAAGATTGCGCGCCCGGCCGTGGGAAAAGTCCTCGATCGGCACGACCCGGACGTTTTGGAATGACTGCGCGATTTCGCGCGTGTTGTCCGTCGACATCGAATCGACCAGCACGATCTCCGCCGGCGCGACGGGCTTCTGGCCCAGGATGGCCGGGATCAGCTCAGGCAGGTACCGCGCCGCGTTCAGCACGGGAATCACCACGGAGATGGATCCTTCACATAGAGCGACGCGCATAGAGTTACAAACTAGCTATAGAACCAGAACTGCGCCAGTGAAGAAATTTAACCACGGAGGACACGGAGGTGCACGGAGGTTTCAGAACTATCCCCCGACCCACCTCCGCGTACCTCCGTGTCCTCCGTGGTAAGAATTCCCCTCTGCTACGGTCGCACATGAACACGGTAGAGCACGAAGTCACCGCCGCGCGGCTTCATGTCGGTGGGGACGGACAGGCGGCGGCGGTCCAGAATCTGGGTGTGCAGGGGAATGGCACGGATAGGTTCGAACGACAAGGCCGGGGATTGGATCGGACCGTCCATGGTCAGGAACCACACGTCCGCGCCGGCCGCGATCCTGACCGCCATGAGTTCCGCGAGTCTTGCGCGGCGGTCGTCAGTCTTGATCTGAAGTTCGAAGGCATGCTTGCCGTAGAGATAGCGCAACGGCGCGGCGAAGCCGGGCTGGTCGCTGTACACGATCGCGTCGTCGGGGATCGCGGGGTGGACCTGCTCGTACCACGCGATGAGACCGGACCAGTCGCGGATGGCGATGATGGGGCGCAGCGACGGGATGCCGAGCGTCGCAGTGGCAACCATGAGCGCCAGGCTGACGCCCATCGCGAGGAAAACATTGCGCCGCGACCCTGCGTGGAATACCGCTTTGGCTCCGAACGCGGCGCCGACACAGAGCAGCGGCAGCACGACGGGCACGTACCGGCGTGAGACCCACATCAGGAAATGGTCGTTGAACACGCGAGTGACGAGCACCACCAGGACGAAGACCGACGGGTACAGCCACGCCTTCTGCCAGGGCTCGCGCGCGCGCCAGATCATCGCGGCCACACCGCCCAGCGCGAGCGCGAGGCCGATACGGCCCAGCAGGCCGGCGAGCACCAGCATGTTCCTCGCATCCGGCCCGACCAGCGCGTCCATCCATCCCGATGCACCGCAGGCTGCAAGTACTGATTTCACGATCGACGTGATGGGCCCGGGCACGCCGAGGCGCGTCCGGATGAACCACGCGAAAAGAAACCAGGCCACGAAACACACGCCCAAGGCTGCGGAAACCTCCACGTCGCACCGCCGCAGGCGTTCGGCCAAGCGCACGCCGGGAAGCCGGGACAGGACCAGCCATGCCGCCAGCAGCACGCCGGCCACGAGCAGCCCGCGCCCGACCAGATCGCTCAGCGGCGTGTAGTACGGGGCCACGTATTTCTGCCTGAGATAAAGATGCACCATGCCTGCGGCGAAGACCGCACCAAAAACGATCATGTTCCGTCGGCTGGCAGACGGCTGCCACGTTACAACGAGGACCGCAGCGAGCGGGACGAGGACGAGAATGGTGTCGTAGCGGGCCAGCAGCGCGAGGGCGAACGCGGCGCCGGCCAACACCGCGTCGAGCGCCGAGCGTCCGGCAAGAGCGCGTGGCAGGAACAGGAATCCGCCGAGCAGCAGGCACTGGGTCAGCGGTTCGGCGGTCGGGAAGCCGGCCTGCCAGACTTGGGCGGGATTGACTGCCAGCAGTAGGGCCGCGAACACCGCGCAGCCGCGACCGACCCAGCAGGAGGCCAGCAGGAACAGGAGCACGATCCCCGCGGCGGACAACACGGCGTTGACGCAAAGGGCTGCGTGGATGCCGCCGAGCGACCAGGCGATGGCGAGCAGGCTCGGGAACAGATGATGGAATTCCGGCGAGGTGCGCCCGTCCGGCAGCACCCGCATGCCGCCGAACGGCTCGGGCACACCGAAGAGATCGCGCGAAACGACCTGCTTCTCCAAGTCGGACAGCACCGCCATGTCCACGTCCCCAAAACGGAGCGATCCGCTTTTGGCCACGGTGGAAGCCGTGTGCAGGTATACGCCGGGGTCCCAGCCCCCGAGGATCACCTCGGAAGGCGGCAGCGCGAACCCGAGGAAACCGGCGGCCAGGAGGAGCGTCATCACGAGGCACCCCGGCGATGCGTCGTCCTCGCTCTCTGCCCGCGCGGCGCGCCGGTTGAACAGACCGGCGGCGGGCGCGGCGCCCGCCGCGACCGCGATGCAGGGCCACGCACGGAAGCACCCGATATCGGCAAGAAGGAGGGCGAGCCACGCCGCTGCCATGAACCCGGCGAAAAGAGCGGTGCCGATGATGGAGAGTTTCTTCATGTGCGCGGTGAGTGCACGATTTGTAGCGGCAGGCTATCGGTGCGTCGAGTCAGGATGGAGGTGGATTCTGGAGTGTGGGGGCTTGACGCGTGCTGAAGGGACGCCGCGTCAAGCCGCGGCGCCAGAGTAGTGGCCGGTTTTGAATCTCATCACAGAAATGGTAGGGCGTGCGGTCCCCGCGCGCCGCCCCTCGACGGGCTCGGAACAGGCGGCGGACCGGGACGGTCCGCCCTACCTGCTGAGCACCGGCGGAACCTACTCCCTCCCGGCATAGACCGTGACAGGGCGATGCCTGGCCTGGAATTCCGGGTCGGCCCGGGTGACCTTGACACGGCAATGGACCGCCTTCCCGACGGGAACTTCGAAAGGAACGTCATAGCAGACATAGGCGTACCCATCGCCGTACCGGGTCCAGAAATTGTAGGCCGGATCCTCAACCTCTGCGCTCAAGACCTGGTAGCCATCGACCACAAATTCGACCGAAAGCGCGAATTTTGGAATCGTCGCCTCCGCAACGTTCTGCGAGAGGCCCTGGGCCAAAACGCCAAATGCGTGAGCACCCACGTAGCGGTTGGTGAAGGTGTATTCGAAGGTTTTCGTGTCGCCAGACACATCAATCGGTTCACACATCACGGGGGCATAAAGATCATCCACCGGCATGCAGAATTGAAGCAACGGCGCGAGCGCCGGCAGGATGCGTCCCTCCTGGATTCGCCTGTTGAGGGCGAACACAGCGATGACGAGGGCGAGCAGGCCATAGAGTATTGCTTTGCCGAACGTGCTCATAACATGGCCACCAGTGTGCCAAAACAACACACTAAGGAAAACCGAAAGCGCGGTTGATCCAGTATTGATTCAGTATGGGTACCGCACCGCTGTAGCCGAACTGGACCGCTTCGTTGCCCACTCTCGACTCCAGCAGCCGCCAGTAGCCTGACGTCAGGTCATAGACGCCGATGTCCGCGTGGCTGTCACCGTCGTAATCGGAGGGCACGGGCACGACGCTGCCGAGACCGAACGGCCGGGTCTTGAACCCGGCGCGGCTCTGCAGGAGATACCAGTTCGCCGAGGCGCGATGGTAGACGGCGATGTCCGCCTGGCCATCGCCGTCATAGTCCGCGGGCACCGGGGTGACGCCGTTGAAACCGAACTGTGCGATGGTAAAACCGGCGCGGCTGCGCAGCAGATACCAGTCGCCCATCGACGGGTCGAAAACTGCGATGTCGGCCTTGCCGTCCTCGTCATAGTCCGCGGGCACGGGAATCACGGAGCCAAAGCCGAATTGCCGGATGAGGAAACCTTCCGTCGTTCGGAAGATGTACCAGGTCCCGGACCATCGGTCGTAGACCGCAACGTCCGTCTTGCCGTCACCGTCGTAATCGGCCGGGACGGGCGTCACAGACCCGAAGCCGAACTGCCGGATCAGGAAGCCCGCGGTCGTGCGCGAGATATGCCAGTTCCCGGATGATGGCGCGTAGACCGCGAAGTCGAGCCGGCCGTCGCCATCGTAGTCACCCTGCACGGGAATAACGCCGCCAAAGCCGAATTGCTGCTCAAGAAATCCGCTGCTGGTCCGCAGCAGGTACCAGATGAGCCGCGCCGTATCGAATACGACCGGGTCGGTCCTGCCGTCGCCGTCGAAGTCCACGCCCTGCATGTTGTCGTGCGTGAGGGTCAGTTTCCCAGCGAATGCGTCGACCATTCCGTTGAAACTGGAGTCATAGGCCCACGGGGTTACCGGGAAATCCACGGCCGCCGTACCGCCGGCGATGTAAACGCCGCCCGCTCCGTCCGCGCTGAGGGCGCGGGCCGTGTCATCGCCACCGTTCCCGCGCAAGCAGGTCGAGGCGAGCAAGGCTGTGAGCGACGAATTGAAACGCGACGCCACCGCGTCGGTATTGAAGACCGTCCCAGCGTAGCGGCCGTCGACCGGACCGGGGGTGACCGGGAAGTCGGGCGAACGCGAGGACCCGGCCACGCAGACGGTGCCGCCGTCTTCGACGATCAAGGAATACAACGAATCTTCGCTGCTGCCGCCGAGCAGCGTGGATGCAACCAGAGTCGACAGGTCGCTGCTCAACAGCGAAACGCCGATATCCGCGCCGCCATTCGCCGTGGTGTCGAACGCGCCCGCGGTCACGGGATAGCCGGCGACGCTTGTACGGCACGCCACGTAGACGCGGCCCGACGTGTCGAGACCGAGTCCCGCCGCGCCGATAGAATCGGCGGGACCGACGTAGGTCGATGCCGCCAAGCCGGTGAGGTCCGCACTGAGGCGGGCCGCAAAGAGATCGTTCGCGCTGTTCCGCGTCGTGTCGTATGCGCCCGCGCTGGTCGGAAAATTGGTCGACGCCGTGGCGCCCGCCACGACAATCTGCCCCACCGGATCCCACTGCAGGGCAAAGGCCTGGTCGAGGCCGTTTCCGCCAAGGAAGGTCGACGCGGACAGGACCGACAGGTTGGCGTTCAGCCGCGACACGAAGGCGTCGCGGGCGCTGTTATGGGTGGCGTCGAACGGAGGCGCCCCCGCGGTCGGGAAATTGGTCGAGCCTGTGACGCCGGCAACGTAAACATTCGTGGCATCGTCCGCGGCGAGCGCGAAAGCGTCGTCGTTTCCCAGGCCGCCGAGGAAGGTGGACGCGAGCAAGTTGGAGAGCCCCGCGTCGAACACGGCGACGAAGGCATCGCCCGCGCCGCCGTATGTCGCGTCCTGGGCGGCCGGTGAGGTCGGGAAATTCGTCGAGAACGTGGTGCCGGCGACCACGATACGGCCCGCCGCGTCGATCGCGAGGGCCCGGGCCCCGTCATCCAAAGCGCCGCCGAGGAAGGTGGCGGCAAGCAGGTTGGAAAGCCCGCCGTCGAACTTCGCGATGAACACGTCGCTGCCTCCGTTCGCGATGGCATCGAACGCCCCGGCATGGGTCGGGAGATTCGTCGAAGACGTGGTGCCGGCGATGAAGACCGATCCGTCCGCCGCGCGCGCGATCGCGCTGGCGTCATCGGACCCCGCCCCGCCGAAAAACGTCGAAGCGGGAAGCCCGCCCGCGCGCGCCGGAACCACCGCGCAAACAAGCAGCGTCACGATGAGATTACGCAGGACCATCGCGATAGATATACCTCAGGAAAAGGCCTCGTTCCAGCACGGAAAGAGGGTCAGGCGTCCTTGGCCGGCTGGAGAATTCCACGCCGGAGCATCTCTTCGAGCATCAGGTATACGACACTGCGGTGTTCAACGAATATGCATTGGATGTAGGCACCCGATTTCGACGTCGCATAGGAAAACACGATGCGGAAAGATCCGACTCGCAGACGATGATATCCGTCCAAAGCCCCATCCAAGGCCTCTAGGTCGCCCCGTTCAAACGCCAGTTCGCGCAACGCGAGCCGCAATCTGTGCCGTGCGGTCGGGGCCTGTCGGCGAACAAAATCAGCAACCTGCTGAGGCAGGACAACGCGTAGGGCTTTAGAGGTCATCCAGGATCTCTACCGGATAGAACTTCATACGCCCCGCTTTGTGATCCCGAATGGCCTTCATGGCCTCGGGATTCGCCATGATTTCCAGCGTCTCCAGGATAGACCCCAATCGCTCATGGGAAATCAGGTAGGCCACCGTTTCGCCGTGCTTCGTGATGCCGAAGGCATGGCCCGCCTTCGCCTCGCGCACCAGCTTCGGCAGCTTCGCCTGCGCCTCGGTGATGCTATACGTAGATTTCATGATGAATCTATATAACCTGAAGCCGGCTCGGATTCAATAGCGGATATCTGGACGCTACTTCGAGTAGGGTGTTATGACGCCCTGCAGCATGGGGAAATGCCTGCGATTGAGGGTAACGAGTGTGGCCTTCTTGCTCTCCGCGCAGGCGGCGATGATCGCGTCCGCGAGCCCGACGCCATGGCTTTTCCCGTAGTCGCGCCGCAGCATGCCACCGCGCCCCGCGATGGCGGCATTGACATCGACAATCTGGAATGCGCGGCAGAATCGCTCCAGTGTCCTGACTTCCTCCCCGTCCCTGACTCCGGCATATAGTTCGGCGACCGTCATGGCCGAAAGCAGGAGGGGAGCGCCGGCATGCTCCAAAAACTCGGCTGCCTGTGTGCTCCCGCGGAGGTAGTCGATGACCACATCGGTGTCCAGAAGGATGGGTTGAACTGCGCGCGTCACGAGACCTCACGATCAAGCTCGCGCCGCAAAGCGCCGAAATCGGGCAGATCCTTGCGCCCTGCCCAGCATCCCTTCGCCTCACGGAGCAGCTTCAAGCGGTGCCTGCCCCGCGAGTCGTCCACATAGCGATCTATCGCATCGCGGATGAGTTGGCTCAGGGATAGACCGGTATGCCTTGAAAGCTCGGCTAGGGCATCCCGTTCCGTATCCGTTATATATATCTGCGTTCTGTGCATTGATGTATGTGTAAGATGTATACATTACATGATCGCAACTGTCAAATTCGATGACAGTTGATGTGGTGAGTAGTTTGAATTCCGAGGGAACGGAGCGCCTCTTTTTTCCCGCGCCACGCCGAAAACAGTTCAGTCCAGGACGTAATCCTGGTGCCAGTTCTCTTTTTCTTTCCACTCCGGCTGGTGTTTCTTGCTGAGCAGGAAGGAGCCCAGGACGAGGTAGTCCATTTCCGTGCGCATGAAGCAACGGTCGGTGTCGTCGAGCCGCCACGTGAGCCGCGTAGGCCGCGGCAACGTGGCCCCACGCGGAGATCGCCCCGTCACGACGGGGCGATCCGGGGCTGCGGGAGACCCCGGAAGCGCGCGCTAATCTCCAGGCGGCTGGCGGCGCTCAGATCGCGACCGTAGAAGCGCTCAAGCAGTTCGCCGCGGAGCTCGGACAGGCTGCGCCCCGGAGAAAGAGATGCAAGCACCAAGGTCCTGGCCGAATCGAACATGCGCAGTCCCATGAGGAAACGTTCCTCCGCGGGAAGCGCCATAAGTCTTTCCCGGTAGAGTTTTCGGATGCTATCCGCCGTATCCTGCATTGAGCAGCCTTTCCAGGAGGTGCTTCACTCCGAGCTTCTCCGCCCATGTGCGAACGTAATGCTGATCGTAGCCTGAAACGAGCAAATTGGCCACATCGCGCAATTGCATTTCCGACTCGGAATCTTTTGCCCAGCACAACTTGGAGAGAATCAGGTCCTCCTTGCTCACGATAAACGTATGGAAGCTCCCGATCTCAATCCGTCTCCTCCGCTCGAATTCAACGCGACGGTACTCGGCGGCTTTCCTCACGACGCAATCCACCTTAATCACGCTCTCCAGATGAATCACATTGAACATGGATTCGTAAGTTATGGCCTCGCGTACCGCCTCCTGCGAGATGTAGTAGTCACGTGAGAAAGCGTCAACGAGCGCCGATTCATTGTCCGCTGCAATAGCGACGACCACGTCGATGTCCCGCGTCATTCGCGGCTCGGCGTAGTAGTTCATGGCGACAGAGCCGGTGAGCATGTAGGGCAAGCCGAGTGCTTCAAACTTCTCGGAAATATCGCGAACGATATCGATCTCGTTTTTCACAGGCGCTTAATCCAGCACATAATCCTGGCGCCAGTTGGCTTTCTCTTTCCACTCCGGCTGGTCCGTCTTGCTGAGCAGGAAGGATCCCAGGACGAGGTAGTCCATTTCCGTGCGCATGAAGCAGCGGTACGCGTCTTCCGGCGTGCAGACGATGGGTTCGCCGCGGACGTTGAAGCTGGTGTTGATAATCACGCCGCAGCCGGTCCGGTCCTTGAAGGCCTTGATGATGTCGTAGTAGCGCGGGTTGACGGAGCGCTCGACGGTCTGGACGCGGGCGGAAAAATCAACGTGCGTGATGGCGGGGATGTCCGAGCGGACCTGGTTGATGCGCTCGCGGATCGGCATCTTCTTCGCCTCTTCCTTGTCGATGCAGCGCTCCTTGCGGACCTGCGCGACGAGCAACATGTAGGGCGAGCGGCGGTCCAACTCGAAGTACGTCCCGACATCTTCGAGAATGCACGTCGGCGCGAACGGGCGGAACGATTCGCGGTACTTGATCTTGAGATTCATGATCGACTGCATCTTCGGCGACCGCGCATCGCCGATGATCGACCGTGCCCCAAGCGCGCGCGGGCCGAATTCCATCCGGCCCTGCACGAGGCCGACAACATGCTGCCCGTCGATCACCTTCGCAATCTCCGGGCCGTACTCCGCGTCGGACAGTTTCCGCGCCGGGTAACCCCTCGCCTTCAAATAGTCCTCGACCTCGCTGTCGTACGAGGGGCCCAGGTACGAGCCCTTCATCGCGTCGGTCTTGTCGTTCGCCGTACGGGGCTTGTCCATCACCTTGTGCCACACGAGCTGCGCGGCGCCGAGCGAGCCGCCGGCGTCGCCTGCGGCGGGCTGGATCCAGATGTCGTCAAAGACGCCTTCGCGGAGGAGGCGCCCGTTCGCGACACAGTTCAGCGCGACGCCGCCGGCCATACAGAGGTATTTCTCACCGGTCGTCTTGCGGAGGTGGCGCGCCATCCGGATGACAATCTCCTCGGTGACCTCCTGGATCGACCGGGCGATGTCCATTTCGCGCTTGGAAATCTCAACCTCGGCCTTGCGCGCCGGGCCACCGAAGAGCTGCGCGAACGCGTCGTTCGTCATCGTCAGCCCGTCGAGGTAGCCGAAGTATTTCATGTTGAGCCGGAACGAGCCGTCCTCGCGGAGGTCGACCAGGTTGTCCATGATCGGCTTCACGTATGTGGGCTCGCCGTACGGGGCGAGGCCCATGAGTTTGTATTCGCCGGAATTGACACGGAACCCGGTGAAATAGGTGAACGCGGAATAGAGCAGGCCGAGCGAGTGCGGGAAATGGAGGTCGTGCGTGATCTCGAGCTTGTTCCCCTCGCCCCGGCCCAGGGCGGAGGTGGCCCACTCGCCCACGCCGTCAATCGTGAGGATCGCCGCGCGGTTGAACGGCGACGGGTAGAAGGCGCTGGCCGCGTGCGACTCGTGGTGCTCGGGGAAATACATGTTTTCCATCGGCGTCTTCACGCCGCACGCCTCGAGTGCCTCCTCGATCTCGAGCGGGATCCAGAGCTTCTCGCGCATCCAGATCGGCATCGCCATCATGAACGACTGCAGTCCTTTCGGCGCGACGCTGAAGTAGGTCTTGAGGATGCGTTCGAACTTCGTGATCGGCTTGTCGTAGAACGCCACCGCATCGAGATCGTTGGACCCGACGCCACCCTCGTGCAGGCAATAGCGCACCGCGTTGAACGGGAACCGCGCGTCGTGCTTCTTGCGGGAAAAGCGTTCCTCTTGGGCGGCCGCGATGATGTCCCCGTCGCGAATGAGGGCCGCCGCGGAGTCGTGGTAGAAGGCGCTTATGCCGAGAATGTTCATGGACACGGACGAATAACCAATAACGAATAACCAATAACCAATAATCAATAACCAATAATCAATAAGCAAAGCCCGAGCTGCGCTTGGTTTCCAATGTTTGGTTATTGGTGCTTAGTTATTGGTGCTTGGTCATTGGTGTTTGATTATTGGTGTTTGGTTATTGGTGCTTGGTTATTGGTGTTTGGTTATTGGTGCTTGGTCATTGGTGCTTAGTTATTGGTGCTTGGTCATTGGTGTTTGATTATTGGTGCTTGATTATTGGTGCTTGGTTATTGGTGTTTGGTTATTGGTGCTTGGTCATTGGTGCTTGGTTATTGGTGTTTGGTTATTGGTGCTTGGTCATTGGTGTTTGGTCATTGGTGTTTGGTCATTGGTGCTTGGTCATTGGTGCTTGGTCATTGGTGCTTGGTTATTGGTGTTTGGTTATTGGTGTTTGGTCATTGGTGCTTGGTCATTGGTGCTTGGTCATTGGTGCTTGGTCATTGGTGCTTGGTCATTGGTGCTTGGTCATTGGTGCTTGGTTATTGGTGTTTGGTTATTGGTGTTTGGTCATTCATTCCTGGTCTCAGTTCATTCACGTCGCTGAACTCTCAGTGTTGCTTCCTATACTGCTCCATATTCCTCACCGGCGGGCGCGGAATCCAGTACGTGGACTCTTGGGTCGGGAAACCGCGGGTCATCGGGTCGTTCCCGGTCAGCGCAAGGATGAGCCGGGCCGGAACGAACACGATGTAATAGAACGGAACGAGCAGGCCCCACGTGAGACCCGACGAGACCCATTTGGCCAGAAGGGCGCCGAACGTTTCGAAGCCGTGGAAAAGAGGCGCGTAGATGAATCCGCCCACGAAGACCAGCGCGGCAAGGGTGACGATGATCGCAGGGCCGACGCGGTGGCCATAGTGATAAAGGAGAAATGCCACGAGCAGCATGAGCGGAACCTGGATGGCGGTTTTGGCCGCAATCGACATGCGTTTCGGCGCGGGCGGCTGGGGCCCGGACGCCTTCCATACCCATTTTTCCGCCGCATGGGAGTCGGCAACAGCCTTGTTCAACGTGCACGCTCCATGATCGCCAAGCTCATATCGCGCAAGAGAATAGGGATTCGGAACGTGCAGTCAACGACCGATGGAGGTTGTTCCCGAATCCTTCGCGAAGGATTTGGGACTCGTTGATCCGGCCCGGATGTGATGCCGAGCTAACGCGGTTTCAGGCATCGTCCCCCCGCCCTTTGGAGTACGTCTGGCTTCGCCACGACTCGCCTGCGCCGTGTTGTGCGAATCTTGCTTCGCGCTGACAAAGCGGCGGCGGGGCCGCCGCACGCCAAGGCTCGCCTACGGACTGATTTCCAACGAAGCATCATCGAAGAAAATCGCGCCCTTGTCGGGCGTGGCGGATTGCGTGAGCACGCCGACCAGGCGGGCCGTCACTGCATCGATTGGGGCCTTCGCTTGCACGGACACCTCGAGATAGCGGTCTTTGACGGATCCCTGCTGTACTTTCTGCCCTGACACTTCGACCGTGATGAAATTCGTGGCCGCGTCGAAGAACTCAATTTTCACGAGCGCGAACAATGCACCGGTCAGCGGCTCGTCGCTGTTCTGGCGAAGGAACATGGCGCCGCGCACCGTACTGCCGGGCTGGATGCTCACATCCTGGTACACCCCGGAAAAATTCTCGATGCCGGTGGACTCGCCCGTGACCCTCACGCACCGGAGCCCGGATCGGGGCGTTCTGGCGACGCTCCAGACATTCGATCCGAAACGGGTCCACCCGCGAATATGCGTCCCGCCCCCCGTCGCATCTTCGAATCCGGGATTGATCAGGACCTCCGCGTGGACGGGAGCGAGGCTCAGCAGCAGGATTGTGGCGGCGGCAACGATTCGATTCATGGCAAATCCTCCCAGTCCAGCGTTAGTGTGCTTGAGTCAACCGGATACTCAACGGTATCTTCCAAGTCAACGATCGACTGCTTGGAGGGGTGGCTGAGTGCCGAAGGCCGCGTTTGTCCGGCTTGGCCGGACATCACGCGGGTTGAAGGCATCGGTCTTGCCACCTGATCCCGACTGTGGCGGGATACGTGGTCGCGGTTGATCCCGCGCCGCGGGATCATCACGCGAAAGACCGGAAGTTTTACTTGGAGGGGTGGCTGAGTGGTTTAAGGCATCGGTCTTGAAAACCGACGTGGGCGCAAGCCCACCGTGAGTTCGAATCTCACCCCCTCCGTTTTTCATTCATGTACTACGTGCGGAAGTTGCATGCGAGCTGAGAAAGGGTGAATCAGGGCGAAGGATGGCTTACGTTGTTGAATATCAACGGGTTATAAAGATACTCACCAGCGAATGTGGTTTGAGGAGGATTCTGGGGTGAACCCCGGAAATTGCAATGGTTTGAGAAGCTTTTTCCGCGCGGCGATGGTTTTTTTCGCGACGGCTGCAACGAACGTGCAGGACGAGTTCCGCAGCAAAACAGTGACCATGTTTTTTGTCATCGGTCGGACTATTCCTCGCGTCCCATGACTGTGACGACGGCGGACCGGACGTAGCGCCACAGGGCGCCGTGTGACCGCTCAGTGAACCATGTCTGATCCCATAGCCAGACAAGATAATTGTCCGGAACGTCGCCCAGTTTCTCACCCGAATACTTACCGAACGGCATGGTGCTGTTATCGTCCATCGTGGGCCTACGTACAAACCAGCTTCCCTTGAACATCGCGGACGTGCAGTGCGCAGCATTTTTGAAGACATCCCTTGCCCGAATCGCGCTCCTCATCGAGCACGGCCTTAATCTCCCTGCAGAGGATTTCATGGTCAATCTGCGTGTCCACCGACTCCAACCTCACCCACACCGTGAACTCCATATCTCTCATTGTGTCTGTCCTCCTTGCATGCAGCGCTCAAATAGGGATCGGGTGTCTCGCTTTTCCAGATGCGCGATCAGTAGGTGAATTTCGGATTCAAGCCCAGGGATGCGTCGGACGGCGTCGATCATGCGGACGCGCAACTTGTGAATCGCGAGGACCTCCGTTTTCTGAACGGCCTGGTGCGACACGCCGATCAGCTCCGCAACTTCTTTTTGCGTCCTGATCGGCGTGAGCAGCTTGATCAGGTGACCGGATTCAGCGGCGGCGCGGCGCTGTCCGGGCGTCAGGCCAGCGTGAGGCTTGTATTCAGTATGTTTGACGAAGGGTCTCTTCATGCGCATCCCTGCTCCATCGATCCGATCAACGCGGACGCCTCGCGATGCCATGCGGATTTCTTTTTCAGCTCGGCGGCGCGCCGGATGTTGTCGGAGCGGACCGTGTCATTTTCGGCCGGGAGACGTGCGACGTCGTCGGCCTGGCGCTCGCACCAACTCGCGGCGCGGGTGTGATGGTCGACGAGGTAGGTGATGGCGTCGGGGGTCATGAGGAGGCTCCGAAAAGGGACGGACGGGACGACAGGGAGAAGATGCCCTGCCCGGTGTCTTTCTCGAAGACGCCGGCGCGGAGTGTTCGCGTCACGTGATGGCGGCGTTTATCCAGGGCGGTCACGCGGCGGAGTTCGTTGACGCCGTGCTTCCGCAACGTGTGTTTGAATTCAAGGTATTCGGCTTTTGTGGCGGCGGCGACATGCTTGTATCCGCCTTTCAAACTGATTGCACAGTGGCTGCAATATCCGGGCTCGCCGTCGAGACCGCGCAGCTCGCGCTCGCGGATTTCGAAATGCTTGCAGAGTTCGCCGGCATGGACCCAGGCGGCACGCTCCAGGAGGAAAACTTCAATCTGCTGCGCTTTGACGGGATCGATCATGGAGAGTGTCCGGTGTCCGCATGAGCGGACGACTGGATGACGCGGCAGTCTTTGCGGATGACGGCGGACATGTGGCAGTCGCAGAAGACGTCTCGTGATGTGCGCTTTCGAAAATGTTTCGACCCATCGAATCGACAGCGCCCCAGTAAACCAAAAAGGCTCTTCCAGTAACGGCAAGTCGCGCATCTTGAGCGGTCATTCATCACGCGCCTGTCGGGAACATGGAGCAGACTGCGGAGACGAAAGAGGAAGCGACTTTCGTGTCCCATTTATTTGAGGCTTCGATCCGCGTCCGCGCGCGTGGACCGATGGCGCCACATTCCGGGCAGACGACAGCAAACGGTTTTCTCGATCCGAAACTGACTTCTTCGATCGTGCACGCATGACCCTTCTCGCCACAGAAGGGACAATGGGGATTTTTGATTTTCATGCGGCCTTTCGGCGCGGCTGTGTTCGCGCGCGCCCGCTCAATGCGCACACCTCGTCTTTCCAATCCGGCGCGCCTTCGATGCGTATCCGGCGGAGATGGGTGTCCAGCGCTTGGAATACTTTGTGGAGCTGGCCGATGTTGAGATCTTCCAGGCAGTCGCCGGGAAACTGCATCTGGCCGATGATGCCCTGGGCATAGCGCCAGTCGCCACCAATGCGAATGAGCGCCTGGTCGATCCACCATCGGATTTGACGGACTTCCTCGCTTTGCTCAGCGCGGATCGTCCAGTAGCAGGAGTTGCCAATTTCCTGCTCAAAATGGGCGCAGAGTTGCGCAAATTTCTCGCGGGCGACATCTTCTTTCGTGGTGTAGATGCCGAGGGCTTTCATCAGTTCGGCGCGATACCACTTTTCACGCGCGGATTTATTCTCTGGATCAAGCACGCCGGAGCGGGCGCAGGTCTTGACCCAGGCTGCGTCGACCAGGGGACGGAAGACGCCTTGTTGACGCGCGGTCAGCATCCGCGGAGCCCTCCCGCGGACGGCGGCGGAGCGCCGTCCCTACCAGGAGCGGATGGAGCGGCAGGAGATAGATCGCAGTCCGGGACGATCGCGCGCGTGCGGCCGGGGCCTACCAACACGACCGAGAATCCATCGCGGTTGCGCGACGGCTGGACATACTCGGCATCCATCGGGTACTCGCGGCCGTTGTGCTTCTGCGTATAGACGACCTTGGCTCGGCGCTTGAACGGGCCTTCCGCCGGCGGGACGTTCGGGTTGTGCGAGGCGGGGATCATTTTACGACTTCCGCCGGCTGGTCCTGTTTCGGCTCGACGTAGAAGCGATCGTCCTGCGCGAACGTAAAGCCAGCCTTGCTGATCTGGTCGGCGGTGAGATCGGCACGCGCGGCGATCAATGCCTCCTTGTCCAACTCCTCCTTGAAGCGAACGTAGACCTGGCCCCAGGGGACGCGCTTCAGATAGTCGAGGACGGTGCGCAGCGTGCTGCCCTTCGTAGGCTTGACGGTCGGCTGTCCGAGGCGGAATCCGATCGTGCCGCGCGAGAATTCCAAAGAGCGCGCGTTTCCGAACTGGTCGACATTTGCGCGTGCCCAGGATTCGAGAGCGGCGGTCTTGTCGTCGAGCAGCTCGGTGAGTGGGCCGATCTCCTTGGAAAATTCGGCGCGGGCTGCGTCGAGTTCACTGTTCATAACGGCGACGAGCGCGGCGCGTTTGTTGTCGGCCTCAGTGATCTGGCCGACGAGGTCGTCGACCTGGTCGCGCGTGAGCGCGGGTGCGGCGGATTTGATGCGGGGCATGGTCAGGTTCCTTTCTCTTCTGCGCTGATGCGTTCGGTCCGGGCGAGCTGGGCGCCGTGGGCGGCGTGGAGGGCGTGCAGGGTTTCGATGTTTTCCATGCAGGGGTTCTGCTTGTCGAGGGACTCGACCCGGTGGATCAAGACTTCGAGAAGCTCACAGGTGGTGGTTCCGGGCAACATGCTGCCGTCAATATCGCGGCGACGGAAGACGAGGAAGACGCCCCGATGGTCCAGAATGTAGACATGGCCGGGTTGAAAAACCTTCATCGGTGGGCCTCCTGCGGCGCGGCAGGGACGCCGCGCCCTACCTCGGCGATAGAATCACTGAGCGTGCAGAGACAGCAGTGCGAGGATAGAGGCTTGAGCGTGACCAGGCTGTAGTCCAGATGGCGCTGAATCTTTTCTGCGGCGCGCGTCACGGCCTGACCGGGACTGCTGGTCGAACTTGCCTCGATCACCCACTGGGAGACCTTGGCTATGTACGTGTGGCGGTATAAGCGCACGTCGATGAAAACTTCGATGGCTTCCTTCATGTCCAGTCGTCCTCCGGCTGTTCGGCTTGCTTGGCGATCGTGAGGTGGGCTTCCAGGAAGTAGGTCCAGTTGACCTTGTCGTCTTTTCTCGCGGCGAGCTTGCGGCCGTAGCGCAGGCGCTCGGTGATGGACTTGAGCGCGTCGCGCTTCGACAGCTGGCGCAGGACGTCGTAGGGCTTCTCCGTGATGCGCTGCACGCGGACTTCCAGCGCGCGGGCCGGAAACTCCAAGCCGTTGTGTTCCAGGATGGCGTTCACGTCCGCGCGGGTCGGCGTCTCGGGAAGCAGGATGCGATGCACGCCGCGCCGCAGGAGCTGCTCCATCTCGCCGTTGCGCGCTTCGGTGATGCGATCAAGCAGGATCTTCGTGCCGGACAAGAGCATGCCGCATCCGGTCTCGTCGTAGATTTCGCGGATGACCTCCATGCACGCGAAGAACGACGCTTTCCGGTAGGTGTACTGGAGTAGGTGGACCTCATCGAAAATGAGGAGCATGTCCTTGGTGATCGCGTGCTTGATGTTGTCGATGAGGTCGGCGGTGTTCCCCCTGGGCGACTGGCCGACCTTCTCGGCGATGCGGCGCACCATGCCGCCGAGGCCGGATGCCGCCTTCATGCGGATGTAGACGGTGCGGCCGTGATTGTTGGTGTCGGCGTAGTGGCGCAGCGCCCACGTCTTGCCGATGTGGCTGCGGCCGATGACGAAGACTGGCGTCTGTGACTCGCGTCCGAGATCGCAGGCGGTGATGATCCGCTTTGCCGTGGGCGTGAGGACGAACTGCGTCTCGCCGCCCAGGAACCGCTCGCGCTCGATACGGAGGAAGTCGCGGATGCGTTCGATCAGTTCTTCGGGCACGTCGTAGAGTTTGCCGTCCGGGTCGCGGTAGCGGCCGGTGTAGAGCTTGTAGAGAACGTTGTCGCTGTAGCCGATGCGCTCGGACAACTCGTCCTTGCGCACGGGGTGCGCCGCATCGATGCACCATAGGAACGCGGAGACGAGCGCGTCCTTTCCGGCCGGTGAGCAATGCGCGATGTTCTTCCGTATCTTGTCGAGCGAAAACGGCCAGCTTGAGCGGACGGTGTCTCCGGTGTGCGCTTGCGGGGCGAGTTCGTCGTCTCGCTTCTCGGTCTTCTCGGTCATGTCTCTTTCCTTTCTGTGGTTGCGGGCTCTACAAGAGATTCTCGGGCGAAAAATCGGCGACGGTGTCGTCGGCGGGAGCGGACGGCGAGGGACCGCCGTCCCTACCAACGGGATCGGACGAGGAGACAACGGGAGCGGATGGGGAGAGAGCAGGAGCGGGATCCATGAGGTCGGCGGGCTCGAACCGTTTCAGGTGATGCGCGGTCTCCAGCTCATCGGGCGACATGGGACCGCCGCCCAGGACGGCGGCGTTGTGGCGGTGCATCTCTATCTTCTCTCTCGCCTTCGCGGAGCCGGCGCGGGCGACCGGGAGGAGCAACTCCTTCTCTAGCTTCTCCGCGTAGCCCATGAGTTTGTGCAGCGCGTCGATATCGGCGCGGGATTCCGAGCGCCAGCGCTGCGCTACACCGAGGACGTCGCCGCGTCCCTTCGTGGCGCTGCACACGATGATCACGTCGCTTGCAAAGGGGTTGCAGTAGGTCAGGTACATCTCTTCCGGGCGGAGTTTCAGGCGGCGGCCGTCCGGGGCCTCGACCACGCCCAGGAACCGCTGGACGCCGGGGCCGATATCGCGGTCCTCGAACTCGAAGACGAGATCGGCACCGAGACGGCGCTCCCGCGCGAGATCCTCGCCGAGGATTTCCGTGACCAGGTACGGCGGCAGCCGGATCAGCTCGCCGCGTCCGCGCTGGAAAACCTCGTGAGGGGAGAGCTTCCTCTGCCGAAGCGGGGTCAGCGCCCCGCGCAGCGCGAGCTGCTTCGGCTCGGGCAACGCGAGGAGCTGCTCCTCCGTCATCGGCGCCATACCCGGAGCGAGCTGGTACTCCGTCGTTGTCAGCCCGGCCTTTTCCCAGCCTTCCAGGTCGTGGTCCGTCCGTTTGTTGATATGGTCCACGATGCGCGCGTAGATCTCCGCAAAGGCATCGAAACGGAGGACTGGCAGGTGCAGCATCGCCGCGCGCTCGGGAGGCAGCGCCAGCATCGCGGACAGCAGGTAGGTGTTGTAGCGCTCCAGGCCGTGCAGCTCCTCGGGCGCGCTGTCGCGACCGTGTCCGAGTTGCGCCGGCAAGGATGCCGTCTCGTTGTGCGTGAGGTTGTGGTGCGATTCCAGCGCCGCCTTGAACCGGAAATTCCCTTTGCCCCGCCCCTCGAACCAGCCGGCGGCCGCCGGTTGACCCTCCATGCCCGACCGGTCGACCCGGACCGCTCCGTTCGTGACACGGATCAGCGCCTGCTCCACGTCGTCGCGGATCGCGGCCGTGCCGTGCTCGACCATCAAGGTTGTGCCCTCCGGCCGGTAGCCGTATTGCGTGAGGACCACGGCCAGGAGGAAGCGCATCTCGCGCTCCTTGAGTTTGATTTTCTTTTCGTCCAGCTCGTCCTGCAGCGTGGGCTTGAGACCGTAGGCGAACTTGTCGGCGGAGAAGAGGTCCAGGGCTCCGAGCTCCAGCGGCCGCATCGCGCGACGGTTCACGCCGAGCACGTTCACCAGGAGATCGTGCTCCACGTCGTCGAACACGTAGTACTGCCCGACCTTGAGCCCGACCCGCGTCGTGTTCACGAGCGGGCGCTGCACGGCGGCGCTACGGCCGATGCGCGCGGCGCGGAGTTCGTATTTCGACGGCGCGTAGCGCATGAGATTGCCGTAGGTCCATCCGGGCGGGAGTGGATCCGGGCAGACGAGATACGTGACGGCGCTGCGCGACTCCCAGTAAGCGCGCCAGTCGCCGTAGCCGCCGATGTATTTTCCGGCGCGCCAGTCGCGTATTAGATCGCGATACGCCGGATGGCACTTCCTCTGGTTGAGCATGCAGCGCTTCTGCCAGTCGGCGATGAATTCCGCGGGGAGTCGTTTCTCGTCGCGCGGCAGCTTCGACTTGTTGACCAGGACGCGCCAGTCTTTGGTCTTCAGGAAGGCGTAGTAGCGGCGAAGGATGTTCTCGTTACTGAACCCGCCGATATGCCCGAGCCGGGCGGAGATGGCGGCGGAGGCGCGGGTGGGTTTCTCCGCTTCGAAGAGTTCACCGATGACGGACAGCCAGAGGGTCACTTCGTTTTTCACTTTATCCGGCAGGCCAGCGAGCTCGGGCAGATCCTGATTCGGAATCGCGACGGCTGTCGACATGTCAACCTCCGGATGGTGAAACCACTGAACACACTGAAGGACACTGAAGAAGAGCGGAGGGGAAACCGCGGAGTACGCGGATTGCGCGGATGGCGGACTCCCCTCTCGCCCGGTCGGAATTCATTTTTTCAGGACCTTGCCGATCTCGTTTTTCGCGTCGAGCAGAGCGCCGTGCAGGGATTCGAGGAGGGCGCGCGGACAGCGGGCGTAGAATTTCTCCTGGAGAATGTCCCGGTTGATCGCCTGGATGATCAGGCGCATGCAGGCGGAGTGCAGCTCGACCTTCATCTCCTCGGTGATCGGTCCGCGCTTCACGCCCGTGTCTCCGCCGCGCGGCTTCGGGTCCGCCACGGCGAACTGAAAGAGAAGCTGGCGCTGCGACTTGCCTTCGAGGAAGAGCGCGATCGAATTGCGCAGCTTCTGCTGAGCGGGCGGGAGCTGCGCTCCGTCGCGATCCAGGAGCAGGCACAGGTCCGCTTTCGCGCCGAGCTTCAGCTCCTGTTTCAGCCCGGCGGCAAGGGCCATGAAACGCCATGCCGTGGACGTGTTGACCTCCGGGCAATTGGTCTCGATCCATTCCTTGATGCTGCCCTGGTACGCGATCTGGCCTCTTTGAATTCCGCGTGCGGAATTCAAATGTTCCCTCAGCTTGAGCATCATGGCGCCGAAGACCATGACGTGCCACAAACCGCCGATGGCGCGCTGGTATTGGGCGCTGAGTTGCATGGCCATCTGCGCTTCCTGGGGATCGGCGTGGAGGGCGACGGCGTGGGGAGAAACGGCGGGATCGGAGGATGGTTTGTTCATTGAGGGGCGGCTCCTTTCCGCATAGGTTTGGTGCGTGACTGAGGACCACGACGCGCAGCTTTTGAGGGACGAGATTCGGTATCTCCGCGAGCGGCTCGATGAGCTGTGCCGGCTGGAACAGGATCATCACGCCGATCACACCGCGAAGATCGGCTATCTGCGGGGATCGGCGAGTCAAACCAGTCGGTCGGCGGAGAGTCTGGAACGCAGGATAGAGCGCCTCGAATCCATGCACATGCATAAATCGCACGGCCTGGAAAATCATCCGGATCCTTCGCCGGAAGATACGCGCGAGCCTGCTTGATGGCATCGATCGCCTTGTCGAGCGCCATGCAAATCTCCGCGAGCGTCATGATGGATGCCTCCGATCCGGAACCGGATCAGCGCGCTTGAGCGCCTCAATGCCGACGCGGAGATCGTCGGAGGGTTGGCCACAAAGACGCTCCACCCCAGAGCCCGCCGCCCCTATAGCCCGTGCGGATTCGGAGTGAAGCGCCGATGACGCGGGTTTCAGATTCATCGGACGTCTCCAGCCGTTCTGATCAACCTCCGAACGCACGCGGTGCAGAGCGTTCGCTTCGCGTTCGCCCAGGCACAGCCGCCGGGGCAGGCGTGGGCGTCCGTGCAGCCGCAGACCTGGCAACGTCCGCGCGTGCGGGCGTTGTGGATGAGCTGCATCTGGAGCCTGAGAGAGGCCTCTTGACCTCTCGAATACGGGAGGCCCTGATCGGCGCGCGCGATCGCGGTCGATATCAGGAGCTTCGCGACACGATTGATATCGGCCGGGTCGACCATGACAACGACCGGGATACGGCGCGGCGGCTTCGGCGAAGCCGCCCTACCCTTCGCGGGAATCCGGAGCGGCGGCGGCTTCGGCGAAGCCGCCCTACCCGTCGTGAGGCTGGGGCTGGCCTTGCTCATGAGATCGCCCTCACGGCTTCGCTGAGGAGGGCCTTGGTCGCGTTCACGCGCGCGGGCGGTTTCGGCGGCGGGCCTGAAACGCTGCGATGCAGGAGGCCCATGATGGCGCGGCTGTCGATGGTGTTCTCACTCGCGACGGCGATGGCGTTGAGCATGGCGTGACCCTTGGCGCGGATGGCGAGGAGTTCGCGCGAGAGGTCGTCGTTCTTTTCCGGGGCGAGATCCGCGAGGACCGCCTGCCGGTCCAGGGCGTCGACGAAGATTTCCAACTCGTCTTTCATGTAGTCGACCAACAGGCCGATCAGACTCAGGCCGGAGGCGGCTTCCGCGATTTTGATTTTATCGATGCTCATGTGTTCGGTCCTTTCTTCTGTTTCTCGGGCGTCGCGCCCGAAAGGCGGGTGTGGAAATCGTCGATGACGGACTGGCGGAAGAGACGCCAGTAGGGTTTCGTCGCGCCATCGGAACGCGCGTCGATTCCGCGGATGCGCCCGGAGCGCACCCAGGACTCGACCACGTCCCAGGACATGCCACCGTACGCGACGCAGACGTCGGAGATCGTGACCCAGTCCCCGGCCGGCAGCCGGTGCGAGAATGTCTCCGGCGTCAACGGCTCGCGGGCGAAAAGCTCTTGCTGGAAAACAGTCACGCTGCCCTCCTCTTTACGAGGTGCTCGATTTCATTGAGGAGCGTTTTGGATTCGCGCTTGCCGTTGAGCACCAGGTTCAAGTGGGTGCGGCTCCGCTTCAGGGTTTCAGCCGCCTTTCCTTGCGTGATAGCCGCCTGTTGTAGTAAACGTTTGGCGGTGTTACGTGTAACCATGAGCACTAAGATAACCAGAACGGATACGCTGTCAATACCGATTCGGATATATCTTGAACCAATTCGGAAATCGTCTTCGAGAGCTGCGTGGAACCCGATCAAAGGCTGAATTCGCGCGGTTTCTTGGTATTGAAAGCCAGGTCAACTACGGCCGGTACGAAGCCGGACGTATACCCGAACCGGAAATGCTGTTTGAAATTGCTAACCGATGCGGATGCACTATTGACTGGCTGCTCGGAAGACCAGATGCCGAAGCCACGCATAAACGTGAGAAGAAAAAGTTTATTCACGAAGAGTCGCCTGTCGACGGTGTCCATGTGCCGAAGGAAATCAGAGACGCTGCTGACGACGAACTGATTCAGACGCTGATCGACATGACGAGCCAGATTCAGTCGACAAAGGGTATAACCCGACGATCTCTCGTTAGGAGTTTACGGTCAGTTGTCGATGAAATAGAAAGAAGGGGCCGGCCATGAAGAGTCGACTCCTCGCCTTGGGAATTGTGGTTGCCCTCGGCGGCTGTGAATTGAGTCCTTCGCCGAACAGCACGGTTCGAAATATCGACTTCACCGTCGAGGGGCACTACACAAACCCGTCCGGTGGGCCTGTGGTGAAAAACAGTTCAGGCGGCCCGATCTCCTTTCTCGACATTCGCCAGACTGGGGACGCGTTGGAAGCACTGGACAATCGAGGCGCGATCTATCCAGGCAGCCTGAATGATCCCACGGATCAGCGGGCGACGTTCACTCTTCAGGGCATAACGTCCGGTGGCGGCGAGGCGGTCTTGTCCGGGACCTTCACCAAAAGTGGAACGTCATCGACCCTGCAAGGCACATGGATAGAATCAACGATGTTTGAAAATCTCTATGCGACGGCAACGGTCGGCGCCGATGCAACCAATGCGCCGGCCGGGAAAGAGCCGGATTGCGACACGAACAAGTATCAAGGCGTTTGCTCGAGTCACGGCGGGATACAGCACGACGCGAATGGTTGCGTCACATTCGGAACCGATGGGCATGTTCTTTGCAACGATGGAACGACGAGTCCTTCAAACTAGCGCAGGTGAGGAGGGTGCCATGATTCAGGCGTTACTATATTTTCTGCTTTTCGTCGCGAGCATCATGATCACGATCTCGCCGATATTTATCTGGAACGAGGTCCAGAAAATTCGCATGAAGTCCGATGACATGGCGGCCAAGACCGACGAACTGCTCGTGGTCATGAAGAAAATCCAAAGCGCGGCGGAGAGGAGCGCTTCGGCCATCGCGTCAATCAGCCATGTGCAGCCCGTTGCCGCACCGAAATCGGCGGTGTCCACGCAGGCTGCAACGCCCCTGCAAAGCGACCGCAGGGTGATTGAAATTCCCGAGCCGCCATCCGCGTCTACGTAAGGGGGTATGAAATGAAGACGATCACAGCGCTGCTTCTGATTCTACTGATCAGTGCAACAGCAATCGCTGGTTCCTGGAATGTGTCTGGTCAAAGGAACACGGAGTCCTTCACCATCTCCAAGTCCTCGTGGAAAATCAAATGGCGGGTGACTGCGTCGGACTCCGGGTATGCCTCGCTACTGATCGGAGTGAAGGACGCTAAAAGCGGCCAACTCGTCGACATCGCGAGCTCGGATAAGGCAGGCGCCGGAGAGACCGTCATCCATAAATCTGGCACGTTCTATCTCGATGTGTCGTGCTGCGGAACGGCGTCCGTCTGGACTGAATAGCCATGTAGGTGTCCAAGCACGGGGCACCGCGCCTACTTGCGAAATCCTCCGTCCGTCCCGTTCCTGTAATCCTCCTCGTCGCTGTCGATCTCTCGCGCACGGATTCGCCGCGTCCATGATTGAATGCGGGCACTGTGACGACGAGACCAACTCGCCAACGCGAAAAAGGAGCGGCATGCAAACCAGGTAAAGACGTCCTCGATCTGCACCTCTATCACGCGGGCGCGCCCGTCCTGGCGATGTACCAGGACGGGCGCGTTTCGTTTCAGGGGGACCTCCGCGCGATCATCGAGCTGCTCGATCGCGCATCGGCGAAACTCAGGGAGCGGCTGAAATGACGAGCCTCCCCGCATATATCTGGTTTCTCATCGGCCTGGTCACTCCGGCCTGTGTCCTGGTGATTCTGGCCGGGGGCGCGTTGCTGTTCTGCTGGCTCATGGGGCTCCAACTGACCATGCAACTCCGGCGGAAACCCGAGGAGGAGGCGCAGGGATGATGCCGATCCTCGCACAGGCCGGGACGGGTTTGCCTCAGGGCTTCTCCATGGTCGTCGGGGTCTTGTTCGTGCTGCTGGCGGGCGCGGCTTCGATCAGCACGATCGTATCCAATCACCGGCGCGTTCCATCCGTCGATGTCGATATCGCGAAGATGGATGCCCGGTTCGCAAGCGTGGAGATGTGCGAACGGAACATGGCCGCCGTGTATCAGCGGATTGAGAATCTCGAAAGCTGCGTGAATGAAAAACTGGACGGCATGAGCGCGGCGCTGAAACGCGACACGGAATCAATCCAACGGAGCGGCGAGGCGCGCGCAGCGAAGATCCACGACCGCGTCAACACGATCCTGTCCGAGGTCTCCGAGGTGCGGGGTCGAGTCTGCGAGATCGCGAGGAAAACACATGGCTAACCCAACAACAAACCTCCTGATCAAAAAATCGATCCTCCAGTCGCTGGAGCAGTGCGGCGGCTACCCGTGCCCAGAGGGGTCGCTGCGCAGCCAGGTGGAGATCTATGTCCATGGCATGACTCGCGCGGAGTTTGAGTCGTGCCTGCGCGAGCTGGACGCGCAGGGGTTTGTCAACGGCGTGAAGCCGCAGCTCGGCGGGGATACGAAATGGACGATCACGGACAAGGGGCGGCTGGCGCGCGCGGAACTCTGAGGCCGAAGTGAAACCACTGAATACACGGAAGACACTGAAGCCGGAGCGGAATGAGGATTGACCGCAAAAAGGCGCAAGAGGCGCAAAGGGCAAGGATGTCGAACCGCAGATATCGCGGATGGCGCGGATGAAGAGAAGAGCTGAGGTAACCACTGAATACACGGAAGACACTGAAGCCGGAGCGGAATAGTGAATGAGCACCAAGAAACCACGTGGGGATTCGAAGCTGAAAGGACTGCCGGAAGTCCAGCAGGAACAGCTTGTCGATTTCTTGCGCGCTCATACGTTCACGGAGGCGATCGATTTCGTGAAGAAGACGCTCACGATCGATACGTCGGCGGCGTCGCTTTCGGAGTTCTGGCACTGGTGGCATTTGCAGCGGCGCTTGGAATTGGCGGCGGCGGCGTCTACGGATCTGACGCGGGTGCTGAAGGAGTTGCCACAACTCAACCTCAACACGGAGCAGCTCTCTGCCGCGGGGCAGGCGATCTTCGAGGCGCAGGCGGCGACGAGCGGAGACGCGAAACTCTACCTCGGACTCAAGGAGGCGCGCCAGGGGGATGCCTGGATTTCCATCGAGCGGGAGAAGCTCCAGCTCGCGGAGCGGAAGTTCATGTTCAGCGCGGCGAAGGCGCTGCTGAAACACGCGGACAAGGTCCGGGTCATCGTCGACGGGCCAGGCTCGGACGAGGCGAAGACGGAGCAGCTCGGGGAACTGATTTTCGAGGAGGCGTGGAAATGACCCTTCGACACGGCTCCCTTCGACAGGGCTCAGGGCCTGCAGGGCCTACGGCCGCGCCTGATTCAACGGCGGGCAAGAAACCTACGTCGGTCCTGGGCATGCGCACCGCGCAAAAGCGGTTTCTTCGACTGGTCGAGGAGCACCGGTTGACCGCGTTTCTTGCCCGTCGCCAGTTCGGGAAGACGACGACGTTTTCGGCGATCGCGCTCATGAAGATGATGAAGAAGCGCGATCACACCGTCATCTTCGGCAGCGCGAAACTGAACCTCGCGCGAGAAATCGTCCGCAAGGAGGCGGCGATCATGCAGAAGGCGATGAGCGCGCTGCGCGAGAAGGCGGGCGGCGCGGACCGGCTGCAGGTCATCGACGGCGCGTCCGGCAAACGGCCGGACAAGCTCGGCCTCGACGACTTCGCGGGGCTCTTCGAGGCGCAGCGCCTGGAGTTCCGCTACTACCACACGAACACGTCCTACTCGCGGACGAAGGTCGTCGCGCTGTTGCCGGACACGGTCGGCGAGACGGGCGATCTGATGATGGACGAGGTGGGGCGGGTGAAGAATTTCCGTGAAGTGTGGGAAGCGGTCGAGCCGATCGTGCAGTCGAACCCGGAGTTCCGGCTCTGCCTCTCGACCACGCCGCCGCCGGATGACACGCATTTTTCCTTCGAGATGCTGGCGTGGCCGGTCGGGACGGAGTTCCCGGTGAACAAGGCCGGGAACATTTACCGGAGCGAGATGGGCGTGCAAGTGCTGCGCGTCGACGCGTTCGACGCCTATGCGGACGGCGTGCCGGTCTATGACCTGGAATCGTCGAAGCCGCTGGAGCCCGCGGAGCACCGGCGCCGCGCGCATGACAAGGACGCGTGGGATCGCAACTACGGGGTCAAGTTCGTCCTGGGCGGCACGAGCGCGGTGGGGCTGATGGCTCTCGATTCGGCGCAACAGCGCGGCGTGAAGGAGTGTGCGCTCTTCATGATCGATGGCGATGACGACATGGACCGCGCGGTGGCGTTCATTCGGGGGAAGGTGGGGCCGGGCCGCGTCGGACTCGGATGGGATATTGCAACGACCGAGAAAGGCACGAGCAACCCGTCCGCATTCGCGGTGACAGAGGAGGACGGCGTCAACTTCATCGCGCGGGCGGTAGTGGTCTGGAAGACCAAGGACCCGGAGATTGCCGAGGACCGGCTGGTCCGCCTGATCGATGCGGTGGAGAAGCGGCAAGAAGGCGGCCGGGCGCGGAAGCTCTGCATTGATGCGACGAACGAGCGGTATTTCGCGAGCATCATGAGGAAGAAGCTCGCCAGCCGCGTGCCGGTCGAGCTTGTCGTCGGCAGCGAGACTGTGGAACGGCCGGGCTACGAGCCGATGAATAAGAAGCAATTCATCGGCGGTCTGCTGACTGCCGCGATCGACGACAACCGCGTGACGCTGCCGCCGGAGCGATATCTGCGCGAGGATTTCCGCCTGGTGAAGAAAGAGCGCGGGCTCTTCGTCTGCGAGCCGGACCAGGATGGGAAGCATGGGGACACGTTTGACGGCGTGAAGCTCTCCGTCTACGCGCTCAGGGGCGCGGCAATTTTGCGGATGCCGAAGGCGTTTGTGTCCCGCGGGTCGCGCATCATTCGCGCGCGGCGGTCGAGGGAGGTGATGGCGGCATGACCGCGAAGACCTCCAGCGCGGCGCAGGGACGCAAGGGACGCCGGGGACTCAGGGGAGGTCCCGGACCGGCGGGCGGCGTGACCATCACGCAGCGGGTGCGGGCGATCAACCGCTGGCGCGATCAGTACAACCCGCTCCGGTCCCTGACGATTCAGCGTGCGGTGTCGCTCCTGGAACAATATCAGCGCGGGGAGTTTGCCGATCCGCTCTGGACGATGTTTTTCGTGGAGCAGCGCGACGCGGACATGATCGCTCTGGTCGAGCTGACGATGGCGGCGATCCTGGAGCTGGATTGGAATGTCAAGGTTGTCGCGGAGGAGAAACGGCGCAGCAATTTTGACGAGAAGGTCGCCGAAGATCAGGCGCAGTTCCTGCGCGATGCGTATGACAGGATCTCGAATCTGTATGAGGCGATCGAACATCTGGGGATGGCTCGGTTTCGAGGATTTGCCCTTGCGCAGCCGCAAGTGAAGGCCGCGGACGCGGAGGGCGAAGCGGTCGGCACGGTGTTTGGCGCGAATCACATCGAGTGCCTGGACCCGTGGAATGTGGCGCGGGATGGATTGTATGGCGACTGGTTCTGGAATCCCGACGCGCGATCGACGACTGCGCGGGCGCTGGGCGAGGAGGCGCGACTCGATCTGGACGGGATGCTGATCCGGACGGTGCGGCGTCCGATCGACGTAATCGCGCTGATCAAGTTCATCCGTCAGGCGCTGTGCGACAAGGACTGGGATTCGTTCGTGGAGATCTACGGATTGCCGCAGCCGATCATCATCGGGCCGGCGGATGTGTCGGATGACAAGGCTGCGGAGTTTGAGGATGCGGCGGCGGACGTGGCGGAGGGCGGGAGCGGATATCTGCCGAACGGGAGCGATGTAAAGTATCCGGATAGTGTGCGTGGGGTGTCGCCGTTCAAGGAGCGGATGACGCACCTGACCGAGAAACTCATCCTCGCGGGCACGGGCGGCATGTTGACGATGCTGACGCAGAGCGGCAGCGGCACGCTGGCCGGTTCCGCGCACATGGAGACGTTCCAACGCATCGCGCGCGCTGAGGCGCGGCGGATTTCCGAGGTTTTCCAGAAGCAATTTGACCGGCTTCTGCTGGAGCAACAATTTCCGGGGTATCCGATCCTGGCGTATTTCGAGCTCGCGGCCGACGAGGAGCAGGATGTCGGCGAGATCATCAAGCATAACGGGGAGCTGGCCGCTTCCGGATTTCGGATCAAGCAGTCGGATCTCGAAGAGAAGACCGGCTATGAACTCGAACCCTTCTCGGCGGCTTCGGTTCCCGCCGACACCCGGGGTTCCGGCGGCGTTCCTTTCCGCCGTCGGGACCCCACCTCTGTGAACCGCGATGGCCCTTCGACTCCGCTCAGGGCGGGCCCTGATCCTGCTGGCGTCGGCGATCTCCTGGCGGCGGCGGCGATGGAGTTGTCCGAGGCGCAGCGCAAGGACCTGTCGGCGCTGGCGGAACCGCTGATCGCGATCTACCGGAAGAGCGAGGTCGAGAGCGTTACGCCGGAGCAGCTCGCGCGGGAACTGAGCGACCTGAAGGCGCGGCTGCCCGACATCCTGAAGGAGATCAACGCGGATCCGTCAACGGCGGCCGTGTTCGAGCGCCTGATGGCGGCGGCCCTGGCGAATGGGATTGAGGCGGAGGCGGGGAGATGACGGAGGACAGAGGACGGAAGACGGAGGGGGCGGATGCGAGGGAGAGGACGGAGGGGGTGGGGAGTGAAACCACTGAACACACGGAAGACACTGAAGGTGGAAAAAAGGGGATCGAAAACGGAGGGGACGGCGACATGAGCGCGGCCGCGTATACGCCCGATCCTGCCCCGATCTCCGTCGAGGGCGGTCATGACCCGGACCAGGGGGCGATCGTGGCTATGCAGAACATGAAAAACTACTTGCAGAGAAGGTGGTTGGTGACGCCCGGAGGAGAAACGCGCGAATTGACGGATTTTCCGATTCTGTTCGGGTTGTACCAGGGGAAATCTTTTTTTTCGCGGGCGATCCAGCTCCGGACGTGGTCGAAATATAGCCACGTCTCCGCAATCCATCCATGCGGCGTCGTTGTCGAGGCGTGGCCCTCCAGCGGGCGGGTGCGGTGTGTGTCGAATCCGGACGTCGGACATTCGCCAGGGACGCCGATCGACTGTTTTGCCTGGCCGGGCCTGACGGCCGTCGAGGTGGATGCCTTGCGTGGCTTCTACTGGCGTCAGGTCGGCAAGAACTATGACTACCTCGGGGTGCTCGGGTTCGTCCGGCGCAAATATATGGGCATGCCCGGTCAGGAAAACGCGGCATGGTTTTGCAGTGAATTGATTTTCGCGGGGTCGCTCGCGATCGGGAAGCCGCTGCTCAACCGCATCCCATCGTGGAAGGTCTATCCGGGCATGATCGAGATGAGCCCGCGGCTGGAATATGTCGGGCAAATAATCACCGGAGGCGCGTCATGAAGAGAACCGGAATTCTGCTTGCAGTCGCAGTGCTGGGCCTTTGCAACGGGTGCGCGAGCTACCTGGTGATGAAGAGTTCGGAGCAGGAGGTCCGCGCGATCAAGGCGACGCAGCTCGATGGCGGCGCCGGGATCGGCATCGACATCTCGGCGGTCCAGGCGTTGACGGAGCATCCGTTCCTGCAGCTCGGCGCGGCCGTGGTCGACGCGGGGCTGATCTATGGCGGCTATCGCGTCCTCGACGCGGCGGATCAGCGCATCAACGGCGTCGACGATCAGCCGAGGACGGAGGTCCAGATCAACAACTCCCCGAATGCGCAGGTGACGGTGAGCGGGGACGGATCGTCGAATGCCAACGGGCAGAGCACGGATAACAGCACTGCGGCGCCGGGAGGGGTTCCGTGAGGTCGAGCAAGGCAGACCGCATTCCGATTCTGCTCACGCGGGGCGAGCTGAAGCTTGTAGCAGTGTGGTTTGTGGTCCTTTCGTTTCTCGCGGCGCTTTGTTTCGTGTTCGCGGGCTGCGCGACGGTTCCGCCTGGCTATGACGCGGACACGACGCCGGGACATAACGGGGAACAGTGGATCGGCGGGGAAACGCCACCGGCAATTTCAAACCACTGAACACACTGAATACACTGAATCCAAAATGAAAAAGATTTTGATTATCGATACACAGGGCGAGGAGATCACTCCGATCTATCGGTCGATGCTGCCGGGCATCGCCTTGCGCGGCGTCGAGACGGATGCTACGCGCGGGACGCCGTGTCATGAGCATGGGGCGCTTTGTGGTTGGCTGGCGGCGATTCCATGCATCGGCGCGGGGCTCGATGTCGAAATCGTTTTTGCGCGCATGTTCGATAAGGACGCCCGGCCCATTGCGGACGCGCACAAGTTCATCCTCAACACGATCGCGGCGGAGCGGCCGGACTATATCTCCCGCTCCTGGGGCGCGTGGGATTTCGATTCGCCGCTCGGGCGGCGGTTCGCCGATGAGATGTTCGCGGAGCTCCTGCCGCGTTTCATCGAGTTGCAGCAGGAGATCGGATTCCTCGATTTCGGCGCGGCCGGGAACAATGACGAGAACGACGCGGACCAGGATGTTGATGCGCCGCAGTCGCAACTGCCCGCAACGGTGATCGTGGGCGCGTGCGGCCGCAACGGCGTGCCGACGGAATGGAGCGGCGACGGCGTCGGGGTCGCGTGCGTTATGTGGGCTGACCGCGTCTATTCACCGGACATGGCCGGGCGCTGGATTCTCTGGTCAGGAACGAGCGCGGCGACTCCGAAGCTTTGCGGCGCGTGCGCGGCGCTCGGGTACACGAGTCTCGACCAGGCGCTCAAGACGCTGCAGATGTCCGAGAGGCCCGATGGGGAATGGACACTGCCGCATCCGAAGTGGGGCTTGGGCTGCGCGGAGAGTCTCTGGCAAAACCAGATGCGGCGCGTGCCTGCCGGTCTTCTCCCGCCGTATCACCAGCTCACGGTCCAGGGGATTGAGCGGATCGAGTTCTTCGATTTCCGCCGCATCCTGGAGGAGGAGCGGGTGGATCTCGTGAAGGAGAAACGACCGCGCCGCGCGGCGAAGGAGAAGAAATCATGATCGTTAGGATCGAACACTCCACCTGTTTCAACCGCGCCTTCAAAAAGGCGGATGATGATTGGTACCAGGTCATGCTGATCGGGGAATTTCCCACGACGCTGAATAATGAGAAGGAAACAGACATCACGATGCTCGTCGATCAGGCCGCGATGGACGCGATCATGGCGCAGTTCGGCGAAGACAAGCAGCAGGCACACTGGCCGGGCTACCTCCTGGACTACGAACATTTCAGCCTGCAGAAACAGAAGCGGTCCGAGGCTGCCGGGTGGATCGATGATCTGCAGGTCCGCGATGACGGGCTCTTCGCGCACGTGAAATGGACTGCGCGGGGACAGGCCGACGTGGAAGGCGGCGTCTACCGCAATATTTCGCCGGTCGCCGGGCTTTCGCGGGTCAAGGGCGACCAGTACCGCGCGTCCAGGTTCCTGGGCGCGGGCCTGACCAACACTCCGAATTTGCGCGGCATGGTGCCGCTGTCCAACCGCCGGGACATGAAATCGGCGGATGAAAAAACAGGAGCCAGCATAATGAACTACAAGGAAGTTCTGTGCCGAGTCCTGGGACAGCCGCCGGAAGCGACGGACGAGCAGTTGCAGTCCGCCGTCGATGCGCATGCCCAGAACACGGTGAAGAAGAGCGATCACGATGTCGTCGTGGCCGCGAACAAGGCGCTGACAGCCGAGCTGATCGAGAGCGATCTCGAAACGCACAAGGCCGTCATCGTGAACCGCGACGCCATGAAGACGGCGCTCACGGCAAACCGCGAGGGAACGCTCGCGGTTCTCAAATCGATCCGGCCGGCCGGCGCCACGGCGCTGAACCGCGCGGATTCCAGGACGCCCGGGGGCAAGCAGGGCGATGAGGCGGACGGCAACCAGAACGGGCTGGTGCGTTCGATCATGCGTCGCGATGGCTGCAGCTTCGATGCGGCCTGGAACACGGCGCGGCGCGAGAAGCCGGATCTCTTCACGAAGAACGAGGAAGCCAAGTAACCCAGGAGGACAATCATGGCCAAGGTCAAAGACAATGCGATCGTTGCGATTACCCCCGCGACCGATCACAGCACGAAGGAGGGGTATTTCGTTGAGACTTCGAGCGGGAACGCCGAGGTCTGCAACGCCGCGACGGACTTGCCCACGGGCGTCATCGTCGACGGCGAGGTTGCGGCGGGCAAGGATTCCGTCGCGCTCATGAACTACGCGGGCACGGTGCACGCGAAACTCAGCGGCACAGTCGCGGCACTGGCGAAGCTGCAACTCGCGGCCGACGGCACGTTGGTCACCGATGCGGGTAGCGGCGCGCGCGTGCTCGTCGCCCAGGCGTTGGAGGCGGGTGTCTCCGGCGACCTGATCGAAGTGGCCCTGTACGGCCCGATCGTCTACGCGTCCTAACAACCAGATCGTCTACGCGTCCGAACACAAAGAGGAAAACGAACATGGGTAAGAGAGCTACTTCGGCAATCAATCAGACCCTGACCAACTATGCTCAGGGTATCGCTCAGGATTTACGGTCGGCTTTGGCCGAGTTCCTGGCGCCGACGGTGCGGGTCGCCGCATCGATCGGTCAGTTCAAAAAGTTCGACGGGAAGAACGCCTTCCAGATCTATACGACGGCCCGCGCTGTCGGCGGGACGGCGACCCGGATCAAGTTCGAGGCCACAGACCCGACCTACAACTGCCTGCCGCAGGCATTGGAAGTCGCGATCGATGACTCCGAGCGCGATTCGGCCGGCGCGGACCAGCTTGGTCTGGAGCAGCAGAAGGTCAGTACGCTGATTTCGAGCGCTACGATCGCGCACGAAGACCAGGTTCTGACCCTGCTCAACTCCGGCCTGACGGCCGTCGCGGGCAAGGGCGTCTGGTCCGGCGCGGATATCGATCCGGTCAAGGAACTGGACGAGCAGATCCAGGCGATCGCCCTCGCGACGGGCATGATGCCAAATGCAATGGCGTTCGGACTCGGCGCGTGGCAGGTCTTCCGCAATCACCCGAAGGTGATCGCGCGGCAGCCGGGCGCGGCGTTGGTGGGCATCACGGCGCAGCAGGCGGCGGCGATGACGATCAATCCGGGCATGGAGATCCGGGTGGGTGTCCTCTCGAAGGACCAGGCGAAGTTCGGGAACACGAAGAACGCGACGAGCATCGTCGGCGCGAACGTGTATCTCCTGATCCGTTCGCCGAATCCGACGACATACGACCCCTCGTTCGCCAAGACGTTCATGGCGGGCACGGGTGGCATCACGGCGGTGCGCGAGTACCGCGACGAGTCGGCGCGGTCCGACGTGTACGCGATCGACCGGGCTCGCGACATCCAGGTCGTCTCGACGGAGTGCGCGAGACGGCTGGCGATCAGCTAAACCATTTCCAGGGGTTGGAATATCCTGCAAGGGATTTTCCAGCCCTTGGAAAACATCAATCAACAGGGAGAAAATGAACATGCAGAAGATGAAGTTGATGCTGGCCATCGCGATGGTCGCGATGAGTCTTGCGGTGATGGCGCAGGCGCAGACGCCGTCGCGGTTGCAGCTCACAAATACGCTCGGGGCGGTCACGTGGACAAACGAGGCCGACTACAGCGTCTTTGCAATCGAGGACATGCGTCTGGTCGGCGTGCTGCCGGTCGACGCAACGTGCGTTGTGAAGCGGGTGACCCGCGAGGGTTTCACGAACACAATCGTAGCCGCGGGCGTCGTTGCCAGTGGCGCGATGGAGCTGTCGGAGACCAACTCCACGCCCTTGCTCAAGGGCGACAAGCTCGTGATTACGGGGGCCGGGACGAATACCGGGAGCCGGTGGCTGATCGAGGGCAATCGTATTCCGTAGGGCTTCGGCGGCCGGGCCGGATCGTTTCTTCAACGGCTCGGCCGCCCCTTGGACTTTTTGAACATGGCCTGGATCCCCATAACGGAAGATGACGTAAAGACGCGGCTGGCCGGCGCGGAACTCGCGGCCTACAAATCGCGGGCGTTGGCGGCCGGACAGGCTGATCCTCTGCCGGAGATCATCGAGCAGACGGTCGATGAGATTCGCGGCTATATCGCGGTCAGGAACACGCTACAGAACGGCGTGACGATTCCGTCGAAACTCAAGAGCGCGGCGCTGGCGCTCATCGTGTATCGCGTGATCACGCGCCTGCCGGTGTCCGTCTCGAGGGAGCGGACCGACGAGAACACGCGCGCGGAGGAACTGCTAAAGCTCGTCGCGGACGGGAAGTTCAGGGTGGAAGAGGCAACCACGCCGTCGACGGAGGCGAGCGGATCGCAATCGCCCATGATCACGCCGAGGACGCGCACGTTCGACCGGGACAGTCAGGACGGGATATGAGCACACTGAACACACTGAAAACAGGATCCGGCGCCGTTCCCAACCGCCGCGGGAGCCTGTCGCTCTTCGTTTTGTTTTCAGTGTATTCAGTGTGTTCAGTGGTTTCCTCCTCCGCCCAGACCTGGCCGCCGCGCCTGATCTCGCGGACAAATGATGTCTCGCAGATCTCCACGGTCGACGCCGTCGAGTGGTTCTCCGGCGAACAAATCCGCTACCAGGTGCGCTGTTACACGGGCTCGGCGACCAACTACGCGGCTCTGCCGACGAACGCGGTCGGTCTCTGGTTCGCGACGGACGACACCTACACGAATTATTTCATCGTTTGGACGAACAGCGCCCAGTCGAACGCGACGGGGTTCCTGGAGTTCGTTCTGCCGACGCCGTATTCGGCGCTCACGGCGAAGACCTACGAGTCCTGGGTGAACGTCTACGGCGGAACGCCGACGAACGGCTCGACGCCGATCGCGGTCGCGGACCGGATGCAGATCATCGTGAAGCGGAGCGCGAGCTACGCGGGCACGTATCGCGGGCCGATCACGTATACCAACGTCACGCTCGACGGAAACACCTACGTCGCGCCGGGGTTCTGGGCGCTGCACCAGGGCGATATCAACGCCATTGTGACGAGCGCCGTGGCGAGTGTGACGAACTCGGATGCGACGAGCATCCAGGGCCGGGCGATCGACGCAACGGCTCCTGCGGCCGTCGATGACGTCTACCTGTGGTCCGGGAATATGTGGAGCGCGCGGGCGGTGCGGGTGACCGGCGGGAATATCACGGACGGCACGGTCGGCACGGCGGACGTGGTGGCCGCGGAGTTCGATGCGCGATACCGAAACGAGGACGAACCGCTCACCGGCTACGTGGCGCGGGTCGGGGATTCCATGTCCGGCGGGTTGAGTATTTCCAACAACACGGTCGTTTTCCGGAAAAATCCCACCAATTACATTTCCATCGGCGTCAACGATGGAAACCTGGAAATCCAGGCTTTGTATGAGGATGGAGTCTCCGACAAGGCGGGGCGCATTATTTTCACGGAGTGGGGCTGGTTGATTCAGGGGGATATTTTGCCGCGCTTGACAGGGGAATTGTCGCAGGACTTGGGAAGCACCAGCCAGGTATGGGGATCGCTCTACGTCGGGACTGTCTTTACCACGTCGGGCATTGTCGTCGCCGAGAGCCCTGGCACAGGGAGCGAGGCGTTCCGGTTGGCGCCGAACGGGACGCTGCAGAGCAATTGGAATGGCGGCGGAAGGACCATTTTCAACGCGTTTTTCGTGGGCGGCGGCAGCGGGTTGACTGACCTGCCCAACAACGGGCGCTGGACGAATGCGTTTATTTGGGCCGGCATCACGAACCCGGAACCGTGCGGGCTCCAGATCACGCGCGGCACGAATGACAGCCACAGCATCACGGGCTGCACGAGCGTAATCACGTGCTCAAATTTCACCGGCGGCGGGTCCGCAGGCGGGGACGTGTACCTCGGAAGCAATAATATGTTTGGGGCGGGCACGACGCAGACGATGGTGGCGGTGGTGGCGTCCGGTCCCGTCGTGATGACCGGACCTATGTCCTCCGGGCTGAGCACGGCCTTGATGCAGGGGGCACACGCGGAGGGGGTGTGGTGCTTTGCCGGCGGAAATACCGCGTCGCACGCTGAGGGGTATTTAACGCGCGCCGAGGGCTATGCCGGATCGCACGCGGAGGGGCGCGAGACTTTGGCGTTGGGCGCGAATGGCGCGCACGCCGAAGGTTATCTCTCAAAAGCGACGGGCATTGCGACGCATGCTGAGGGTGTGGCGACGATTGCGGATGGGGAGGCGGCGCACGCGGAAGGTGGCTATACGCGGGCAAACGGCGCGTTTTCGCATGCGGCCGGAAAAAACGCGACGGCAACGCATGACAATGTGTGGATTTGGTCGGATGGGACAGCATTTGAGTCGACCGGCGCGAGCCAGTTTTTGATCCGCGCCTCCGGAGGGGTCGGAATAGGCACCGCCACGCCGACCTCCATGTTGACAGTGGCTGGTACCGTTGAGTCGCTCTCTGGTGGATTTAAGTTCCCCGACGGCAGTGTGCAGAGCACGAGCGCAAGCGGAGGAGGCGGTGGTGGAGCCTATCTGATCGACGATTACCAGAACATCCATCCGACGAACAGCGATTGTGTAATCACGGGTGGAGTGAAGAATGCGACCATCGGAAACGGGACGGGCCATGAATTGCGATACGCGACAAATGGTGTGCTTGGTGGCGGCATGGGAAATACGGTGGGCTACGGAAATGGTAAAGGCGTCTTGTCAGGTACAAGTAATCGCACGTGGGTTGTGGTGCAGTTTGCCGATGGGCAGGTTATCGCAGGTGGAGCTAATAACTCCGTGATAGACTCACCATACTCGACGATTGGAGGAGGCACAACGAATCTTATCTATTCCACGCTCGCCGGTAATTTCATCGGTGGCGGCGGGATGAATAAGATACTTGGCGGCAGCTTCAACGTTATTGCTGGTGGTGGTGCGGGTGCTGGAGCTGCTGGCAATAATATCGACGGTGACAGTGCAGGGGCTGTGATTGGTGGTGGGTACTATCATCTTTTAAGAGCGAGCTCGCAAGCGGCCATTGGCGGCGGTCAGTACAATCAGGCGTACAGTTCGCGGGAGGCCAGCATTCCGGGCGGGTATGGTAACATCGTTTCCGGGTCAACCTTTTCCGTGTCGCTCGGGAATAGTTGCCGTATCGACGCGGGGCATAACTATAACTTCATGTACAACATCGGTCCGGCGACTATCGAGTTTCATTCAATCGTTGCGTCCCAAGTCGCGTTCCGTGTGGGTAGCTCGGGTATGTATATTACAAAAACCAATGCTACGGCGTTGGACACGGGGTTTACGCTGAATATCGGAGAAACGTTCGGTATTCGGGAAGTTAGACAGCCTGTTTGTCTTGGAATCTTTACCAACCAAGATCCAACCACAGTTATTCCCTCGGCGCAGAATGACTATTACCTGGATGCAGGGTCCAACACCATCGTTCGCACAGTTGATGGAACGACGAACGGCTATCTGTGGACGCTACTTAACGCCTTTTAAGGAGAGACGAAATATGAAGAAAATGCTCGTTGGATTGATGTTTGGCCTTGCTACCTCTCTTGTCTATGGAGCGAGCATACGTATCACGAATCTGAATGTAACGGTGACGGCCAACATAAATGTGCAGGCCACGTTATTACGGTATCGTGACCGTGTTGATCCTTCGCACGACAATGGTGCAACGGCAAAAGCGTGGGTCATCTATGAGTTAACTGCTGGAATGACGAACCAGCTTAAGGCCATGTACTTCTCGCAACTTCGTTGGGAACAGCAAATGGCGCGGTTGGAGTATGAAGAACTACAGCAAGCTGAGGCTCTCGCTGCGAGTACGAATACCGTGACGGAATAAGGCCATGACCGCCGCGACCAAAGGCGCAATGTTGCTCGGCTCCGTGCTCGCCGTCCGGCTGGCGTTCTGCGCGTGGGTGTGTATCGGATATCGCCCAGCCGGGAATCGAAGCCTCGCCGACATCCACCATGAGATTCAGCAATGATTATTGACCGCATCCAGCAGGACATTGCCGACTTCATCAAGGCCGATGCCTTCTTCAAAAACATCGACATCGTCACCGCCGACAAGGGCACGATCGACGACGACGTCGGCCAGGCGCTGGCCAAACTCGGCCTTTGCGTCGTGGTCGAGATGATGACCGGCAAGGTCGATCACGAGAACGTCGGCGCCGGCGCGATCACGATGCGGCCCACGCTCAGCGTCATCGAGACGCCTCTTCTCAATCGCACGGCCGACGGCACGGGCAAACGCGCCGAGGACGTGGTTGAGCAGCTCTTTCTCCTGTTCTCTCCGCTCCGGGCAGGCCCCGGCGTCGCGATGGGCTGGGAGATCATCAATGACACGGGCGGGCGGCTCGCGTACCAGGTCGAACTCAAGTGCAACGCAGGATGGGAAAAGAAAACCACGTAGGAAAAACAAATGACCACACCAGCACGCAGCAGCATTCTCAGAGGTCCGGCGTCGATCATGCTCGGCGGCTCGACGATCTACACGCAGGGCGATATCAAATGCAGCTTCGCCATCGAAACATTCCCCGTCATGTCGGCCGCGTATGGCCAGACCGACGAACGGCTCAAGGACATCACCATCAAGCTGTCGTTCACGCCCGCGGGCCAGTGGACCACGGCGCTTCTGGCGGTGCTCTATCCGTGGACGAACCCGACGCCGGGCAGCTCGGTCTTCGGCGCGACCGACGCGGCGGTCACGCTATGGCCGCTGAATGGGACGGAGAAGATTGTCTTCACGGCCGGCGCGGTCACGAAGATGCCGGGCCTCGTCCTCTCCGCGACGAAAACCGCCTACAAGGAAATGGAAATCACCTGCCTCCTCAAGAACTCGGCCGACCGGAGCGCGGCCGACGCGCTCTATACGCTGACGGCGACGGCAGCGTACACGGACGCGACGTATGCCATCGCTGAGATCCCTACGGTTCCCTACACGGCGGCCATCACCGGGGAGATCGCCGCGCCCTGGGATTCGTTTATCGGCGAGCAGGGCTTCGAGTTCGATTTCAACCTCAAGCTGAACCCTACCGTCCTGGACGGGATCGGCACGGTCGACATGACCCACGGCGGCGTGGACGCGACCTGTAAGCTGAAACCGGTCGGCATCACCGTTGCACAGGTCCTGACGCGCCTCAAGATCCAGGACACCGGCGTCAAGATCGGCATGGCCATGTCATCGGCCGCCGCCGACCTCACCGTGACCGGCGGCAGCGGGAACCCGATCGTCGTCTTGAAAAACGCCCGCATGAAAATGGCGTCTCAGATCTACGGCCCGCAGGCCTTGCGGCATGACGGCATCGAGTTCGCCGCGACGCGGCCGGCCGGAACCGGAGCGATCGTCACGCTGGGCTCGGTGGCCTAGTCGAAGGGAGGGCGCGCGGAGTGCAGGTGGTCTACAACGCCGGCGGAACGGATTACATCCTGGCTCACGGCCCGGAACGTGGAATCGACAGGCACGTCGGTCCCTCGAACCTGGCGCAGGTCAGTCCCCGCGGCGTAGAGGAACAGCCGATCCTCCGCGCGCAGAGCAAGCCGGCCGCGCGCAGCCTGGGCGTGACCAGCGTGGGGTTCGATGTCGAGGTCGAGAAAGAGGACCTGCGCGCCGCGCAGAACTATCTGGTGTCGTACGCGAAAACCGTCCCTCACGCGCAAGGCACGATTCGTTTCGTCGAGACGGTGGACGGAGCGACGCAAATGAACACGCTCGCCAATGCCTCGATCGCCCATATATCGGCGAAACAGTCCGGGGTCCGCGTGTTCATCCACTACGAAATCAAAGGGATGACCTGGTCATGAGTATAATCACTGCACCGCTCCGTCTTCGCCTGGCTCTCGATCCCGCGTCATTCACGGCGATCCACTGCCGCCTGCAGCTCGGTGTCCCGAAATTCTGGCGCGGGCAGCCGCTCGATATCGAGGTGGGCCTCTACCAATATGGGACATGGGTCGACGACCTGTCGAACTATGTGGCGATCAATATGGAGATTCACCCGGCGACGAATCGCGCTGGAACGCTGCTCATTTCCAAAGAGATCCTTGTCGCGTCCATGTCGACGCCTACTGAGGCGCAGTGGCTGGCCAACACGCATCAACATGCGACGTTCGAGCTCAGCAGCGCCGACACGAATTTCGACCTCAGCGGCGCCGTGAACAACCAGCTCGGCTTCTGGATGGTCTTCTGGGCCGAGCTGACGGATGGCAACACGCCGCCGATCGGTTACACCGAGCCGACGGTGATCGAGAGCGCGGCGGCGCTCTCGCTGGGCGCGCTGGGCTCCAGCAACCCGAACTACGTCGTGACCACGCGGCAATTACTGTGTGTGAAGGGACAAACGGCGGGCGGTGTGTATCCGATCATCGTCGACGACAGCGGCGCCGTGCCCGTCCTCACCGTGGGAGATGCACTATGAGTGGGAGATGCACTATGAAGAAACTTTTAGTCTCGGTTCTTATTGCCGGAATCGCCTGCGCGGCGGCCGGGCAGACGAACACGAACATCATTGTCCGATACCATCCGGTGCTCGTCGATTCAAACGGCGTGGTGGTGCTTCCGGATCTGGATGCATTCAGGGAAAGCAACGATCTGGCCAAGGCCAGCTCCAGCGTTCAGACCAATGCGGACGCCGCCACGAATTATTTCTGGCGCAACGGGGGCATTCTTCAAGGTCAATTTGGCATCGCCACAACCGACATGGTGGTCTCCGCGACCAATGCTTCCCCGATCTTCTTCTGGCCGACGAACACCGCCATTGACATGGCGAATTCGTTCTTCACAAACGGCACAGCCGGCGGCGATCTGAACACCGCTGACGTAACCTACTTCTACAACCCATTGTCCGATTCCTGGAAGATTTACTACCTGTATTCCCCGAATCGGATGTGGCTCGACACCGATACTCAAACGTTCATGACCAACCTCTGGCTGCTCCCCGGTCAGATTTTCTACTACCGCAACCGTTCCACGAACGATCTCCATTGGCCGGTCAGGGCATGGTTCTCCGGCAACTACATCACGGAGCAGTGGATGGCCGGCATGTTCCTGAAACTGATGTACACGCTGGACCGACGCGAGGGCGGACGCATGCTGACGCACATCAATTTCAACGGGTTCGCACCGGTGAATTTGCCCTGGTCAAACACGCCCGTCTGGGTCCACTCGTCCTACGCGCCAACAGCCAGCACCGACCCCGCGAGCAACTACACGATGGCCGTCGGCTCGACGAATCTGTTCGTCTGTTTCACAAACAATTGGCGCGGGGTCGGAACGAACTGGGCACGCATTCCTCTGAATGATTTTTAGGCACCATGATCGTCAGCACTCCAGTCACCTTTGCGGAGGCGGTCGCGCTCCTGCAAAAGAAAAAGCTTCTGCCGACGACGCTCTCGTCCGCGGACCTGGAGAAGCTCGCGGCTGAGTTCAAGCGCCAGGCGTTCTTCAGCGCCCGCACCACGAACGCCGATTTCCTCCAGCGGGCGGCCGACCTGGTGGAACGTATCGTCGATCCGCGCAAGACCGGCGGCGAGGCCGGGACCTACATGGACGTGCCGCGCTTCCGCGAGGAACTTAAGAATTTCCTTCAGTCTATCGGCTACTCGGCCGAGGACGGCAAAGCGGGCACCATCCAGGACCTCTCCAGCGACGCCCGGCTGAACCTGATAGCCAAGACCAACACGCAGCTCGCCCAGGGCTACGGTCAATTCGTCCAGGCGAACGACGCGGACGTGCTCGACGCATTCCCCGCGCAGGAGCTTTTCCGGCTGGAGCAGCGAGAAAAGCCGCGCGACTGGATCCTCCGCTGGCGCGGCGCCGGCGGCCGCACCTACGGCGGCCGCATGGTCGCGCTCAAAGACGACGAGGTATGGACCGGCATCTCCCGCTTCGGCAATCCATACCCGCCGTACGATTACAACTCCGGGATGTGGACACTTCCCGTTTCCCGCAGCGATGCCGTCGCTCTCGGCGTGATTGACGCGGACCGCAAAGTGAAGCCGCAAGAAGCGGGGTTTGCAACGACGTTGCAGGCTGGTATCGCGGGCCTTTCAGGCGCCCTGCAACAGATCCTCGTCGCCGGCATTCCCGGCGCGTCGATCGACGGCGACACGATCAGCGTCGCGGGGGGCGATTGAGCATGCCCGCCTACGGAATCACCATCACGGACACCGCCACGCCCCTCCTGAGCAAGTTGGCGTCGAGCTCGCCGCCGCCGGGATTATTCAAGGCCGCGGGCGAGGCCGGTCAGCGTATTCTTCGACTGCACTTCTCCGCAAAGCAGCAGGGCGAGGCGCACCGCTCCGCGGAGCAGCTCGGCGCAAAGTCGACTGGCCTCTTCGCCGACTTCGGGCGGGCCACGAACTGGCAGGAAGCGCCGAGCGGCATCCTCCTGCAGGTAAGCGACGTCGCCGCTCGCCAGCGGTACTACGGCGGCGTGATCCGGCCGGTGAGCAGGACATTTCTCACAATGCCCGCGAACGCCTACGCCTACGGCAAGCGCGCGCGAGAGGTGGGCGTCACGCTGAAATTCATGTTCGCGGAGGACCCGCACAATCCGGGGACCATGCGCCCCGCGCTCGTCGCGCCTGATGCCGTCACGAAGGGCGTCGGCAAAGCGCGCAAGGATGGCACGCGCCGGCAGCGCGTGATCCGACCCGGCGGCGTCTACTACTGGCTGATCCGCCAGGCGGATCAGAAGGCCGACCCGACGGTGCTCCCACGCGACGAGGAGCTGCACGCCGGAATCGCCAGTCAACTGCGGACGTGGCTCGAAGCCAAGCTGAGGGGAAATTGATATGGCGGACAAGGAACTCAGTGTCGGCGTAGCCATCACCTACCGCAACGAAGCGGCCGGGGCGGCGGGCGAGCTGAAGGCCATCGGCGATGCGGCGAGCCAGATCGATGCCGAGAAACTCGATTTGACCCCGCTCAGCGATTCGCTGACGGAAGTTGCCGGCGGCGCCGGCGAGGCCTCGGCGCAACTTCCCACCCTGAACGATGCATTAGGCGCGATGGCCGGCAGAGGCGCACCGGCGCGGGATGTTTTTCAAGGCTTGGTCGCGGCTATGAAGGGTGGCCAAGGAGCAATCTTCGATTCGGCCAAGGGAATCCAAGCCTTAGTCGGCGCTCTCGGAACTGGACCGCTCGGCGCGTTCACATTGGTGGTCGGCGCTCTCAGTGCGGCCTTTTACCTTCTCCGCGACGACGCCGACAGCGCCAACAAATCCGTTAATGAACTCGGAGAGACGGCCGACAAAGGGAAACGACGACTAAAGGAACTTGCTGACCAGACGCTCGCATTTGAAAACGCGAAAAAGGGCCTGGCCGACCTCGATTCTAAATTTTCGGAGACCGAGGCGGTCATCGACCGAATGGAGCAGGCGCTGGCGCGGCTTCGCCAATCGGAATCCGGAACATCCATCCTCGCGATCGAGCAGAAATTCGCGCCCGGAATAGCTCAAGCTCGGACTGCCGGAGATGAAGGTTCGGCGAAGCGCCTGGAAGAAAAGAGGGACGCGGAAATCCGAGAGGTCAAGGAGGCCGTGGAACTGGCAGACAAGACGGCCGCAGTGAATGCGACGCAGTCGAAAATACAGAGGACGCAGGAGCAGATTATTGATGTCAAGGTTGGGCAAGAAAGACTCGAAAAGGAATACCTCGATGAACTGAGGGCCTATGTAAGCGCGCTGCGTGAGGCTCGCGAAACGAACGTCATTCTCACCGGAATGAAAGACGACGAACTCCCCGGCGTCATCGCCGGTTTGAAGGAGCGCCTGAAGACATTGGAGATTTCGCTGCAGACGCCCGAAATTCAGGCACAGCGCAAGGATGTCGGCGAGGCAATCAAAGTCGTCCAGGGATTCGCTGATTTTCGGAAGCAATTCGAGGAGGAAACGAAATCGATCAAGTCGACGCGGGAACAGACAGCGAAAAGCCTGGAGGCATACAAGGCCGAGGTCGACGCGCTAACCGTAGACTTGCGCACAGCACGAACAGATATGGTCACTGAACTGCGCAAGCAAGTCGATGAGGCCAGCGGACGCAAGACGGCCGCCGAACAGGGTCTGAAGACGGCGGGGCCCGGGCAAGTGTCCGCCGCGAGCGATGAATACACCGAAGCCATCAAGCACCTCAATGACCTGGCCGGACAGCTCCGCGAAGCTGAGGGCACGCTCGTGAGTTCGGGGGATGATCTGAAGAAGGCAACGGCAGATGCCGCCGAAAAAGCGAAGGGCAAGGCCACCGAAGCCGCGGATACCGTCAAGAAGGCGGGCGACGATTTTGCCGGAGGTCTCGCGGCATCCGGGGACGTGGTGAAGACGGCGACGGAGGGCGCGACGGGCGCGATCTCCGTCGGCGTGACGAAGATGAGTAATGATATTTTGGGCAACTTCGATCGGGTCGCCGTCCTACTTGAGCGGATAGGCGATAGCGTCATAAACCGGATGGACGCCGTTGAGGCTCGTGTGAATAGCTCGGCCGAGCTCGCGGCCAAGGCGGCCGCGATAGTTCTCTGGCCCTGGCGCAGATCAAGAATACTCGGTGACGTATGTCGGTCTGGACCATACACACGATCAACCCGACCTTCTCCTTTGTCCACAACGGCAGGGACATCGAATTTAGTTTCGTCAACCAGGGCCTGGATGAGGCTGTGATCGACTGGGATGCGAACTTGGACTACGTCGAATCGTTTTGGCTGCCAGGCCGCGCCGTCGCCGTAAAGAAAGACGGCGTTCAGGTATTCGCCGGTCGCCTCGAGCGCCAGCGGCGGAGCGGCTCGGGCCAAAGCGAGAAGCTCATCTGGACCGTCGTCGGGAATGGCTGGTGGCATTTCGAAAACACGGTCTACGAGGTCATCTACGATTTCACCAATCTGGAACAGGCCAGCATCACCCGCTGGACGCTCGGGGGTATGTCGCTGCTGGCACAAGTAACCGCGATCCTGCAGTTCGGTGGGGCACGGGGACAAATCGCAATCGGCACAGTGGATCTACCCACGATCACCATCCCGCAGCAAGATGTCCGCGATCTGACGATCGCTGAAGGCCTTCGGCAATTGCTGCGTTGGTGTCCAGGTGCGCAGGTCATCTTCGATTATTCAGTCACACCGCCGACATGTCATGTTCTGCGGCCGGATTCCTTGGCTCTCCAGCATCTGACGGTGACGATCGGGCAGAAGGCTACGCTGGTGGACTACGAGAAGCGCGATGACCTGGTGATCCCAAATGTGATCCTGCTATACGAGCGTCAGGTCGACGTGCGGCAGCGGCAGTGGGACAATTCGACGGCATCCGTGGATACGCAGTGGGTCGAATGGGAGGCTGGCCTGCTGGATTACTATCCGGCAGGCCAATTAGCCCGGCAACTCAAATCCATCTACAAAACGATCCAACTGGCCGGGAACAAGAGGAAGAACATCTTTCGTTTCAGGCAGGGCAATTGGAATGCATCGTTGGCGACGACGGGAGTCCTGTATTTCGAAACTCCGGCGAATGCATGGCAGATGTTCACGAGTCGCCCTACGTGGTGGATAGGCTCGTCCACTAACTACGTTCTGGATGAGTTGTCGCGCCAGGCCTATGCCCAGGTCGGAGACCCCCCGGCAAGCGGTGCATTCTATGTTTCCGCTGATAGGTTCAAGCTCCTGGACGGCGGCATCGTGGCGTCGCCGGGATTTCCGACAGAAATGATCAGGAGCGCCGGTTTCCTCGATGGTTTCGAGGTATGGCAAGTCTCGTATCGGGCGAAGGTGAGGTGTCTGAGCACGGGGGAAATTGTGACGATGGTCACGCAGACAAAATGGATCAACACGAGGCACACCGACACGGGTGCAGTTCGGGACAACCAGTGGATCACCCGGACTGATCTGGAAGAGGATGCCGTCCTAGAGTCGGCGCCATCGGGTATTGCCCAGCAGCTCTACGATCTGCTTAACGCTGTAGCGTATCAGGGCACGGTGAGCCTTATGGAGGATGAGGTTTCGTTTGCCTCTCCGACGACCCGTAAATTGAGGCTGCTATTGGGTGGGTCTGAGCTGGCGTCCGGCCCGGTGCAGCGGATGGTATTCCGGGTGTCCACAGGGGTGACGACGATCAACTTCGGGTATCCCTCACACCTGGGCGTCCAGGACCTGATAGCCATCCAGCAGCTGAACGTTGCATAACCCTTTCAGGGGTCATGCAGGAGTTTGGCAGGGACCATGCCGAGTTCGAGGCCGGGAAGAGTTTTTGGGGCAACCTTCTCAAACCGTTGCAATTTTTTCTTAAACCGCATGCGAAAATACAACGTATATGTCCTCCGGAGCGAAGACACGGGTCAGTTGTACATTGGCAGTTCGGCCGATCCGGATGCCCGGCTTGCGTCCCATAATGCCGGGTGTGTGTGCTCAACGAAGAGCCATCGGCCGTGGAAACGTATCCTGCTGGAGGAGCATGCGGGGCGAGGCACGGCTACGAAACGTGAACGGTATTTGAAATCGGGATGGGGACGACGGGAGCTGAGGAAGCTTCTTGCAGACGTATCTGTTCCCCGAAGCTGCATGGAATGAAGCGGCCGTGACACCGCCACGTGATCCCGCTGGAAGCGGGATACGTGGCCGCGTTTGTGCCGCTCCTGCGGCACATCACGCGGTGAGTTCGAATCTCACCCCCTCCGCCAATTCGCTTTGCCGCGATTTTTGACCACGATTCCCCACGCGCCGGGATAGCGGACGTGCAGGATCGGGGACGAGCGGCGGAACAGCGACGCGATCCCGACCACGCCTTCGGGTGTCGGGAGGCCGGACTCCGCGAGGGCAGAGACGGCGGGCGGCAGGATCGGGACGAAGCGCGACGGGACGGGCGAAACGCCGCGATTCTTGTCCGCAGAAGCGCCCTGCGCGAAGGCGGATTGTTGATGATTTTCGACGAGCTTGGGGGCGGAGCGTGCGGCAGAGCCGCCGCGAGGCCCTTCGGGACTCAGGAAACGCCGGTCGGAGGCCGGGAGGGAAGCCGCCCCACGCGACGCGGCTTGCGCCGCACCATCGGAACGCTCCTCGAATTCTTCCGAAAGAACACGCGCCGAAAAAAGCAGGTTTGAACCGGCCTTTTTGTGCCACGTGCGCAATTCTTCCGAGTCTTCGGCTTGAGCGTCGTATTTGGCCTGTTTTGAGGCCGAAATGAAGTCTTCCAGCGGTTTGAACCGATTCGCACCCTTCGCCTCAAAACAGGCGATGGAGTCGGACAAAGCCGCCTTGTCCTGAACCAGCTTTTCCTTGTGGGCGGTGAATTCGTCTTTGGCAATGGTGCCGTCAATGAACACTTCAAGAAGGCGATTCAAGCGGTCTGTCACGCGCGTGAGTTCGACTTTCTGACGCGCGACAAGCTCCGTTTGCTTTGCCGTATCGTCCAATTTCCACCGCTCAACCTGCGCAAGCATCTTGTCGGCGTCTGTCCTACAAATTCTTCCAATTCAGCCACGCTTTGAAAAAGGGGTTCACGAATTTGAACTCCCCCGCATACCGGTAGATCACCTTCAACTGCACAAGTCGGTGCAGCGCTTTCTTCACTGACGCAGCGTTAGGAATCCCCACGCCTTGAAGAAATGCGCCCGAAAACGGGGCATCCCCACCGAGCTTGGCCACGCCGACAAGGCACCGCAGCTGATGAGCAGTGAGCTGAACCAAGACCGCCTCATAGCCTTTTGACTCACGGGTGAAGATCAGGTGCAGGGCAGGCGGAATGCAGGCTTTGTCGATGCGCGATTTCTCGGGCGTCGTGTCCCACAATGCGCCGCAATATTGCTGCACGTCTCCGGGCAAGTCACCGGCGATCTCGAAACCTGTATCCAAGACCTCGTCATCAACCGTCCTTTTTTCGATGGAGAACTTGGTCCGCAGGAATGCCTTGAACTGCTCCCGATTCAGTGAGCCAACTTCGACCGAAATCGCGGACTTGAAAAAGGGGCTGTCGGGGTTTGTGAAAATGTCGTGCATCTGGTTGCGAACGCTGCCAGCGAATACGTAGGGAATGCTGTTGTGAAACTGGATTTTGCTTCGTAACAAGGCCAACGTTTCTCTTGATGATTCAAGATTCAGGATGTCCTGAAACTCATCGAACATGACGACAAGCGGACTTTGCTTTTGCATCTTCTCGACAAGGTCGAGTATCCCGTCGACCGAATCGGGCTTGAGCGAGACTGACGCATCGAGGGAGATGGATGGTTCGCCGGTGAGCGGATCGACGGATACCGTGGGTCGGAGGTGTGCGAGAGCGCGGAGTACTCCGTCAAGGAAGCCGGACTGCTGTTCCAGCGAAATAATTGCTTTGACCATTCGCTTGCACAGATCGTCTGCGTCCTTGATTTCTAGAAGGTCGATATAGAGCATGCGGCGTTTCTTCAGTTGGCGGACAGCCTCGTGGACCAGGGATGTCTTTCCCGTCCGCCGCTCGCCTTGAAGGACGATGTTTTGACCCGCCTTGATGGACTCCACGACCTGCTTCATCAGGTCGGGTCGTGGGCAGAAGTCACCAGCGCTAACAACTTGGCCGTATTTGAAGGGATTCATTATGGCAGTCCATTTATTGTGCTGTTTAGCATAATGCTGTTTAGCACAACGTCAACAGGTTATTTGCACGCGGGGTCACGCTTGTCTCGCCGTAGTGTCGGCCTCGCAGAGGCCGGGACGAAGGCGGAAGCCGCCAAGCCCACGTGTGGAGCGATTGTGCCGCCGGGGGTGACTAGCAGGTCTTCTGGGGTCTTCTGGGGTCGGACCTCGCTAAGTCGTTCGCTATCAGGTGGTAAAGATCGATTAAAGGGGCGAAAACGGGCGTATGGCTCGATTTTTTGGGGTGAAAAGCGAGCTGTATGGAAAGCGATGGGTATTTGGCTGTAGTGGCTGTAGGGTTGCAACGTGCCACGCGCGAATCGTCATATCCAACCCGGGAACACCTACCATGTCACGCATCGGTGCCATGACCGGGCTTTTCTTCTGCGGTTCGCGAGAGACCGTCAGGCATATCGGGCCTGGTTGCGCGATGGCTTGGCACCTTGGAGCGTGAATCTGCTGACGTACTGCATCACGAGCAACCACGTGCACCTGCTGCTGAAGGCTTCCACACCGGATGAACTCGCCCGCTTCATGCAGCGGGTCGCAGGCGGAATGGCACAGGCCTACAATCAGCGGAAGCGCAGGTCCGGGGCATTCTGGTCGGACCGCTACCATGCCGCCATGATCGAAGACGGAGAACACCTCTGGCGGTGCATGCGGTACATCGACCTGAACATGGTCCGTGCCGGCCAGGTGGCCCACCCGTCGGACTGGGAATGGACGGGCTGGGGCGAACTGATGGGGGA
>JAZDKY010000002.1:0-18306 GCA_043802525.1 bacterium
ATTCGCGAAGCGCGAACAATCCGCCGCTCCGCGGCCGTGATGGATGCGGCTGTGCCGCATCCAAACGGGGCTGCCACGTTTGCAACGCGGTGTGACACCGCGTTGCATCACGTCTTTGCCTGCGGGCGCGTCCGCGTGCCCGCAGGCAAAGCGGTTCATTCATGAACGCGTCGACGTTCATGAATAAACCGGGCTAGATGTTCTGCCCATGGCCTGAAAGTACGGCTTTACGTACGGGCATGTCACCCGTACTATTACCCGTATGAAGACGACGGTGGATCTTGACGAGAAGAAGCTTCTGAATGTCATGAAGTTGAAGGGCTTCAAGACGCGCAAGGGTGCCCTTGATTATGCGTTGGCCGAGGCGGAGCGGCTCGCCAAGGTGGAGAAGCTGATGAAAGAGCCCTTCTATGTGGCGGAGGGGCCAGTCATTGATCCGGCTTATGATGTGATCAAATTGCGCAAGATGGAAAAGCCCAAGTACGTCAGGAAAAAAGGCGGCTGGGCGTGATTCTTGTTGATTCGTGCGTGATCGTTGATTGGCTCCGTCGCAGGGAAAACCCAGGGGAACATCTTCTCCCGTGGCTCAATCGCGGTGAGGTGTTGACCTGTGGCGTCGTGCGGATGGAAGTGTTGCGCGGTGTATTGTCCACGCAGATGAAGGAACGGGTCGAAGCGCTGTTTGATGTCATGCAGGAGGTTCCGCTGACCAGCGCCGTGCTCCATGGCGCGGCCGATTTAGCATGGTCGATGGATCGTAAGGGTCATATCATTCCGGTCGCCGATGTCATTATCGCACAATGCGCGATCGTCAGGGAGGCAACGCTCGTGACCACCGACGATCACTTCCAGCGCGTCCCCGGGCTCAAGCACCAGAAAAACTTGCCGCCGTATCACTAACCCGCCAACATCCCTCCCATGAAGGGCATCATTCTCGCCGGCGGCTCCGGGACGCGGCTTTATCCGATCACGCGGGTGGTCAGCAAGCAGCTGCTGCCGGTGTACGACAAGCCGATGATCTATTACCCGCTGTCGGTCCTCATGCTGGCCGGCATCCGGGACATCCTCATCATCTCCACGCCGCAGGACCTGCCTCGTTTTCGCGAGCTGATGGGTGACGGATCGCAGGTTGGCCTGAATTTTTCCTATGCCGAGCAGCCGCGGCCCGAGGGGCTGGCACAGGCGTTCATCATCGGCAAGCCGTTCATCGGCAGGGATCCGGTCGCGCTGGTGCTGGGCGACAATATTTTCTTCGGTCACGACCTGTCCGGCATCCTCAAGCGCGCGGGCGACATGAACAAGGGCGGGCTCATTTTCGGGTACCTCGTGAAGGACCCCGAGCGGTACGGCGTGGTGTCGTTCGACAAGGAAGGCAACGTCCTCGACATCGAGGAGAAGCCCGCGAAACCGAAGTCCCGCCATGCCGTCCCGGGCCTCTATTTCTATGACAACAACGTCGTGAGCATTGCGGAGAACATGGAGCCGTCGCCGCGCGGTGAACTGGAGATCACGGACGTGAACCGCGAGTACCTGCGGCGCAAGCAGCTCAAGGTCGAGCTGCTCGGCCGCGGGTTTGCGTGGCTTGACACGGGCACGCACGAATCGCTGCTCGAGGCGTCGCACTACGTGCAGACGATCGAAGAGCGGCAGGGTCTCAAGATCGCGTGCATCGAGGAAATCGCGTACCGCATGGGCTACATCACCGCCGACCGCGTTCGCGAACTCGCCGAATCGCTGAAGAAGAACGAGTACGGACAATACCTGCTGCGCATGCTGGAGGAGGAATAGGTGTCAGGTGTCGGGTGTCAGGTGTCAGGAAGATCGGAGCTGACACCTGGACGTGAGTCCCGCGTTGCGGGACAACGTCCCGCTCACGCGGAAACCTGACACCTGAAACCTCCGAAATGAAATTCACGAACCTCGATATTCCCGGCTTGGTCCTTGTCGAAACCGATGTCTATCCCGACGGGCGCGGGTTCTTCACCGAGACGTTCCACCAGAAGAAATATGCCGACGCGGGGATTCCCGGCGTCTTTGTGCAGGACAACTATTCGCGCTCGCGGAAGCACGTCCTGCGCGGCATGCATTTCCAGCGCGGCACGCCTCAAGGGAAACTGGTCTATGTCATCTGCGGGGAGATCTGGGACGTAGCGGTCGATATCCGGCGCGGATCCCCGGCCTACCTGAAGTCGTACGGCGTTGTGCTGGGCAGCAAAAATCATCGCCAGTTGTACGTCCCGCCTGGCTTGGTGCACGGATTCGTTGTCCTGAGCGACGAAGCGGACGTGATGTATAAATGTACAGAATTGTACGCGCCGAAGGACGACCAAGGCGTCATCTGGAACGATCCGCAACTTGCTATCGAATGGCCTGTTACAAATCCGATCCTGTCTGACAAGGACGCGTGCAATCCACGCTTGGCCGATTTGCCCGTTGAATCCATACCTCGGTTCTAGTCGAGTGGCCGACCATATGAAACCGGTTGCTGGTGATATGCTGACGTTGGATGTTGCCCAAGAGAAGTGGGTCGAGAAGACGCTCAACGCGATGACGATCGAGGAGCGCATCGGGCAGATCCTCATCCCGAACTGCGGCTGCGATTACGAGATGTTCGACCAGACCGTGCGGGTCCTCGAGGAGATCCCGCTCGGTGGCGTCTTCACCTTCGGCGCCACAGCCGAGAAGCATCGAGCGAAGCTGCGCGAGTTCCAAGCGATGAGCAAGGTGCCGCTGGTCATCGCAGCCGACCTCGAGAACGGCGCGGGCATGATCGTGCACGGTGCGACCGCGTTTCCCGAACCGCTCGCCACCGCGGCGGCGGACGACGCGGACCTTGCGTATCTCATGGGCAAGGCCTCGGCCCGGCAGGGCCGCTCGCTCGGCATCCACTGGACCTACGCGCCCGTGGTCGACGTCAACGTCAACCCGGAGAACCCCATCGTGAACACGCGCTCGTTCGGCGACGATCCGGATCGCGTCGCCCGTCTCGCGTCCGCCGTGATGCGCGGCATGCAGGACCACGGGCTCGCCGCGTGCGTGAAACATTTTCCCGGCGACGGCATCGATGATCTCGACCAGCACGTCGTCACATCGGTCAACTCGCTTTCAATGGACCAGTGGAAGAACATCTCCGGCCGGACGTTTGCCGCGCTCTTCGACGCGGGCGTGTGGAGCGTGATGATCGGCCACATCGCGTTGCCGGCATGGGACCACCAGGCCGATTACCGCGGGGCCTACCGGCCCGCGAGCGTGAGCCCTCGCATCGTGACCGACCTGCTCCGCAAGGAAATGGGGTTTCGGGGACTGATCGTCACGGACGACATGAGCATGGGCGGCGTGAGCGGCTACATGAACCGCCGCGACCGCACGGTCGCGTGCATCAAGTCGGGCTGCGACATGCTGCTTTTCCCGCGCCTGCCCCGCGACTACGCGTACCTCGACGAGGCGGTGAAATCGGGCGAACTGTCGGAAGAGCGCGTCACCGACGCCGCGCGCCACGTCCTTGAGTTCAAGGCCCGTCTCGGCCTGCACACCGGCGAACTTGCCGCACCGGACCCGACGCCGATTGAGTTGCAGGAGATATCGGACGCGAGCCGCCGCATGGCGGAGAAGGCTATTGTACAGGTGCGTGACTTTGACAAGCGCGTGCCCTTGAAGCTGAAGAAGGGCGCGAAAGTCCTGACGGTCACGCTGTCCTTCGACGACCTTGACCTGGCCGAGGTGGACGCCGAGTTGAAGAAGCGCGGGTACGAAGTGGATCACCTGCGGAATCCGACCGACATGTTCTTGTGCGAGAAGGTTGGCCAGTACGATGTGGTCTTTCTCAATTTCTTCTTCAAGGCCTCGTGGGCGATTTCGTCGATCCGTTGTGTCGGCCCGCAAAACCGCATCTTTCTCGGCGACCTATGGGATCATCCCGGCCTGGTCTGCACCTCGTTCGGATCGCCGTATCACCTGAGGATGTTCCGCACGCTCCCGAACCTGATCAACGTCCACTCCTCCTGTCCGGACAGCCAGAAGGCCGCCGTCAAAGCGTGGTTCGGCGAGATCCCGATGGAGGGGAAGAGCCCGGCGGGGAATCTGGTGCGTGTGCCTTTCGGGCGGTAATCGGTGACCGGTGTCCTGTGACCGGTGTTGTTCGGACTGCGTACTGGTTACCGGTCACTTGCCGTTCACCGCCTGCGGCTTCGCCGCGGGCGTTTCCATTTACGCATGGCGCAAACGGGCGCCGCAGGAGTCGCGGATGACGAGGTGGCCGCTGAGGAGGATCTGGCGGGCTTTCTTGTCCTCGGCGCCGTTGGAGATGAGGTCGAGCAGGATCTGCGCCGCCAGGATGCCGGTTTCGTACATCGGCGTGGCGATGGTGGTGAGGCCGACGTGGTCCGCCTCGTCCGTGCCGTCGAAGCCCACGACGGCGACGTCTTCGGGCACGCGCGTGCCGCGCGCGCGAAGCCACTGCAGGATCGCGACGGCCATGTTGTCGTTGAATGCAAAAATCGCCTCAGGCAGGTGATGGCCCTCCTCGAGGTAGGCGGCGAGCGCCTTGATGGCATGGACGCCGACGTGGCGCCCGATGAGGGTCGGGACGGCGGCCGGCTTGATATGGAATTCGGTGAGCGCCTGCCGCGCGCCTTGCAGGCGCTGTCGCGAATCCTCGTTGTCGTCGCCGCCGGTCACGAGCATGACGCGGCGGTAACCGAGGTCGAGCAGGTGCTTCGTCGCAAGGTATGCGCCGCAGACGTTCTCGATGCTCACCGTGTTGACGTCGGGGTCGTTGATCTGCTTCTGGACCACGACGAAGGGAATGCGACGCGACTTGATCTCCGCGATCACCTCCGGCGTGATGCGCGGGTCGTACCAGACCATGCCATCCACGCGTCCCTCGGCGAGCAGCCGGCTTGGGAGAAGCAGTTCATCGTTCGGCACGGTCGAGAGCGCGGTCACCACGCTGTACCCGGTGCCGGTGGCGACATGCATGACACCGCGGAACACGTTGAGCAGCCAGCCCGCGGTGATGTCCTGAAAGACGAGCCCGAGCGTGTTGCTCCGGGAGAGGGACAGGGCCCGCGCCGCGGCGACCGGCGTGTAGTTCAGTTTCTTGATCGCCGCCGTGACTTTCTCGCGCAAGGCCGGAACGACGCCCGGGCGGTTGTTCAAGACGCGCGAGACGGTGGCCTTCGACGTGCCCGACTCCCGCACCACATCCATCAGGGTGGGCCGCGATTTGGTCCGCTCCTTCACGGCCGTCTCGTCGTCTGCCGAGATGCCCGCCTTCTTCGCCTTCTTCATGGTCCTCCCATAAAACCGGTTCCAATGAAACATTGCGCGATACGCCGGGGACAGGCCAGCAAATAAAAGTTGAAGTCGTCACGGTCCGGGGCCCGGTGCTAGAGTGCCTGCGTGTGCTGGCCATCATGAAGAGACCCATTGCGTTCCTTGTCATTGCGCTCGCTGCCGCGCATGCGTCGGCGGCTTGGGAGGCGGGGACCCGGTTCCGTGTCGAGCAGGTCAACGGCAAGCCGTGCCTGGTCGCGCCGGACGGGACGCCGTTCAAATCGGTCGGCATGGTCTGGGCCTACGGCCCGGAGCGTGGCCCGCTGGCCAATCGGGTCGACAAGGAGAAACTCATCCGCCACCTCGCGCTGATCAAGTCGCTCGGGTTCAACACGCTGAACCTCTACGGCGACCAGATGATTTCCGGGATGCTCGCGTGGTGCGACGAAAACGAGCTGGCGGTCTATTTCCGTACCGCGTTCAACGACATCCAGGGACTGTCGCCGGACCAGCGCGAATTTCCGGATCTCATGGACCCCACGTTCCGCGAAAAGGCGAAGAAGCGGTATGCAGGGCTCCTGGCCCAGGTTCGCCGCCATCCGAGCGTGCTTGCGATCGACACGGACAACCGCTGGCTTTTCCCGGTCGAGTGGTCGGGGACCATGCGCATCGACCAGCCCAAGCTGGGCCCGCACGGCCTCGACCGGTTCCCCGAGTGGCTCAAGCATCGCTACGGATCCGTGGAAGCAATGAACGCGGCGTGGGACACCTCCTTCGCGGGTTTCGACGGCATCCTCCATGACCGTCGCGCGGCAAGGGATGGGATGTTCCATCCGCTCGGCAACAATCCGTGGCGCGTGGACGTCTACCAGTATGTGCTGTGGACCCAGGCGGACTTCCTGGGTGACCTTGCCGCGTACCTCAAGGCGGAATCGGACGGCGTTCTCGTCACGGCGACGACGGAACATCCCGAGTGCGTGCCGGACACGAACCCCTCGCCGGACGCCGGCATCGATTTCATGTCGCCCGTGCACTACAACACGGTCGACGACTACCAGCGCGACCTGCCGGCGCTCTGCAAGCTGATCTACGAGACGCGCTGGCACTACGACATGCAGGGCGGGCCAACGTACATCAGCGAGAGCGGCTGGCGCACGTCGCCGCTCGAGCAGAACCCGCCCAACCTCGGCTACGCGATGATGGAGCCGCGCGACGAGGACGTCGCCGCGAAGTGCTACGCGATGCAGTTCTCGCTGCTCAACGTGCTGCCATGGGTGAGCGGCTATGGCTACTTCAAGCTCTACGACAAGGTGCCCGAGGGCGATTTCGGGTACCTGCGCGATGACGGCACGCGGAAGCCGCAGGCATTTGTCGGCGATGCGATCAATCGCGCGTTTGCCGCTGCGGACATGCCCGATCCCGAACCGCAGGCGTGGATCTACTATCCCGACTACGCGATCGCCACGCATCGGCCCGGGTTCAAGCAGATCAAGAGTTTCGTGTTTCTCTGGGAGAAGGCGTTCCTCGACGCGCTGCGCGGCAGGGTCGATCAGTACTGGATCGGGCTGCGCGGGGGCGACCGCGACGCCGGCGCGGCGTTCGCGCAAGAGGTCACGGCGGATTTCAAGAAACTGTGGCGCGGGTTCGCCTTCGCGCGGACGCTGCCGCGCGACGACAAGCCGATCGTGCTCCTGTCGACCGTCTCCGAGATCCTCAGCTACCGCGACCGCGCGGCGTTGATGGATCGGAAGACCCTTTCCTTCGGCGACGCCGGCCTGCTCGACGACGCGATGCGGCCCACGCCGTCCTGGCTCCGTGAATCCCTGCGGCTTGACCAGGATGCGGTGATGGAAACGCGCACGGCGTTTGACCCGGCGACCGGCAAGGACCTCCCGGAGAAGAAACCCTGGTGGTCGTGGATTCCCTGGTACGAAGAAAAGGCGTGGACTTGGAGGAATCACCTCGCGGGCCCTGTCACCTGCACGGGCCAGACGTTGAAACTGTCGAAGGGATACTGCAAGCAGGTTGAACTCCTGGCCGGGTCAACGGACGGCGATGCGGCGGCTTCCTGCGAGTTGGTATACGCGGACGACGGGAGCACGGTCGCCATCCTCGGTCCCACCGTTTCCGACACACGATTCAAGCCGGTGATGACGGAGGGCGTCAAGATCGCCGGCGAGTACTGGAGCGCCATCGCGTTGCCGGTCGACCCGCATCGCAAACTGGTGGCGCTGCGCCTGCCCGACGCGCGGTGGATCCGGATCCGCGGTGCGGTGAAGGTCAGCGGTGGGGCAACGACGAATACGACGGTAGTCCTTCGGGACGGGAAGGAGACGATTTCGGGCGACTCAAAATGGGTCCTTGGTCTGGGAGAGGGTGCGCGTTCGAAGCTCAAGGTCCTGAAGTCGTTCGCCAACGGCAGTCCGGCCGTTGCCGCGAGCGGGTCGCACGTGGCCTTCCTATATGACGCGCTCGATTGGGGTGCGGGAACGAATGAAATCAGCCGGTTCGTCGACCTGCATCACGCGTGGGTGGATCAGGCCATGAAGTATTTGGAGGAGCGATGAGAGGTCCAGTCGGATATGGAGTGCGGCGGCCCCGTCTTGGGCTGGGCAAGCTTGCCGTTTACCCCGCTCCGAGCGGGGCCGTTTTGTCAGTCGCAGCAAGCTGCGCCGTGACATGGCGCAGGCAAGCCTGCGCACTCCATTCGCGGTCGATCCGGACAGCGGTGGTGGATCATGAAGAGCGCATCTCACCGGGTGTGGACGTGGCGGGCAAGGGGTGGAAAACCTTTTGTTCCGGTGCGGACCTTATTGACCTGGAATCGGCCGACGCCTTCGGTCCTGCCGACTTTGCCGTCGACACGCGCTTTCCGGCGCCTCCATAATACCGCTCCCACTGCGATGTTAACGTTCATCCTTGTACCGTGTATTATTTCTTCACTTTCCAATGAGCAGTGCATCCGCTATTAATGCGCACTTCGTTTTTCAGGGGTATCTACTGAATTCACAAGGTGTTGGGGGAATATGACGACGACGTGCCGAATTGCTGGAACCGTTTTCAGGATCAACGGGAAGGACAGTTTTCTCTACTCCAGCGAAGTTCACTACTTCCGCATCCCAAAGAAGTTCTGGGCAAAGCATCTCCAGGCTGTCGTTGATGCGGGCTGCAACGCGGTGTCGACCTACGTCCCGTGGTCGTGGCACGAGTTCAAGGAAGGCACGATCGACCTGACCGGCCGTACGCATCCAGAGCGTGACCTCGCCGGGTTCGTCGACCTGGCTGCGAAGTTCAACCTGCACGTCACGCTCAAGCCCGGCCCGTACGTGATGGCCGAGACGACCGACCAGGGTATCCCGCAGTGGCTGGTCGACACCTATCCCGAGACGCTCGCGCTGGATGACCAGGGCAATCCGTGGGGTTCGGCTTTCGTATCGACCGTCAACCCGCTGTTCCGCAAGAAGGCGGCGGCGTGGCTGACCACCTTCGCGCGCAAGATCGTCGTTCCTCGCCAGTCGCGCAAGCGCGGCGGCATCCTGATGCTTCAGCTCGACAACGAAATCGGCATCTTCCAGTGGCTCGGCGCGCGCGGCGAGTACTCGAAGTCCAACATCGCCTCGTGGCACCGCTACCTGCGCGACCAGCATCCCGACATCCGCAAGCTGTCCGCGCTTCTCGACCTCACCGATGCGGTGGACGACACGAAGGCACCCCTGTTTCAACACGCGGTGCAGTTGCCGCCCCGATCCGTCCATGCGTACGTGTCGCACGATGACATCCCTCCGCCATCCAGGATGTGCGACTCGCGGTCGGAGGCGGTCCTGTACAGGTTGTGGCACGATTACCACCGCTGGCTGTACGGGGATTATGTGAAGTTTCTGAACGACACGCTGCGCCGCTCGGGCGTGAAGACGCCGTTCTTCACGAACGTCGGCGGCTGGGTGTTCGGCCGCGCGCACGAGTTTGTCATGAACGGAACGTTCCACCGCGAGACGGCGAAGCAGGTGCCCGACCTCCTGTTCGGGCTGGACCACATCCCGGAATACGTGTCGCCCTACAACATCCACGACGGCATCGTCGCGAACCAGATGGCCGAGGAACTGCAGCGCCAGCGCGGTCCGCTCTATTCGGCCGAGCTCCAGTGCGGCAGCCGGGAACACGGCGTGCAGACCTACCCGACGGAGCTGGGCCTGTTCTGGAGGCTCTGTATCATCCACGGCCTGACCGGGATGAACTTCTACATGTTCTCGCAGGGCCGCAACCCGCGCGGACGCGGCAGCGACGGACCGCTTTTCTATTGGTACAATGCGGTCGACTACAAGGGCAACCGGCAACCGACCTTCCAGGCCGTGCAGGAACTGGGCGAGTGGCTCAAAGCCAACGGTGACACGATCGTGCAGTCCAAACGCCCCTCGGGCATCGCGGTCGCCTTCTACCCGCACCTGTACGAGACCGAGTTCATCGTGCCGACGCTGCAGAAGCAGACGAAGCTCGACGCCGGCAAGCTCAGCCTGAGCATGGACCCGGTCGAGTTCAGGAATCGTTCGCTGTTCGACGGCCTGATCCGCATCCTCGTCAAGAAGAGCATCCCGTACAGTTTCGCCGACATCACGACGCGCTCCGTCGCCAACCTCCGGAAATTCGACACGCTGGTCGTCATGGCGACCGACGTCATGGACGCGGCGACGCAGGCGAAACTGGCCGCGTACGTGAAATCGGGCGGGCGACTCGTGCTCTACCCGATGGCGCCGCGCTTCGATCGCGATTTCCGCCCGTGCACGATCCTCGGCGACGCGCTGGGCATCAAGGTGACCGGCCGCAGCACGACCAACCGCGTGTACATGGACAAGTTGAAGGACATTCCCGTCGCGACGCTGCCGTACATCGTCGCCCATGGTGGATCCAGGATCCTGGCCCGCGACGCCAACGACCAGGTCGTTGGCATCGAAAAAAAGGTCGGGAAGGGGACCGTCCGGTACTTCGGCTATTTCCACAACTACACGATCGAGGAACATCCCGATCTCTGGAGCGCGATGATCCAGTTTCCCCAGCTGCGCCGGAACGCGATGGCGGACAACGACAATCTGATCGTCGAGACGCGCTTCGCGGACCCCGCTCGAAGCGCGGCAGGCGCCGAGGCGGTCACGTTTGTCGGCAACTTCCACCGCATGCCCATGTCGGCGCACGTACGCGTGCGGGATCCGCGGGGCAGGGGCGAGATCGACCTCGGCTGCATCGAGGTCGATAGCCTGGTCGGGCTGATGCTGCCGGTGCAGGTGAGGCTCTCGCCGTCGCTCGACCTGGTGTTCGCGCACGGCGAACTGCTCTCGCGCAAGGCGAACAGGGTCACGCTTCGCGGGCCGGTCGGTTCGGCGGGCGTGGTCGAGCTGCGGAGCAGGAAGCCGATCCGGCGCATCATGATCGACGGCAAGCCCGCGGCGTTCACGACGCAGCGCGACGTCACCCGCGTCACGTACACGCAGACCGGCGCGACGCAGGTCGTGGTCATCGAATAGCCAATAACCAAGTCCCACCAGCCCAGGTCCAAGCGCGTTTTGCTGAAGACCCCTGCGGCCTTGTGCCGCGGGTGAATCAGTTTGGCGGCTGCAGGCCGAGTCAGATGCATACTGCCAGCCGCCAAACAAGCTGACGGGGGCCTCCTCGATAACGCGCTTGTTCCAGGACGAACCAGGCCGGGCTCCCACGTCCGTTGGTTGGGGAGGAATTGGTCATGGACCGGTCTGAACTTATTCGCGGATTTGCCGTACAATAAGAGTCTTGCTCCTGGAGACCTTTTTGCATGGCAGCCGACAAACGCGATGTCCATGAAGTGCTCGTCGTCGACAACGAAGAGCCGATCCTGAGCCTGATCCAGCGGCAACTGGTGGACCTGCCGTTCGTGATCATCCCGACCAGTTCGCCTGCTGAAGCGATTCACCTGCTGAAGACGCGCGAGATTTCCGTGCTGCTGTGCGACCTCATGATGCCGGGGATCGATGGCAACAAGGTTCTTTCGACGGCCAAGGAGTACAACCCGAACATCGTCTCCATCGTCGTCACGGGCGCGACCGACCCGTGCACGATCATGAAGGCGATCAACGAGGGCGGTATCTGGAAGTCGATCGCCAAGCCGTGGAAGAAAGAGGAACTGGTCAGCATCGTGCAGGCGGGCGCGATCCGTTACGGGACGTTGACGCGCCAGCAGGCGCAGCTCCAGAAGCTCGCGCGCGAGATCACGTCATCCCATGTGCCGCCGCCGACGCGCAAGCAGGTGAAGCCCGAGCCTCAGAAGGACTCGATGGTCCCCAAGATTTTCCAGAGCAAGTCCGCGCACGAGGACGAAAGCTTGATCGGCGGCCGCTACAAACTGGAGCAGGTGCTCGGTGAGGGAGGCATGGGCACGGTTTACAAGGCGCAGGATCTCCTGCTCAACATGCCGGTCGCGATCAAGGTGCTCGGGTCGAGCTTCACGAAGGACAAGCTCGCGGAGTCCATCCTCAAGGAAGAGGCGCGGATCGCGATGCAGCTCTCGCACCGGCACATCGTCCGGCTGCACAACCTCCAGAAAACCGGCGACAACTACTATCTCGTGATGGAATACGTCGAGGGCCGCACGTTCTGGGAGATCCTCATGCGCTACGGCAAGCTGCCGATCGGCACGGTCCGCCAGGTCGTGCAGGTCTGCTCCGAAGCGTTGTCGTACGCGCACCGGCACCAGGTGCTGCACCGCGACCTCAAGCCGGCGAACCTGCTGCTGAGCAAGGATGGCGTGCTGAAGGTCATCGATTTCGGTGTCGCGTGCCTGCTCGATTCGCAGCGCGAGGACGACCGCGTGGTCGGCACGCCGGTCTACATGAGCCCCGAGCACATCCGCGGCGAGACGCTTGATGCCCGGACCGACGTGTATTCGCTCGGCATCATTGTGCACGAGCTGTTGCTCGGCCAGACGCCGTTCCCGCGCGACTCGTCGCTCGAAGAAGTCCTCGCGCTGATCCCCGCGAAGCTGTCGGGGTTGCCGGATGAAATTCTCCGCGTGATCGGAAAGGCCATCGCGCCCGAGCGGAACGAACGTTGGCCCTCCGTCCAGGCCTTTGCCACCGCGCTCATGGACGCAGCGTCGAAATCCTGAGGCGTTTCCGCGCGATCAATCAGGACCGCATATCGGTCTCCCTGGAGGGGCACGCTCCGCGTGTCCGATTCGGACGGCCTGAAACCGCCGCGCCTTCGCAGAGCAGGGCGTAGAGTTCGCGCTGCGGGCCGGTGAGCATCCTCATCGTGTCCTGTGCCGATGCGTGATGGTGGCACAGGCCGGCCTGGACGACATCCATCGGCGATCCGGCATCCGGCCACCGCAAGTCCCGGGCTCCGCGTGAAACCAGGTCGGTCAACAGGCGGCGGGGCGCGGTGGCGGGTTGTGCGAGGGTTTCCTCGTACGACACCAGCACGCGCGGCACGTCCGCCGTCGCGGCCAGCGCCGCTGTCATGTACCGCTCCCAGAGCGCCAGGCCGCGCTCGAGCAGAAACCCGTCGCGGTGTTCGAGGGAGCGCGCCACGTCGAGCGGGTTGCGGAAGGTGACGACGCACAGGGGGCTTTCCAGCATCGGTCGCCACAAGGGGAACAGGATACTCAGGCGGGGGTCCTTCATCACCCAGGTCCGGAACGGTTCGAGGTTGGCGATGATCGCCCGCGCGCGCTCCCGGAACATCCGCAGCGCCTCGCCGGGAACCGCCGCGGGGTCGAAGCCTTCGGGTCGATCCCAGGATGTTCCCGCCGCCCGGAGAAGCTCCTCGTTGACACCGAACACATCCGCGCGTTCCCAGTAGCCTGCCGGATTTCGCGTGTCCGGGGCGATGATGTACTCCTGCGGCCCGAGGGATGCGCCCATCAGGTTCAGCAGCCGGGTCACCATCGAAGTGCCCGACCGATGCATGCCTAGTACGAGCAGTTGCATGATGGAAGATGCCTCGGGGTGACGGTCCTTGCCGTGCAGCCCGGCGCAGACTATACGCAAAGACGGCGAGTCGGCGCGAACAAAGTGCGCGCGGCTGCCGGAATTTGTATGCAGGGCGCATTCGGGAGTTCATTTCATCAACATGGTTCCGCGCGGGGCTCCCCGATGCGGTCCAGGCGTTATGCGTTTGTCTTTGTCTGCCAGCGGGGAGACCTCGAGGTCGAATCCATGCTCCTCGCGGCGTCGCTTAAGAAGAACCTTCGCTGCCGGCATGAGTTGGTCGCCTGTATCCACGCGCCTGACGTGTGGGGCGAACCGGATCCGGCCACGCTCGCATTCTTCCAACGCCTCGGCGTCCGCACCGAAGTTGTCCGGAACGTCGTGGACCGGGATTTCATCAACGCGGTCAAGATTTCCTGTCTCCGCGTGAAGGCGGTCGCCGAGAAGGTCATATTTCTGGACTCCGACGTGCTCTGCACGGCTCCCTTCCACGACGAACCCCGCTTTGGCGTTCCGCTGAACCTCAAGCCGGCCGACCTCCAGGAATTCACCCGGTCCGAGGACGTGTGGCGGGCCGCCTACGCCCTGGCAGGCGTGGCGTTCCCCGACCGGCAGATGCCGTCAACGGTGTCGGAGGCCCCGGGCCCCCCGCTGTTCAACAGCGGCTTCATCGCGGTCGAGCGGGGCGTCAACCTCGCCGATGCATGGCAGGAGATTGCGCTCAAGTTCCGCGCGGATCCCGCAATGGCGAAGCTGGTGAACGCGTCGGACCAGCCCTCGCTCGCGGTCGCTGTCCACGCACTCGGTGTCCCGTACGACGTGCTGAACGAACGCTATGACTACCCGTTGCACCTGCGCCCGCTGAAGGACGCCCCGCCGCCGTTGTTCTGCCGCTACCACGGGCCGCGGATCATCCGGCGCGAGCCGCAGGTCAACGCGCTCGTGCACGAACTGGCCTCCGAACATCCCGGGATTGCATCGGCCATGGCCGCACTGCCGGACTGGGCCCCGCTGCTCCGCCCCTATGCCGTGCGCCCGCGCCGGCGCTGGTGGCCGTCGTCGAAACCTGTCTCGTTCGAAGGGCCGGAGCTCGCCATCACCGGAATCCCCCGCAGCGGGTCCGGCCACCTGTGCGACCTGCTTCGCCGTTTCAGCAACTGCCTCGTCATCAACGAGCCGGAGGACGTGACCGTTTCCCTGGCCGAGGACTCCGTGCCCTGGCGCATGGCCGCGTACTACCGCGATATCCGCCGTCGCGTACTGGACGGTGAGCTCGTCGCGAGCACGGCCGACGGCGTTGCCCGCCTGCCGCGTGTCGACGCGGCGGATTTCATTCTTGGAACAAGGAACACGGCTGCCTTGCTGCCCCGGTTGGGCGCCGCCTTGCACATACTCCCCGACGCGCGGTTTATCGTCGTGGTCCGGAACCCGTTCGATACCGTCGCGTCCTGGAAAGGAAACGCTTTGGACCCGGTCGACCTCTGTTCGTTTCTCGAGCCTGCAGACGAGGAGAAACAGGCTCACGTTGCGGGCGTCGCAGACCTCTCGGAGCGGTTCGCCCGCTGGTGGCTGTTCCTGGCGGAAATAGTCCTCCGGCGCCGCGACCGGGTGATCCTCGTCCGGTACGAGGACCTTGTCGTTCACCCGATGCGCGAGCTTTGCCGCATGCTCGCGGGCTGGCGCGCCGGGCGTCCCGTGGAGCGGATCCGTCCCTCCGCGTCGCGCAGCCGCGCGGAACTCCTCGATGACAGTGACCGCGAGGTCATCCGCGCGATCTGCGGCGAGGCGGCGCGGGAGCTCGGGGTGCCCGTGGTGTAGAAAACCGGTAGCGCTTCCATTTGACTCCTCGTCCCTCGACGATTCTCGGCAGGCGGCGGTGCAGGGACGCACCGCCCTGCCTATTGATACTCGCAAAATATTGTGACGGCGCCCGGTCAGGGGACCGGGCCTACAACCGCTGTAGGCCGCGTGCCCCCACGCGGCGTCTGGTGCCTGAAGCGTCACAATATTTCGCGAACGTCAGTAAAGCGGACCAACATTCAGCCTGACCCTCCACCGAAAGTTCTTGCCGCGCGTACGCTGTTTCCAATGATTGCCTGCCCGCCCTCCCGACAGGCGGGAGGGAGCAGGCGAGAAAAAAGAGAGCCATAAGATTCCAATGATTGGAAACGTCACGAAAAAGGCTGTGTTCTCGCTCGTCATGGCTGCGTTCGCGCTCCTGGCGATCGAGGTCCTGATCATCCTGTGCGAGCCCTGGCTGTTCCGGGGGTTCTACGAATACGACCGCGAGCTCGGGTTTCGCGTGCGGCCCGGCGCGGACGGATCGAACCGGTTCGGTTTCAACGACCGTGATTACCCGCTGCAGAAGGAACCGGGCGCGTACCGGATCGTGTTTGCCGGCGATTCCTTCAGCTGGATGGGCGGGCAGGAATGGAACTACACGGTGCTGCTCGAACGACTCTTCGAGGAGCACTTCGGAGCGCATCGTGTCGACGTCATCAACACCGGGTATTCGATGACCGCGACCGGCGAGCAACTCGCCATGCTCCGCAAGTTCGGGCTCCAGTACAACCCCGACCGGGTGGTTCTCGGGTTCTTCGCGGGCAATGACGTCTGCGATGCGGTGCGTCACCGGAAGCGGATCGTGGTGGGCGACATGTATTTCGATATCGATGCGCGCAACGAGCGGCTGTTCCTCGGCCGGCCGATGGTGGGCCGGTGGCGCCTCGCGGCGTTTGTGAAGCAGCGCTGGAAGCTGCATACCTCCGCGGAAAAACCGCGCACCCGGGGCGAGCCGATCGTCTTTGAGCCCGACGTCTATCTCGAGGTCGAGCGCCAGCGCATGCAGGTGTGTAATACGGCCCGCCTTGCCCGCGGCGACTTTGCCGGCGAGTACGGCCTGGCTTTTGAAAACCTCGCGGCGATGCAGGACCTGCTCGCCGCGCGGAACATCGGCTTCACGGTCGCGATCTACCCCGATGAATTCCAGGTCAGCGGCGTGCTGGCGAGCAACGTGTTCGCGAAAGTCGGGCTCGATCCTGCGGATTACGACCTTGCGCTGGTCCAGAAGAAGATCGGTGCGTTTCTCGCGGGGCGCGGCGTCCCGTATGTGGACCTCCTCGATCCGTTCTTGCGCGAGGCGAAAGAGCGCGACCTCTATCTTCCGCGCAACACGCACTGGAACGAAGCCGGCAACCGGCTCGCCGCGCAACTCCTGTTCGACTACCTGTTGCCCGCGGTGGAGAGAGGTTGGGCGCCCCACGCTGGTGCTGGATCTCTGGAGGTGGGGCGCTTTCGATGAAAGCGCCGTCGTGGGGGTGGCGGCTTCCCACCGCAGGCGGGCAGGCATCGAAGCCGCCCTACCTTGCGACATCAGCAGCGGGCTTAATCCAGGGCCTATCCCGACACCTCGCGTCCGGAGACCGCGGCGAACGTCGAGCGGATCTCCGACCAGGAGATGACCCGCGTGGCGAACACCAGCCCGCCGTAGGCTGCCGTGCCTGCGAGGAACAGGATGATGTCGTGCCCGCGCGAGCCCTTGCACCACGCCAGCGGCGCCACGGGGGTCGCCACGAGGATCGCCAGCGCCCATCGACGCAACGTGTAGGGTTGCAGTCGACGCGTCAGCAGGATCATCGCCGCGGAATACCCGATCGTCGCGCCGAGCGCCGCAAGGCATCCGCCCAGGCTTCCATGCGCGCGGACAAGGAAGAAGCCGGCGCCCCAGAATCCGGCGAGCCGCACGGCGGATGCGATAAGGGTGACGCCCGGCCGCGTCAGCGCGAGGCCCAACGCGCCGGCGATGGTGCCCGGAATCAACACCGCCAGCGTCATGGTCAACGGCAGCATGTTCGGCGCGGCGGGCCGGAAGGCCGCGCCGAACAGGAGCGGTACAAGATGATCGGCCAATAGCAGCGCGCCGAACACGACGGGCAGCACCAATACGGTGAGGCCTCGCATCAGTCGCTCGACCCAGATCGACAAGGCCTCGCGGTCTCCCGCCAGCGCGAGGCTGGTGAAGAGGGGTGTGAACGCCATGCCGAGCTGAACGATGCCGGACTCCGCCGCGATGAAGATGCTCATGGAGAGCCCGAAGAAGCCGACCTGCTCGTAGTCCCCGTTCGCGAGGCGCACCAGCGCCTCGCCGCTCAGCCGGAAGGTCGAGAGGATCATGTTGCCCGCGAAGAGAATGACTCCGAATCGCAGGATGGGCTTGAGGACCGCGGCGCGAACACGCAGGTGCGCGAAGGAAAAATGTTCGCGCGATGTGGCGTAGCCGATCGTCATCACCAGCAGTTCCGTGGCAACGGCGCCGGACGCCGCGCCGGTGAGACCGCCTAGGCGATACCCGAGCGGGATCGCGAGGAGGTAGGCCCAGCGGCGGATCACGAAGCTGATGCCCCACCGCGCCGCGCGGTTCAGTCCGAGGTGCACCGAGAACGAAAGTTCCCCGGCCGCGCCGACGAATACCGCAGCCGCGACAACGGCGAGGGTCTTCAGGTGCATGTCGTCGAGAAACCAGCTCATGCACGCGAAGTAGGCGAGCGCGGAAACCAAGCCGGTGGTCAGGCGGAGCGCAAGCACGCTGCCGAGGATCGACTTGATTCCGTCCTCATCCTTCAGCGCCGCTCGCTCCGGCAGGAACCGCGCGAGGGACTGCGTCAGGCCGAGCTCGCCCATCAGGTAGAACCACACCGACAACGACATCATGACCGCGTAACGGCCATAGGTCTCGGGGCCCATCAGGCGCGGCACGATCGCGGCGTAGAGGATACCGCTTGCGACGAGGCTCGTGCGCTGGACCATGAGCCACGCCGCGTGGCGGACCGCTTTGACGTGGTGTGTGCCCATGGGTTACCGCACGTGGGTGTTAGCTACTGATTTGGTGCGGCCCGCGCAATCTCATTCTAGTCCTGGTCCAAGCGTGTTTTGCTGAAGACCCCCGCGGCCTTGTGCCGCGGGGGAAGCAGTTTGGCGGCTCCAGACCGACGCCAATCATCCCGCTGCTGGCGGGGGGGGGGGGGGGCCCCCCCCCCCCCCCCCACCGGCAAATAATGTTATTGGGACAACACCCCCCCCA
>JAZDKY010000003.1:0-64593 GCA_043802525.1 bacterium
TCGCCTGCATGTGATGCTCCTTCTGGCGGGGGTGCCACGCGTGCCCTATTACACGAGTGGTCCCGCCAGGAGAGCATCCCTACGCCAACGCACCAGAAAAGGGAGTCTTGCTGCCGGCGCCGCGCCGGCTTAGTTCAACAAACGTCCAGACGTATCTTCTCCCGTTTGCGGTCGAGTACGCAAACGCAAGCAATTGCACGCTCAATTTATGCCGTATTGAGCATAGTGGATGCAGTGGTGTCGGCCTCCTCGAAAGATGCAGCAGTATCCGGATAACGCAATGCGAAATCTCGGATATTGGCGGAAACGGCGTCATGATTGGTGCGAAGACCAATATGGTGCATCACTATGATTATTGGGAAGATTTGACAATGAGACCCAGTGGAAACGTAGTATCGAATAATTACGTGCACCACTGCGGGATGATTAATTATGACTGTGGCGGAATCTGGGTTGCACGGTCCGTTAATTCGATTGTGACCCACAACACGGTCAAATCGATACCAGCCCATGGGATTACGTGTGGATGGGATTGGGGTCCAAGCTACTCGGAGCAGACAAATTGTTTGATCGCAAATAATTACGTTTATGATGTCGCGCGGCGTTTTAATGACTCGGGCGGTATCTACACACATGGCAGCCAGCCGGGAACGATTATCCGCGACAACGTAGTACGTGATCTCTATATGAATCCCGGTTACACCAATATAGCTATAGTTTCAATCGGGCCTAATATGCCAGGAGCTATCTATTTGGATGACGGAACTCGAAATATCCGGGTGGAGTCAAATATCATCTACGGCGTGAGTGACGTGGTGTGGGAGAACTTCCAAACTAGTTACGCAGCCGCGAACATCGTCTGGACGAACAACACAACGACTATTGAGTGGGGTGATCCGGCGTTTCCCAGGAATCGTGAGTTGCTTGCCGGTGCGACTGATTCAGACGGCGACGAGTTGTTCGACTGGGCAGAAACAAACTGGCTTGGTACGAGTGCAACATCGTCTGATACCGATGGGGATGGCTGCAACGATGGGTGGGAAGTAAGGGCTGGAACGGATCCGGCGAGCACGGGTTCGAAGCCAAAGCGGGTGTTGTATGACTTTGATGGAGATGGGCGCGCCGATCATTGGGCATACGGGTACGCAACGAAGGGTGGCACATACACCGCATGGTGGACGATAGTGAGGTCTTCAGACGGGCTTGTATGGGCTCCTCAGTACGGATATACGCCAGGTCTGGTTCCAATGCCGCGAGACTATGATGGTGACTACAAGACTGACCTGTGTGTGATTGACACAAATAGCGAATTCTATTGGTATATTCATAGCAGCAGCACCGGTGGCGTCAGCACCCATTTATGGGGGAATAGCGGCTTTCTTCCTGTCCCGGCGGATTATGATGCTGATGGAAAGGCAGATGTGGGAGCCTACAACTTGTCGATAGGATATTGGAGTATCATGCGCTCAACATTAGGATATCTGAGCAACGATTTTGGGCATAACTCAGGTGGTACGCCCGTGCCAGCGGACTATGATGGTGATGGGACAAATGATCTTGCAATCTATAACAAGGACATGGATGGCTCCTGGTTCATCCAGCGCAGTCAAGCGGGTTATGTTTCAAATAACTTTGGCTGGGGTGGCGCGTACCCAGTGCCGGGCGACTATGATGGAGATGGGAAAGCAGATCAGGCGGTTCGACAAACAGGCCTGAGTGGCTATGATGGCCAATCATTGTGGTCATTCAAGGGAATAACAAATGGTGACCGGCATAATGTCTATGCCCCCGACAATACGAGCATGTACGCCTCACTCGTGGCTGACTATGATGGTGATGGCAAGTGCGACTATGCCGTTGTGTCAAACAGCACAGGATGGTTGATATTCACATCACAGGATGGAGAGCAGAGACGGAAAATCGATCTATCCTGGACGAATTCACTCTAGCAGAGCGTCCCCTGGGACACCCGGATGCCTGGGCGTTGTCGGAAATGCCCCAGTTGCCTGCTAGGCATCGGGGCGAGCCGCGCTTCCAAGGTGAGCCATGTTGACTGCTATGGGCTGCGTTTGCGTCATCCCACGGCCCCTGTTACAGCACGTTCGCTCACTGGCGCAACCTGCGCCGGAAGCGGTTGGCGCTTGCCCGCCTAGGCGGGAAGGGCTGTGAGGTTGCTCCCGCGGTTCCGCTGTTTCAGGAAGTGACGCTGCATTCGCCCACGGAAGTCTTTCCCCTTTTGCGCCGGAATTCAGGGTGCTGATCGTGTATCGTAGACGTCTAGGCCCATCAGAGGCGCGTACAGGTAATTTGCGTCCACGCGCTGTACTGCGGCACACTGCAGAATCATACGTCCGTAGCGCTGCACATTCTCCTCGTCTCGAAGCGGCACGTCATAGCGACGACACAAGCGCTTAACAAAAGCTTGGATCAGACGATCCGATTTGCTTAATGTGTCTGCTCTCTCGCGCAGCGCCTCATCGGGATGAAGGAGCGCGCTTTCAGCCACAACATCAAAGTAGTTGGATTTCAAAATGTCGCGCAGGCAGCGACGCGTAGGTAAAGTCCAATTGCTGGGATCCATCCTCCGGTAAGGCTCTAACCCATAGTTGGCACCGTAGTAGAAATCCATGTGTGACCGCTTGTCGTCGGCTATTACGCCACTCTCAATCACCGCAATGCCCTCTTTCGCAACCACGTGTCGGATCTGGGTAATGGCATACATCGGGTGAGTCAAGTGATAGAGCACCCCGAGAAAGAGGACGATGTCAAAGCGTGATCCTAAGGAAATCAAGTCGTAGACGTTTACATCGCCGCGGTATTCGACTTTTGAATCGTAGACTTCGTGAGCCAGTTGAAATCCTTCATTGGGTACCGGATCCGAACTTGCTGGCTTCAAATCAATGTTCCATTTTGCCCAGCGTTGCGAATTCATGTCGGTAGCCAGCACACGCTTTGCCCCGCGACGTTCAGCGTAGAAACTCCAATACCCGTCCCAGCAGCCGATATCTAGCACCGACTTGCCCTTAAAGTCTATGCGGTCCAGGAAGGCTTTGGTCATGTCCCAGAGTTCACGATAGGGCGCAAAAGATGTGGTTTTAAGCCCATTTCCGAAATCAAATTCATGATACCACTGAATCGCTTCCATGCGGCTTTGTATATCGCTTCTTGAAAGTGGCATTGTCTGACTATCTCCTCTCGATAGATTTGGGAGCAAAGCGTATACAATACTGTCATTTGGGTCAACGGTCCCTGAGTCGCCGCAAAATACGGCTAAGCTAAGCGGCGATGCGGGTGGCGAAACGGTCCCCGGCGCAGGCGCGTGAGCAAGTCCTTCAGCGAGAGGAAAGGGAGAGGAAAGGAGAGGAAAGGGGAGGAAAGGGGTCAGGTCTGTACTATCATACAAATCGCTTGACCATCCTGATGGTCTGGGCGATAAGGCGGCATGGCGAGGCCGCTTCGGATTGAAATCGCGGGTGGGTGGTATCATGTGACGGCGCGCGGAATCGCGCGCCGTGCGATCTTCGACGATGATGCGTCGTATCTTCGTTTACTTGAGTTGCTTTCCAAACTGCCTGAGCGCCTTGCCGTGCGGGTGCATGCGTATGCGTTGATGCCGAATCACGTCCACCTGGTCTTGGAGACGCCGGAAGGGAACCTGAGTCAGGCGATGCAGTGGTTAAAGACGTCGTACGCGATGTGGTTCAACCGGCGAAGAAGGCGGGTCGGGCCGCTATTCCAGGGACGCTATCACGCGGTGTTGTTCGAGGGGCCTGGGGAGGCGTGGGGAATTACGCGTTATGTGCATCTGAATCCGGTGCAGGTCAAGAGCCTTGGTTTGGGCAAGAGCGACCGGCGACTTGAGTCGCTCGGGTTGAAGTCGCCGGGCAGAGAGTTGGCCGCGCGGCGGGTCAAGGTCCTGCGTCAATTTCGTTGGAGTTCCTATGCCTGCTACATTGGACGCAAGCCTGTGCCATCCTGGTTGACGGTTGAACCTGTGCTGGGAGTTGGGGCTGGGGGAAACCCGGCCGAGCAGCGGCGTGCCTATCGCCTCCACGTGGAGCGTCTACTGGGTGAGCCGCGAATCGAGAATCCGATCGAGGATGCGGTGGCTGGCCTGCTGAAAGGCAACGCGGATTGGATCGACCGATTGCGGCGGATGGCAAAGGGCGATCGGTTGGAGCAAAAAGCGGTGCGCAAACTCACTGTGCGGCCGGACTGGCCGGACATTTGCAGCGTCGTGGAGCGGGTGAAGGGCGAAAAGTGGGATCGATTTGTGGACCGTCACGGTGATTGGGGGCGTGACTTGGCCTTGTACTTGGCGCGTCAATACGGTGGTATAAGTTTGCGGACGCTGACCAGCAAGATTGGCGGTACCAACTATTATGCCGCAGCCCAGGCGATCGCCCGATTCAGGAGGCGCGCGGATCGTGACCGAGGCGCTGCAGCCGGTCTCGAAGAAGCCCTCAAATGTATGAAAATACAGACCTGACCCCTTCTCCCAAACCCCTTCTCCCAATCCCTTCTCCCAATGTACGTGGCGAACCCCTTCTCCCCTACGAATCGTCCGTCATGTACGTGGCGAAGTCATGGGCACTGTCGGAACGCCGGCTACGGCGCGACCTGCTTCATGGCCGACGGCGGCATCGGGGGCGTGATGCCCGGGATCGCGTTGGTGATGATCTTCGGGTTGTCTTTCATGGCCGCCTCGATGCCGGGGCCGAGGGAGCCTTCGGAGATCGGCTGGTCGTTGACTTTGATCTCCGGGTGTTCCTTCAGGTACTTCTCAATGCCTTCGCCGCGGCCGACGACGGGCTGGTCGACTTTCTTCGCCAGTTCAGGGTTTTCACGCAGGAATTTCTCGATGCCCTCGCCCTTGCCCTTGGCGGGCGGCGAGATGGGCAGCGGAAACTTGATCAGGCCTTTGTCGATCGCGTCCGGGAATTCCTTGAGGAAATTTTCGATCGCCTCGCCGCGGTAAAGCGGGGAGGAGGCCAGGGCTTCGATGAGCTCAGGCGGCGGCTTCGCGTTCGGGTCGGCGGCGAGAACCAGGATGCAATCCTCCGTGCCGCGGCGAAGTATGACCGTTTCCTTCTCGTAGTCCGCCGAGACGACCTCGACGTCGCCGGCCTTTTCGCCGGGGCTGACGAGATAGCTCCGATTGCTCTCTGCTTCGACGATGCCCACCTTGACCTTGCCGCCGGAACTGATCAGGGCCGAAACGCGGATCGCGTCATCGAAACAGGAGGGGATCGACGTGATGAGGTCGTTGCCCGCGACGATCACGTTCGTATCGTCCTTGGCGGCGAATCCAAGGCTGGTCGAAACCAGGAACAAAGTGGCCAGAAGGGAATGCATTGATTTCATGGGACGTTCGTACTCCTCGGAGATAAGACACGGAGCCTAGTCGGGCGTTCGAAAAAAGCAAAGCTTTTGGCGTGCGCACGCGCCCGCGCACGGTAGCATGGCGGTACCAAATGATGATCGAGCGATACATCAGGAAGCAGGGCATCAAGGAGCAAAAGGTCGGCGGCGAAATCGTGCTGATCGACGAGCTGGCCGATCGCGTGCATGTCCTCAATGCGACGTCGGCCTTTGTCTGGACCTGTCTTGGCGAGATGGCGGAAGCCGCACCGATCGAAGCGAACGTTCGCGCACAGTTTGACTCTGCCGGCAAGGACGTCGGGGCGTTGGTGCAACGGGCGCTCGACCAGTTGCTCGACCAGGGCCTCATCACCCGGTCGGTCGCATCGTAGATCCATCCGTTTTTGGCTTTGATCACGGCCCTGCCAGGTGTCTAATGGGGCCGTCAAGAAGAACGGGGACCATCACATGAACGAAGAAACCGTCAAGGTAACCCTCGAAGAGCCTCAGATCACGACGTATGATCGGGACGAACTGGACGAGCAGAATTGCTTCACGGTCGCGCTGTCCTGACGCGACCCGCGCTTGTCCCAATTTCTTCCGGGAATAACCGTGGGGTGGGGTCTGTATGGACGTACTCGAAGCCGGGGACGCGGCGGATGTCCTCCTGCCCTTGATGCTCCGCGATACGTGCTGTTCCGCCGTGTATCGAATTCTCGGAAGGATCTTCCGCATCTCGGGCAACACGCCCGAAGTCCTGGATCGGTTTGCTCTCCTGTACCGCCCACTCGAGGTGCCGGACTATGCGGGGCCGGTCGACGAGCATATTTACTTTCGTGTGAAATCGGGGCCTGATGGGTGCGTGCTCACGGTCGCGGGCTGCGGCGGCGCCCTCACGGCCTCGCACGAGGATTTCCTGCAGTGGCCCTCCGTTCTGTTCAACCGGATCCTTCTCGGGTCCGTTCGCACGCATCTCATTCTTCACGCCGGCGCCGTCTCGCGCGCCGGGCAGGGCCTGGTGATTTCCGGCAATTCAGGCATGGGGAAATCGACGCTGGTCAGCCACTTGGTCCGCCGCGGCTTCGGATTTCTCTCCGATGAAGTGGCGCCGATCGAACGGGGCACCGCGTACGTCGAACCGTTCCCTTTATGCGTTGGTCTGCGGCCCGGGCCCGGGCAGTCGCTGCTGGGCGATGCATCGGCCGTCGATGTGGCGTTCCGGGGCGATGAAAAAAAACTGGTCGACATGGCGCGGCTGCCCGGCGCGCACGTTTCGGAGCGCGTCCCTCTCAAGGCGGTCGTCCTGCTGTCGAGCCGGGTGCAGGGTCCTGTGACGACGGCAAGAAAATTGGACGGGCCGGTCAGCCTCGTGTTCTCGGATTGGTCGCCAGAGCTGGAGGCCGCGCTTGCCGCCGTTCCGGGTGCCACCGTCGTCGAGACCCGGCCGTGGCGGGAATTTACGGAGGTCCTGGTACAAGTGGCAAACCTCCACGACATCGCGCAGCCTGCGAAAGACCTCGCGGTGCGCCATGGCGCCCGCCTCGTTCAGATGTTGTACGAAGATTTCGGCGAACGCGACTTCGACGTTGAACCCGTGATCGCGCCGGTGGCGCCCGCGTCCGCCCTTATCGAACTGGTCAAGCGGATGTGGCCCTACTACCGGGCGGCCCTGATTCGGGACGCGTACGGCGGCGTTGCCGCGCGGCTGGTCGACGAGTTGTCTGTCCTTATGAAGGGCGTGTCCTTCTACAGGCTCACGCCCGGCCGGTTGGACCGCGCGCTGGACTTTCTGGAAGGGGTGATGCCGTGAGCGCTGCCGTCCGCGGATCGCCGGTGACGACGATGACCGTGATCGGTACGAGCATGCTCCCGCTCCTGCGGACCGGCCAGCGCGTTGGCGTTTTTCCGATGCCTCCCGGGGAGATTCGCGTGGGGGACATCGTCGCGTTCCGGTCGAAAGGCCGGGTCATCCTTCACCGCATCATCGGACGCGCGACGGAGGGCGGGCGCATGACCTTCCGGGAGAAGGGCGACAACAAACCCCTTTCCACATTCATCGATGAATCGCAGTGCATCGGCAGGGCGGCCTGGGTCGAGGCCTTGACGTCTCACAGGCAACTGGATGTTGTCCCTGGTCCAGGGCTTCGCCTGCTCACGTGGCTTTCGCGCACAGAGGCCGCCGTGTTCGACGGCCTGCGCGGTTGGTGGATCCGCGTATTTGGCCCCGCCCGCCCGCGCGCAGCCATACACATGCTCCGTGCTATTCGCGTGGTTCTTCTTCCAGCGCGCATGCTCGCCGCACCGCTGCTCTTCCATGTCTATCCCGTCGACCACGGCGGCAGTGGCATGAGGGAAGGAGCCCTGCTCGATCTCGTTCGTCTCGTTCTCGGACCCGCGGACGTCCCCGCCGCCGTACCGCAGTCCGACGTATGGCCGGGCATCCTCGAGGCCGCGAACGGGCACGGTGTCGAGAGCATCGTGGTGGACGGTCTCGTCGCGCGAGGTGAACTTCCGGAAGAACTCGCCGGTGATGCAAAGACACAGCGGTACCGCGGCGTGCTCAACCACGTGGCGGCCGTATCCACCCTGCTCGATGCGCAGAGGGCCTTATCGGAGAAAAGCATCGCGTTCGCGGTGCTCAAGGGGCCGCCACTGGCGGCCGAACTCTACGCCGATCCGTCGTTGCGTCTCTCCGCGGACCTGGACCTGCTTGTGCGGCATGAGGACATCGACGCGGCGGTCGCTGCGCTCGCCGAGGCCGGGTACCGTGTCCACGGCTCCGCCGCCAGCCGCCGGCTGGCCCGGCGCATCCACTTCCATCTGGTGATGGAACCGCCGCCCGGCAAGCGACACCTGAAGGTCGAGCTTCACTGGGATCTTGTGGACCGGGCCAACCTGTACCGCGTCGATGCGCGAGGTGTTTTCGCCCGGCTGCGGGACGCGGAGGTCGATGGATCTCCGGTTCCGGTGCCGGGCCGGGAAGATGGTTTGATCTACCTCTGTCTGCACGCCGCAAAACACGGCCTGTTCAACGCGAGGGCGCTCGAAGCAGGTGCGCCCGCCTCGTGGTACTGCCGGCGGGCCAGCGGCAACCGGCTCGTGTGGTTCGTGGACGTGCACCTGTACCTGGCGAAGCATGCGCATGTACTGGACTGGGCCGAGGTGCGGGAGCGTTGCTCCGAATGGAACGTGACGGACGATGTCACGGTCACCCTGCGCATCCTTGATCTCCTTCTTCCGGACTCGCACGCCGCGCGGGCCTTGGAAGCGATGGGCCATGCGCGGCGTGAGCATCCTGCCGCCGCGACAGGCGCGGCCCGGCATGACCCGCGTCGTGATGCGTTCCTGAACAGGTTGTTGGAGGCGGGAAACGGACTCGTCATCCGGCCCGCGCGATTGCTTACGTTCGGGCGGGAGCTCTTCCCTTCGCCGGAGCGAATGATGCGCTACTACGGATCGAACCGCCGCGTCGCGCTCCCGTTCCTGTACGCGTGGCATCCGTTTCACATGCTGCGCCGCATCGTCGCCACGCGCGCGTGAGGGGCGGCCATCGCCGCGTGAGGTCACGCGGCCTACAACGGCAAAACAATGTAGGCCGGGTCACCGACCCGGCGCACCCGGCAAATTGGGACACCGCCGAGCGGCGCACTTGTTCGACATCGCGTCCTGTGGCATGCTTTCTGGTCAGACATGCCTTCGCCAGTTCCAGAATCCATCGGTATCATCGCCGGCAAGGGCGCGTACCCGCACGTACTCGCGGTGTCGGCGAAGCAGCAGGGCGTGCAGCGCATCCATGCCGTGGCGTTCCGCGGGGAGACGGATCGTGTGATTCAAAAGGTCGCGGACCAGGTCGACTGGATCCACCTCGGCCAGCTCGGCGCTATGCTTGAGGCCCTGAAGAAGAGCGGCGTCCGCAAGGCCGTCATGGCCGGCCAGATCACGCCGACGCACCTGTTCCGCGTGCGGATGGACCGGCCGATGCTGAACCTGCTGGCGCGGCTCAAGGTGCGCAACGCGGAGACCATTTTCGGCGCGATCGGCGACGAATTGAAGGCCATCGGCGTCGAGCTCCTGCCCGCGAGCCTGTTCATGGAGTCGACGATGCCCGAGGCGGGCGTCCTCGGCGCGCGCGCGCCGACGCCCGAGGAACAGAATGACATCGAACTCGGGCTTAAGGTTGCGAAGATGACCAGCGGCCTGGACATCGGGCAGACCGTTGTCATCAAGCAGGGCACGATCCTCGCGGTCGAGGCGTTTGAGGGGACCGACGCGGCGATGGCCCGCGCCGGCGAGCTCGGCGGCGCGGGTGCCGTCATCGTCAAGGTCGCCAAGCGCGGCCACGACATGCGGTTCGACATTCCGGTCGTCGGCAAGCACACGATGAAGTCGTTGAAAAAAATCAAGGCCGCCGTGCTCGCGGTCGAGGCGAAGAGAACCATCCTGTTGGAGCGTGAGAAGTTGATCGCCGAGGCCAACCGGCAAGGGTTGTGTTTTGCGGCTGTGGATGTTGAAGCGTGAGGTAGGGCGACTTCGATGAAGTCGCCGATCTTCGGCAGTGCTCAGGGCGGGCGGCGCTTTCATCGAAAGCGCCCTACCGTCGAGAACCAGGAACGAGCCGGATACATGCAAAGAAAAATCAAAATCGGCGTCCTCGGCGTCGGCAGTCTCGGGCAGCATCATGCGCGTATCTACTCGGAGATGGAGGGCGTGGACTTGGCGGGCGTGTACGACGTCGACGCGAAACGCGCACAGGATATCGCCGCGAAGTTCAAGACACGCGCGTTTCCGTCGATCGAGGAATTCGCCGGCCATGTCGAAGCGGCAAGCGTGGTTGTGCCGACCGACCTGCATCACGAGACCGGTTCGCTGCTGATCGGGAAGGGGCTGCATCTCCTGATCGAGAAGCCGATCGCCGCGACGACCGTCGAGGCGGAGCAACTGGTCGCGCTGGCGCGGAGGCACAACGTGATCCTGCAGGTCGGGCACGTCGAACGGTTCAACCCGGTGCTGAGTTTCCTGGAAAGAACCGCGGCGAAGCCGCGGTTCATCGAGGCGCACCGGCTGGCTCCATACCCGCCGCCGCGTGAAGGGCTTCACCCGCGCGGCACGGAGGTCAGCGTGGTGCTGGACCTCATGATCCACGATCTCGAGGTGATCCTCCACCTGGTCGGAAGTCCGGTGAAGGAGATTCGGGCGGTCGGCGTTCCGGTGCTGAGCCCAAGCGAAGACATTGCGAACGTTCGCCTCCAGTTCGAAAACGGCTGCGTGGCGAACATCACCGCGAGCCGGATCAGCCCGGAACGAATGCGAAAGATCCGCGTCTTTCTTTCGGACGCGTACGTCTCGCTCGACTACCAGAACCAGTCGGGCGAGGTGTACCGCAAGACGGCAACCGGCATCGCGCGCGAGGACGTGCCGGTCGAGAAGGGCGAGCCGTTGGCCCACGAACTGCGGGCGTTCGCCGACTGTGTAGCCCGGCGCGACAAGCCCGTCGTCAGCGGCGAACACGCCTCGGAAGCGCTGCGACTGGCCGTCGAAATCACGCAATGCATGCGGAACGGGGCGACCTGATGTTTTAGCCGGAGCCATTCAGATGAAACCACGAAACACACGAAAGCAGGACCTGATCGCGGCAGGCAAAAACATCGGCAGAATCTGGTCACATCTCGGTGACGATATCCTCTCGAATGCCCGACCTGAAGCCGTCCGATTCCTTTCGTGTTTTTCGTGGTTCCCTCGCTGAATTGTTCCGGTTCAGGTGTCAGGCTGGATGAATTCCATTCTTGTCATAGCGGGGGAGATTTCCGGCGACATGCACGCGGCGAAGGTGGTCCGCGCCGTGCAGCGGGGGAATCCCGGAGTTACGTTCTTCGGGATAGGCGGCGACGGGCTTCGTGCGGCGGGCGTCGAGATTCTCTACGACGTCAAGGACATGGCCGTACTCGGCCTGTACGAGGTCCTGAAGCGCTACTTCTTTTTCAAACGCGTCTTCGACGACCTGGTCCGGGTCGCTGCAGAGCGGAAACCCGACGCGGTGCTGCTCGTCGATTACCCGGGCTTCAACCTGCGTTTTGCCGAGGCGATGCATGCGCGCGGCATCAAGGTGATCTACTATGTATGCCCGCAGGTCTGGGCGTGGCATCGCTCGCGCATTCCGAAGATGGCGAAGACCATCGACCGTCTCATGGTGATTTTCCCGTTCGAGATCGACGTGTTCAAGGGGACGGGTCTGAAGGTCGATTTTGTCGGCCACCCGCTCGTCGAGGAAACGGCGAAGGCGCTGGCGGAGCCCTTGCAGCCGCTTCCGTGGCAGGGCGAGCCGCGCGTGGCGCTGCTGCCGGGCAGCCGCCGGCAGGAGATCGAGCGCATCCTTCCGCCGATGTGGGGAGCCGCAGCGCTGCTGCAGCGGAAAACCCCCGGCGCGAGTTTTATCCTGGCCGCGGCATCGGAGGACATCGCGGCGTTGTGCCGCGATGTCATTTCGAATTTCAAATCTCGAATTTCAAATCTCGATATCGTTACAGGGGCCACGCGGCAGATTTTGCGCCAGGCCAAGGCGGCGATGGTTGCGTCGGGAACGGCGACGGTGGAGACGGCGTTGATGGGGTGCCCGATGATCGTCGTCTACAAGACGGCGGCGCCGACCTACTTCTTCGGCAGGATGCTCGTGCAGGTGCCGCATCTCGGGATGGTCAACCTGATCGCGGGCCGGGAGGTGTGTTCCGAGTTCATCCAGGGAGCTGCGACGCCCGAAGCGCTCGCGCGGGCGATGGAACCGCTGCTGGCGGAATCCGACATGCGCAAAAAGATGGTCGCTGATCTCGCCGAAGTCAGGAGCACGCTGGGCTCGGGTGGCGCGGCGGAGAACGTGGCGTCGATCGTTCTCGCGGAGACGGGTGTCTGTTCGTAATCCTAATCGTAATCGAAGGGGGGGGGGATTACGATTACGATTAGGATTTTCGGTCCGCGACATACCGGGCGATCGCGACAAGCGGCTCCGACGTGATTCCCGCGCCCCTCAACTCCGAGACGGCTTTCTCGACAAGTTCCTGCGCATGGGTCCGGGCCTTGTCCAATCCATGGACGGCGACGTAGGTCATCTTGCCGCGTTCCTGGTCGGTCCCCGCGCCTTTGCCGAGCACCTCGTGGGTCGACGTCGCGTTGAGGATGTCGTCGCCGATCTGGAAGGCGAGGCCGATGTCGTTGCCGTAGTTCGTGAGCGCCTCGAGTTGCGCGACCTTGGCGCCTCCGGAGATGGCGCCGATGCGGGTCGCGGCGCGGACCAGCGCGGCGGTCTTCTGTCGGTGGATGTAATCGACGAGGGCCGCGGTGGGGTCCTTGCCCTCGGCCGCGAGATCTTCGACCTGGCCGCCGATGACGCCCTGGCTGCCGGCGGCGCGGGCGAGTTCCAGCGCGAGCTGGTTGGGCGGGTAGGGCGCGGGGGCTTTGCACTCGGCGAGCCACTCGAAGGCGAGGGTCAGCAGCGCGTCACCCGCGAGGATGGCGTTCGCCTCGCCGAACGTCTTGTGGGACGTTGGCCGGCCGCGGCGCAGGTCGTCGTTGTCCATCGCGGGCAGGTCGTCGTGCACAAGCGTGTACGTGTGGAGAATCTCGATGGCCGCGGCGGGCAGCAGGGCGGATGCCGGTGTGCCGCCGACCGCTTCGGCGGCAGCGATGCAGAGGATGGGGCGAATGCGTTTGCCGCCGCCGAGCACGCTGTAGCGCAGGGCGCGGTGCAGGATGGCTGGCCGCGTATGTTCCGGGGGCAGGTGCTTGTCGAGGGCGGCATCGACGAGTTCGCGCCGGGCGCGGAGATACGCATCGAGATTGAACATGGGGCGAAGGTAGGGTGTCGGGTGTCGAGTGTCGAGAGTCACCCACTCGGCACTCGACACTCGGTACTCGACACTTTTATAGTCACGCGACTGATTGGTAGCGGGATCTTTTGAAATCTCTTGCCCAATAGGTAGGGCGCGTTCGCCGAACGCGCCGCGGCGGGCTCGGCGAGCCCGCCCTACCAAGAAGAGATTTCAGAAGGCCCGCTACCGACTGATTTCCTATGCCGACCTACGAGTACGAGTGCAAGAAGTGCGGACGCGAATTCGAACAGTTCCAAAAGATCAGTGATCCGCCCTTGAAGAGATGCCCGAAGTGCAAAGGCCTGGTCCGGCGAAAAATCGGCTCGGGCGCGGGGTTGCTATTCAAGGGCTCTGGGTTCTACACTACGGACTACCGCAGCGACGGTTACAAGAAGGCGGCCAGCTCGGACAAATCGCCGCCGCCGGCTTCCAAGTCTGAAACCAAGGCTGAAACCAAGTCTGAAGGCAAGGATAAGGCGAAGGCCAAGAAGTCGGACTCCTGAACAGAGCGATTCCCATGGGTTACACGATCCAATGCGCCAAATGCGGGCACCAGAATGTGCTGGGCCGCATCTTCTGCACCAATTGCGGGCAGAAGCTTGATTTCGACCAGATTAGTGCGAAGCCGCGGCGTCAGCGTTCCTGGCCGTCCGTGGGCAAGACGGTGAAGATGGGGGTCACCCTTGTCATTATCGGCCTGCTGGTCATGATCCTGAAGCCGGCAAAACCCACGGGCATGCCGGGAACGCTGCAGGATGCGCAGCGGATGAACCAGAAGCTGCGCGCGATGAAGGCCGCGATCCTGGACGAGAAGCCGGTCGTGCACGAAGTTTCCGAGAAGGAGGTCAACGGCTACCTGGCGGAAATTCTCAAGCGCCGTGACGAAACCCCGACCACGGGCGTGAAGAACCCGGTCAAGATGCGCGTGATCAACGTGCATTTCTCGCCTGAACGGATTCATGCCGTGATCCATGTCGCGATCGGGCCGATCACGCTTTCATATTCCGTCGTCGGCCAGCCCGCGCGCAAGGACCACCAGTTCACGATCAAACCGGACAGCGTGAAATTGGGCTTCCTGCCGTTGCCCTCGGTGGCGGGGGACTGGATCGCCGGCCGCCTGGCCGCCATGTTCAGCAAGCTGGGCAATGAGAAAGCCCTGCTCGACCAGGTCTCGAACATGCAACTCGGCGACGGCCAGGTCATCGTCGCCTTTCAGGGCGTCCAGTAAGCCGCTCATTCTTTTTCGGGAGGAATTATGAAGGACAAAGAGGAATTCTATCGTCTGCTGGGCGAGATCGACGGCTGGGACGCCGCAGAGTACGGCCGGATCATCGGCGATTTCGATTTCGGCCGCTACGTGCTTCGATTCAACCGCGTGGCCGTCGAGCCGGATGCCGGGCCCACGTTGTTTCTCGTCCGCGTGCCGCAGTCGACGGCCGGATTTCCGCCGCGCCTCTTCAATACGCCGGTGCGCCGCACGGCCCTTGAAGACCTGCTCACGCGCAAGCTCGCCGCGTACATCGAGGCGTCCGCGAGGTTCGATGTCGAGGGGGTGGCCCGTCGCAGGATCTCCGTATCCGTGCCAGGCCAGAAGATCCTGCCGCGCACGTCGCTCGTCATCGTGGACGAATACGTCGAGGCCCGCGTCTACATCCAGCTTCCCGTCCTGAACGGGCTCATTGACGGCGAAGCGGCGCGCGGCGTGTTCTTCGAGGAACTGCCCCAGCTCGTCAACGCGACCCTGCTGTTCTGCAATCTCGAGTACAGCGAGGTGGAGCAGTTCGTGAATGCGATGGAGGATGCCGACGCCATACGCCAGGCCCTGCCGTCGCGCGGGCTGATCGGCTTTGTCGCCGCCGGCTCGCTCCTCGCCCGCCGTGCCAACAGCGACCAACCCGACTACCATCGCGCGGCGCCGCTCTCCGTCGCCGCACAGGTCCAGGTCGAGGTGGACACGCCGAATGCGGGCGTCGTGAAGGGGCTCGGCATCCCCTCCGGCATCACGGTAATTCTGGGCGATTGCTATTCCGGGAGGATCGAGCTCGTGAAGGCGATCGCCGCCGGCATCTACAACCACATTCCCGGCGATGGCCGCGAGATGGCGATTGCGATGCCTGACGCCGTCTACGTCTCCGCCCATCCCGGACGTTGCATCCAGCGCGTGGACATCAGCGCGTTTGCGCCGGCGCGGGTGAACGGCGAACCGAGCAGCGCGTACACGGCGTCCTCCGCGGACGGTTTTGCCTCGCAGGCCGCGGGGATCGTTGAGGCGCTGGAAATCGGGGCGCGGGCACTGCTGTTCGACGAGTCGGAGTCGGCGCCGGCGCTGCTTTCCAGCGACCCCGTTACGGGCGGCGATTCGCAGGTGGTGTCGGTCATGGATCGCGCACGGAGTCTTGTCGACGAGTTCGGCCTGTCGATCGTGGTCGGTGTCTCCACCCTGGCTCGGGGCTGGATCGCCATTGCGGACACCGTGCTCCAGGTCCGGAACTTTGCCGTGGCCAACGTGACGGAGGCGGCGAAGAAAAGCGCCGGATCCGTACCCGTGCGGGAGGTCCCGGCCTTTGACTTCGCGGCGCGGCTCGAAGCTTCGCGCTGGGTGGTCCCGGGGAGTATCGATTCAAGTGTCGGTCGCCACGACATGGTTGTGTCCGCGCCGTCGAAGCATGATCTGGTCTTCGGGCGGGCGACGATCAACCTGGACCGTGTCGAGCAACTGGCCGACTGCAGCCAGACGGCGACGATCGGACTCGTGCTCCACTACGGCCGGCAGCGCTATCTGGAAGAGGCCCGGCCCATCCGTGAGATCCTCGACCTCATCGATCGCGACCTCAGCACGGAGGGGCTCGAGTGCCTCTCGCGCGACCTGCGAGGCGACCTGGCCCGGCCGCGGCGCTACGAGATTGCCGCCGCATTGAACCGGCTGCCGACGCTGAGGATCGCGCCACAGGAGGGCGCGGCGGGGTGATTCGAGGTTCGAGATTCGAGGTTGGTTCATTCGATGATTCGGTATTCGGAATTCATCCGAATCAACGAATGATCAAATCTGCCTCCTCATGAAACTGGTGATCCAGCGCGTGCGGCGCGCGCGTGTATCGGTGGCCGGCCGCGATGTGGCGTCGATCGGGGCGGGCGCGCTGATCCTCTGCGGCGTGGCGCGTGGCGACACGCCGGCGGATGCCGCATACCTCGCGCGGAAAACCTCGCAACTCCGGATCTACGATGACGCCGACGGCAAAATGAACCTGCCGATCGACCCGAACGCGGGCGCGTTTCTCGTGGTGAGCCAGTTCACCCTGTACGGCGACTGCGCAAAGGGCAATCGCCCGAGCTACATCGATGCCGCGCTGCCCGAAGACGGCAGGCGTCTCTACGAAGACTACGCGGTGCAACTTCGCGCGCTCGGGCACCACGTCGAAACCGGCGAGTTCGGAGCGAACATGGTGGTCGAACTGGAAAACGATGGCCCTGTCACCCTGATCCTCGAAAGCCGCGGGCGATCGGGGTTTTCGTAGAGAACCACTAATGCACACGAATGATCACGAAGTGCGAACGAGTCCACTGAATACACGGAAGTTCACTGAAAAGATATCGGATGGATTTGGTGTATTAAGTGTGTTCAGTGGATTCGTTTTCTATTCGCGTCGATTCGTGCCTGCCCGCCGACGTGTCCGCCAGAGCTCGGAGAGCGACGGCGGAAGCCTTGGCAAAGGCGGGTCCATTCGTGGTTGGTTTCTCCTGATGGCGCTGGCTTTGTTGATCTCGCCGGACGCCGGAGCGCAGGAGGCAACCAACTCGGCCCGGACGATATTCAGCACGAGCCGCCGGTTTGTCGTGCAGGGCCTCGGCGCGGAGGATGCCTCGGCGATCGCGCAGTGGACCGAGGAGGTCTCGCGGCGGCTGGAGAGCCTCGTGGGCCGGCCGGTGCCCGTGAAAGGCCACCAGCCGCTTGAACTGGTTCCGCGCAGCGATGCGGGCGGGGCCGCGCGGGTCATCACGGCCCAGGGCTATGTCGACGGCCAGGTCCGGCAGCGCCTCGTGCTTGTCAACCCGGGCGCGCTCGACCAGGAGGACCTGCTCGAGGGATTATGCAGGCTGCTGCTGAACCGGTACGTGATTGCGTTGCAATCCTCGCGGCAGCGGGCGGCGAATCTCGGCAACGTGCCGGACTGGATGGCCGTCGGCGCGGCGCAGACGCTGTACCACGAAATCCGCACGCGGAACGCACGCATGATGCTGGCCCGATGGAAGACGAACCAGGCATTTCCTCTTGGCGCCATCCTCAGCCTGCAGAACCTGCCGGGCGGACGGTGGAATGAGAAGGCCCTGTGCGGCCTGATGATGGGCTGGCTCGCGACGTGGCCGGATGCGCGCCCGCGGTGGGGGCGGATGTTTGAGCGCCTGGCGGCGGGCCAAAGGATCGACGACGCGTGGATGGCTTCGTCGGCTGCGTACGGGTCCGCGCGCGACATGAACAAGGCGTGGGATGTCTGGCTCGCGCACCAATGCGTCCAGCACGACTGGGCCCGGGGCCCCGTCCAGCGGCTGTACGACCTCAAGCAGGTGCTGCGCGTCAACCCGGACGACTACGGGGTCGCTGTGGAGCGGGACGTGGCGGTCCCTCTGGCGCCGGCGGCGATGATCGACCTGCGGAAGCGGACATGGATGGACGCGCTGACCGCGCGGGTCGCGCTCAAGATTCAATGGCTCGCGATCGGCCAGCCTGCCGAGTTGCAGGACGTCGTGCGTGGCTACGTGGCGTTTATGAACGCGCTCGCGGCGCGGGCACCCGCGTACCGCGGCGGACTGTTCGGCCGCGGCCCGTCGGAGAGCCAGCTCCGGGAAATGCTGGCCGAGGCCGATGCCGCGCTCGCGGGCTACGAGCGGGACGCGGTACAGCGGAAGGACTATCTGGACTCCGTCGCCGTACGTCTCGATGCGACCGGCGCCGCCACGTGGAACGGCCTGGCCGTGCCCGCCGGCGACCCGCAGGACGAGGAACGCCGCGCGTACCTCGACGGGCTGGAGCTGAGAACCGTGCCGTGAAGTTTGGTGCTGGTTCCGTTTGAAATTTGCCTCCTAAAGGTAGGGCGGACCGTCCCGGTCCGCCGCGGCGCGCAAGCGACTGCGCGTCCTACCTGGCTGTGACAAATTTCAAACGGAACCAGAACGTAAAGTTTTCCTCACGCACGCCCCTGAAATTCGCTACCTTCTGTGCCGATGAAAGCTTCATCCAACAAGCGGAACACCACCGTGGGCGAGATCAGCGCCGAGGTGCTGGCGTACACGGTCGGCAAGGACGTGGCGCTGGACTTCGCGCTCGTCGACGCGGACTGCATCGGCTCCGCCGCGCACGCGACGATGCTGTCGCGGATGCCTGTGCGCCCCCGGCTGTTCTCCGGCGCGGACCTGAAAGAGATGGTTGTCGAGCTGGTCGCGATCATGAAGAAGGCGCGGAGGGGAGCGTTCCGGATCACGATGGAGGACCAGGACGTTCACCTCGCGGTGGAGCGGACACTCACGGCGAAACTCGGCGATCTCGGGAAGAAGATTCACACAGGCCGGAGCCGGAACGACCAGGTCGCGGTCGACCTGCGGCTGTACGGCAAGGAGCAACTGTTCGGCGCGCTCGGCGAGGGCGCGCGGCTGGCGCAGGGCCTTCTCGCGTTCGGCGAAAAACACGTGGCCGTGCCGATGGTCGGCCGGACGCACATGCAGCCCGCGATGCCGAGCTCGGTCGGCCTGTGGGCGACGTCGTGGACCGAGGCGCTGCTCGACGATCTTTCCCTGCTGATGCACGCATACGAATTGAACGACAAGTCGCCGCTCGGCTCGGCCGCGAGCTATGGCGTGCCGCTGCCGATCGACCGGCAGCTCGTCTCCGACCTGCTCGGGTTCAGCAGTCCGTGCCACAACGTGCTCTACGCGAACGGAAGCCGGGGCAAAATCGAGTCCGTGATTCTCGGCGCGATGAGCCAGGTGATGCTGACGCTGTCGCGGTTCGCGCAGGACCTGATGCTCTTCACGATGCCGGAGTTCAACTACTTCGCGCTGCCCGCGGAATTCTGCACCGGCAGCAGTATCATGCCGCAGAAGAAAAATCCCGATGTGCTGGAGCTGGTCCGGGCCAAGGCCTCGCGGGTCCAGGCGCATGCCTGCGCCGTGTACGACCTCATCAAGGGCCTTCCGTCCGGCTACAACCGGGACCTGCAGGAGGCCAAGGAGCCCTTCATGGAGGGGATCACGGTCACGCGGTCGACGCTGCGGATCCTCGCGCCGCTCGTGGCCGGGATGAAGGTCAACCGGGCCGCGCTGCTGGCCGGGTTCGACGCGAGCGTGTTTGCGACCGACCGGGCGTTGGAGCTGGTCGGGCAGGGCATGCCGTTCCGGGATGCGTACCACCATGTGAAGCAGCACCTCGGCGAGCTGGAGAAAGCGGACCCGTTCGAGGCCATTGCGAAGAAGACGCATCTCGGCGCGACGGCGGGGCTCGACTTCGAGGCCCTGCGGAATCGGGTCAACGAGGTGGCTGAATTTGTCGCCGACGAGCGGGGCTCGTACCACAAGGCCGTGTCGCGGCTGCTCGGGACGGCGTATCCGTTCCGCCCGTAAGGAAATGTCCACGGAAGACTTTGGCGTGCGGCGGCTTGCCGCCGCTTTGTCTGCGCGAATCAAGATTCGCGCAACAGGGCGCAGGCAAGCCTGCGCACTCCAAAACGGAACGTTATCCAAGGATCGGATCTTTCATCGGCCATTTTCCCAATGATTGGAAATCCTGAAGAGCCGAAGCCCGGCAATGCCCTTCGCTTGAAGAAAAGCGAGGGTGGCGTGCCCGACGGCTCGGGCGCGTGCGTTTCCTGCGGCGCACCGATGGCGGCGGACGCCGTGATCTGCGTCCGGTGCGGTTTTGATAAACGTTCCGCGCGGCACATCCGCACGGAACGAGACGTGCGTCGCACGCCACGGCGCGAGAGCCACGGCGGATTCCTCTGGTCGGTCCTGGTCTTCCTGGTCTGGGTGGCCCTCCTGGTCGGGCTCAGCTACGCATTGTACGAGGGCTACCGCTACTACGAGCACCACTGGACAAAGAAGGGTGGGGTGGGATCGGTGCCGAAGCGAAACCTCTGTGCCGGGTGTCGGGGAGAGGGCAAGGTGAAGTGCCCGACCTGTGGCGGGTTCGGCACGGTCGACGCGGTGTTCCGCACGAAGTGCACGCAGTGCGGTGGGACAGGCAGGTACACCCTGATGAGCAAGAAGAGCTCGACCTCCTGTCCATTCTGCCGCAGCAAGGGCTATAACGAAACGGTCGGCCGGGAGAACTGCAAGGCATGCGCTGCCAGGGGCTGGGTCACCTGTTCGCGGTGCATGGGTCGTGGCAGGATAAACTAGTTCCAAAACAAGCGCGTTATCCCGCTTTTTGGGGGCTGGCGCCGGTCTGCCGCCGCCGACCTGATTCACACGCGGCGTCGCATGAGCGGGAGGAGGAGGCTTGTCGCGGCGAGCGGGAGCACGCTCGTCAGGTGGAAGCACCCAAGAGCGCCGGCCCTTCTTTGTGCGCTCTACAGAAATGCCGCGCACGGCGTAAAATAACCGAGTCATGGATTGACGTGGTTTTGCTCGCGCTTTTGGCACGGCGCATGCATACTTTATGAACGGCCCGGGGCATTCTGCGGGCCCAGAGAACAATTCAGCCATGTATCTCGAGTTTTACGGACTAAAAGAAGAGCCGTTCAATATCACGCCTGATCCACGGTTCCTCTACTACTCACCGCGGCATCGCGAGGCGTTTGACCACCTCGTCTACGGGATTCAGAACCGGAAGGGCTTCATCGAGCTGATCGGCGAAGTCGGCTCCGGCAAGACCACGTTGTGCCGCGCGGTGCTGTCGAGCCTGCCCAAGAATACCCACACGGCGCTGGTACTCAACCCGTCGCTCACGGAGACCCAGCTGCTGAGGGCGATCCTGAACGACCTGGGCCTGACGGTGAAGGGCCGCGACCGCCTGGCGTACATCGAGCAGCTCAACAATTACCTGTTGTTCATGGCGAAGGAAGGGTTCAACGTTGCGGTGTTCATTGACGAGGCGCAGGACCTGCAGCCTGACGTGATGGAACAGATCCGACTCCTGTCAAATCTGGAGACCGATCAGCACAAGCTGATGCAGATTGTCCTGGCGGGGCAGCCCGAGTTGCGCGACCGGCTGTCGCGTCCGGACCTGCGCCAGTTGCGGCAGAGGATCACGGTGCATTGCAGGCTGGAGCCGTTGAATGAAGGCGAGGTTTCGGAATACGTTGCTCACCGTCTGAAGGTGGCGGGCGCGAGCAACGGCATGGGGTTTGACCGCGAAGCGGTCCACATCCTTTTCAAGCGTTCGAAGGGGATCCCACGCATCATCAATTCGCTGTGCGATCGATCCATGCTGGCGGGGTACGTAGAGGGCTCGCACGTGATCGGCGCGCTGCATGTGAAGAAGGCGTTCCAGGAAGTGGAACTATCCGTCTAGGTAAGAACCCATGAGCCTGATCCAGGAAGCGCTCAAGAGAAAGATGGAGGAGAAGAGCGGGGCGGCTGCAGCCGCGTCGCCTCCGCCACCTCCGTCATCACTCGCTGCTCCGCCGCCCGTGCCTTCGTCCGCCGCTCCGCCGGTTGGCGTGCTTTCGGGCATGACCGTTCACGCGCCCGGGCGGGACCGGGGAAATACGGCCAAGATCATCGGCATGGTGGCGGGCATTCTGGGCATGGTGGTGGTGGCGCTTGTACTGATTTTCATGGCCGTGAAGTCGTGGTCCATCAAGGGTCCCGCCTTTACGCAGGCGGTGCCCGTGGCCGGGCCGGTCGTCATGACGGCAGCGTCTGCACCGATGCTGCCGGCGACATCACAGGAAAAAGGTACGTCGGCGAACGTTGCTCAGTCCGTGAATCCATTGGCGTCGATCACCGAGCGCGTATCGGACATGAAGACCAAGCTGATTGAATCGCGGAACGAAGACGCAGCGATCACGGGCAATCGACCGCCGGAGCCCATGCCGCGGATCGCTCCGATGGCCTCGGAGCCACCTCCGCCTTCTCGCCCGGACCTGGCCGTTGCGCTCGGCGCAGGCGGGGGCACGCCGGCGGTCCAGTTCCATGAATTCTCGCTCTGGCCGCGGATGACCGTGAACGGGATCCTGGCCAAGGGCACGCGCGGCCGCGGGATGGCCATCATCAACAACCAGATGATAAGCGTGAACGAATCCTTCGATGGCGTTCGCCTGGTCGAGGTCAGGGGGCAGGGCGTTCTCTTGGAATTTGGTGGCGAGAGCCGTTTCGTGGAGATCGGGCAGACGGTACAGTAGTCCTTCCGGGGTCGGCGGATTCCGATCCTTTTCTCACGAGTTCGCCCGTCGGTTACTTTTTCGCTTCGGCGGCCTTGGCCTCCGCCGCCTTCAGTGTTTTTCGGATAGTTCCCAGCACGGCGTCGTAGTCGGATGAACTGACGAGGTAGAAATGGCACCGGCGTCCGCCCATGGCGCTGCACGCATCTTCCTGGAGGTCCTTGTCGAACGGATTCAGTACGGCGACCAGCGCATCCTGGCCCATGGTTTCGAAACAGATGGCTCCGCGCTGGGTCATGATGTCCATGGGCAGCAGGTTGTACGCAGCCGGGAGCACCTCGAAGCCCGTGATGGGGATGACGGGCAGTCCGCTGGAGCGGGAGAGGTAGGCGACGATCTTGTCGTAGCCTTTGTAGCCGCGGTCGTGCAGGGCGTGCAGCACCGAGACCGGGACGTCGATGCGCTTGGAGGAGCTTTCGGAAAGGTCGTGCACGACGGCCGAGTAGTCGTCGGACGAGAGTTCACCGGCCTGCATGAGGTCCCACGCCAGGGATACTTCGCGCGTGATGTCGGGGCCCTTGCGGAGGTTTGCGGAGAGCCCTTTTTCCGGGGCCGACGTCGTGCCTTGTTCCACGGCAAGTATGGATTCAAGACTCTTGACGGCCTCGGGGTGATGGGCGACGCCCAGCGATTTGAATTTTTCCAGCAGGTCGGAAGCGGATTGTACGTCGTTTTCGCTGACGACGATGTCGACGAGGCGGACGAGGTACTCGGAGGACCGCGTGATGTCGCCGAGCCGTTCGTAGGCATCGGCCAGGGTCTCCAAGGCCAACCGGTCTGTTGGCATGACTTCAAGAATACGCTCGAACGCCGCGATGGCGCCCCAGAGTTCCGATTCACCCGTAGCCTGGGCAGCTTCTTCTTTGGCCATGCGCAAGTCTCCCCGGAAATGCGGTTAACATACACGAAACCCTGGAAAAGGAAAACTGCACATTTTGAGAATATTGGTGTAAAGAGGGAAAAGTTGACCAGCGCAAGGTGTGCGGCCCGGCTGCCGCGAGGAGAGCGCATGGTTCGTGGTATGTTATCTGCTGCACGCTGACCGGCGGAAGCGCGAGATACCAATATGGTCGGATCACATGCGGACAAGGTCTCGGAGATTCTTCTCCAGCGGAACGCGGTGAAGGCCGACGTCCTGCGCGAGGCCAAGGCGGAGGCGGAGAGCTCGGGCACGCGCCTCGAGAAAATCCTGGTCCAGAAGAACCTGGTCACCGGCACGGACATGGCCCTGACCATGGCCGAATACCTCAACATACCGCCGATTTCACTCGCCCATTTCGTGCCCGACGGGCACCTCCTGGAACAGTTCACGATGAGCGTGCTGCAGAAGCACATGATCCTGCCCATGGTGAAGACCAGCAACATGCTGACGGTCGCCATGGGCGATCCGTTCGACTTCGTAGGCCTCGAGACGGTGCATTCGATGACCGGCCTCAACGTCGTGCCGCTGGTCGCGCCCGCGAAGGAAGTGACGGACATGCTGCTGAAGTTCGTGAAGGAGCCGACGCAGGGCCTCGAAGACATTCTGAAGGACGTGGAGGAGAGCGACGACGACGTCGAGGTCGGCAGCGAGAAGAAGGAAGAGGTCAGCCTCGACGAGATGCTCGAGAGCGCCGAGGACGCGCCGGTCATCCGCATCGTCAACTCGATCATGATCGAGGCGCTCCGCAAGAAAGCGAGCGACATCCACATCGAGCCGATGGAAAAGGCCCTGCGGCTGCGCTACCGTGTCGACGGTGAGATGTACGAGAGCCACAATCCGCCGAAGCACCTGCAGTCCGCCATCATCTCCCGTATCAAGATCATGTCGAACCTGAACATCGCCGAGCGTCGCATTCCCCAGGATGGACGCTTCAAGATCCGCGCGATGGGCAAGGAGGCGGACGTCCGTGTCAGCATCCTGCCGACCGTCCACGGCGAAAAGATCGTCATGCGTATTCTCGACAAGAGCAACCTGTCGCCCAGCCTCTCGGCCCTTGGCCTGGACAAGGACGCGCTGGCCAAGCTGCAGTACGCGATCAGCCAGCCGCATGGCATGATCCTGGTGACGGGGCCGACGGGCAGCGGCAAGACGACGACGCTGTACTCGGCGGTGCAGGAACTGAACACGATCGACGTGAACATCATCACGGTCGAGGATCCTGTCGAGTACCAGCTTCCCGGCATCAACCAGGTCCAGACGCATGCCGACGTGGGGCTGACGTTTGCCGCGGGGTTGCGGTCGATTCTCCGCCAGGACCCGGACATTGTGATGGTCGGCGAGATCCGCGACGGCGAGACCGCGGCGATCGCGGTGCAGGCGGCGTTGACGGGGCACCTGGTGCTCAGCACGCTGCACACGAACGATGCGCCCGGCGCGGTGACGCGCATGATCTACATGGGCATTGAGCCCTTCCTGCTGGCATCCTCGCTCATCATGACGCAGGCGCAGCGCCTGCACCGCAAGCTCTGCCCGGTATGCAAGCAGGGCATTGAGATTCCGCTGGAGATGCTCAAGGCGAACTACATGGATCCGGAAACGTTCAAGGAAGTCCAGTTCTTCGGGCCGAAGGGCTGCCCGAAGTGCAATAACACGGGTTACAAGGGCCGCGCGTCGCTCATGGAAATCCTCCTGATCACCGATGAGATCCGCGCGCTCGTGCTGAAGAATGCGAGCGCCACCGTGCTCCGGGAGGTGGCGCAGAAGACGGGCATGAAGACCTTGCGCGAGATTGGCATGGAACGTGTGCGCGACGGTGTCACCTCGCTGGCGGAAATCATGCGCGTGACCAGCGGGGAATAGGTATCAGAGGAGAGTGAAACATGGCGGCTCCCGTAAGCATTGGACGTGCCCAGGCGACCTCGGTTGCCGCCGCATCAGCCGCGGCGGGCACGAAGGCGAAAAAGCAGAAGAAGAAAAAAGTACCGGGCGCCAACAAGATCCGGAACAAGGAACTGCCCACCTTCACGCGCCAACTGGCGGCCATGTTGACCTCGGGCATGCCGGTCGTTCACTGCCTGATGACGCTGGAAGAGCAGTGCGAGAACAAGGCTTTCAAGGAAATCATTATCGGTGTGCGCTCCCAGATCGAAGGCGGCGCCATGCTGTCGGAGGCCCTCACGGCGTACCCTGAGATTTTCGACGAGCTGTACGTCAACATGTTCAGGGCCGGTGAAACGGGTGGTATGCTGGCGGAGACCGCGGGCCGCATCGCGGTCTACCTGGAAGCACGCAACAGGCTGCTGCGCAAGGTCAAGTCGGCGATGATGTACCCGGTGATCGTCATGTGCGTTGCGCTGAGCATTGCGGCCGGCATGATCACCTTCATCGTGCCCGTGTTCGCCCGTATCTTTTCCGATTTCGGCGCCAAGTTGCCCGCGCCGACGCAGTTCCTCGTGAACGTCAGTGCCGTCGTGCGCGGTAACGCCGTGGCGACCATTGGCATCTTCGTGGGCCTGGTCATCGCGTTCATCCGGTTCAAGAAGACGGAGCGAGGGAAGTTCATTCTCGACGGGCTGAGTCTCAAGATGCCGGTGATCGGCGACCTCGCGACCAAGATATCGATGTCGCGTTTTGCATCGACGTTTGCACAACTGACGAGAAGCGGCGTGCCGATTCTCAGTGCGCTTGAAATCGTGGCGTTTTCCATGGGCAACAAAGTCCTGGGCAAGACGATCCTGGACTCGCGGGCTGTCGTGGAACGCGGCGAACCTCTGTCCGTCGCACTGCGCAAGGACAAGAAATTCCCACTGATCCTGGTCAACATGCTTGTAGCCGGCGAAAAGACGGGCAAGGTCGATGACATGCTCGACCGCATCGCGGAGATCTATAATGACGAAGTCGAGGCGATGCTGTCCGGTCTGACATCGCTGATCGAACCCCTGCTCATGGTGTTCCTCGGCGTGCTCATCGGCGGCATCGTGGTTTGCATGTTCCTCCCGATCTTCAAGATGCACGAGATCATCAAGTTCTAGACCGGATTATTCGCGAAGCGCGAATAATCCGCCTCGTTAACAATTCGAAAAAATGAGAAGTTTGTGTTAACTTTTCTTGGAGCCGCATCTATCCTTAACGCTGTGCGCCAACGCAATCCACTGCCGTGGCGGCTCGTAAATAAGTGTGGGCAGGAGGGGGCAGCGGATCAGTCTCAGATTTGAGGAAGGTTATGGCTCGAATCCTACTTGTTGATGACGAACCCAGCATCTTGAACGTGCTCAGCACCCTGCTGAAGCAGGAAGGTCACGAGACGGTGCCTGTGCGCGGGGGTGAGAAGGCCCAGGACATTCTGCGGAACGAGCAGTTTGACCTGATGATCAGCGACATCCGCATGAGCCCGATCGACGGCATGCAGCTGCTGATCCAAGCCCACAAGGAGAAGCCGGGCATGGCGGTCATCATGCTCACGGCGTACGGTTCCGTGGAGACCGCGGTGGAGGCCATGAAGCAGGGCGCCTTCGACTACGTCACGAAGCCGTTCAAAGTCGACGAACTCCTCATTACGGTCGAGCGCGCGTTGCAGTACCGGAATGTGCTCGCGGAAAATGTGCAGCTCAAGCAGCAGCTTGAATCGCGCTACCGCTTCGAGAACATCGTTGCGGAGAGTCTCACGATGAGGAAGGTCTGCGAGATGATCGAGCGCGTGGCGCCGACGGACACGACGATCCTCATTCTTGGTGAGAGCGGTACGGGCAAGGAACTTGTCGCGAAGGCCATTCACGCCCACAGCACCCGCAAGAACAAGAATTTCCTGCCGATCAACTGCGCGGCCCTGCCGGAGCCGTTGCTGGAGTCGGAGATGTTCGGCCATGTCAAAGGCGCGTTTACGGGCGCCACGTCGAACAAGGACGGATTGTTCGAGGCCGCGGCCGGTGGAACGATTTTCCTCGATGAAATCGGGACGATGCCGCTCAGCATCCAGGCCAAGCTCCTGCGCGTGCTGCAGGACCGGCAGGTGCGCAAAGTCGGCAGCAATGAGAGCGTGGCGATCGATGTGCGAGTTCTGGCTGCGACCAATGACCGACTGGAGCGCCTCATCGGCGAGGGCAAATTCCGCGAGGACCTGTATTACAGGTTGAGCGTGATTCCGATCGAGGTCGGGCCCTTGCGCGAGCGTCCGGAGGATATCATGCCGCTCGTGTACCATTTCGTGCGCAGGATCATGGGGGAGGGCAAGGAAATGCCAACCATTGAGGCCGATGCGCAGATTATCCTCGAGAAGTACAGCTGGCCGGGCAATGTCCGTGAACTTGAAAACGCGATGCGGCACGCCCTGACGTTTGCCAGGGACAACAAGATAATGCGCGCGGATCTTCCGGCGAAAATGGTGGCGATCGTCGGCTCTGGCGGCGCTCTGGCGACCAGTCCGGGAACAAGGCCGGAGGATTTTCGTGGCAAATCGCTCAAGAGCTTCTTGCGGGCCAAGGAGAAGGAATTCTTGTCGCAGGTGCTCACCAACATGGAGGGCGATAAGGAGAAGACCGCCAAGGCGCTCAAGATCAGTCTGGCGACCCTTTACCGGAAGCTGCCCGATCCGCAGGAATGACGCATGTACAGCCCCTTCAGCTCAAAGGCCTTGCGCACACGTGACAGGAAGATTCCTGTCCATTCCGGGGTTAAGCCGTTTCCCGGCAACGACTTGAACTTTTGAGTATTCTCCAACGTGAAAACGTTTTTGCAGCCTGTTATGAACACGGAAACAGCCCTGAAAGTGAGAAAAGCGAACAAAATTAGCCATTCGCGACAAGATTCAGCCGTTTGTGCGCCCATGGCATAACGGCTGCTTAGAAGAGACAGTGCAGTGACGGGGCGGACCGAGTGGTACCGTCCACTAAACGAGAAAACAAAGCAGAATACGGAGAGAAGTCATGAAGAAGAACAATAAGTCAGGCTTCACGCTGGTAGAAATCATGATCGTTGTGGCCATCATCGGATTGCTGGCCGCGATCGCGGTTCCTTCGTTCATCAGCGCGAGAACGAAATCGCAGCAGAACGCGTGCTTGAACAACCTGCGCCAGATCTCAGGCGCCAAGGATGAGTACGCGCTTGACAACAACAACGCGGCGGCGACGTACCCGGATGATTACGTGCCGACCTACATCTCGAAGACGCCGGGCTGCCCTTCGGGCGGTACGTACACGCCCCAGGCCCTTGGTACTGACGCTACCTGCAACTATGCCAATCACACGATGTAATGTAATCGTTGGACAGTGTTAGTGTATGCTAAAGGCCCCGGGTTCGCCCGGGGCCTTTGTCGTTTCGGTGAAGGAAGGCAAAGAATATGAACCGGCACAGGATCGGTGCTCTCGGCGAGGATGCGTCGTGCAACGTGGACAACCAAACGTTGTAGTGACCGGTCACCCTCCGCCTGCTGCGGAGCCCTCCGGAAAAGTGACACAGCATCGAAAAAGCCTATATCTTCGACTTTCCGCGGCATATCTTCTGTGTAGCCATGTCAAATTTTCCCCGGGGCACGCGCGGATTCACGTTGGTGGAAGTCATGGTTGTTGTGGCTGTCATCGGCATGCTTTGCACCATCGTATACCCGGCCTATGCGAGGGCGCGGGAGGTTTCCATGATGAATTCCTGCATCAATAACCTGCGCTTGATTGCGAATGCCAAGGACACCTACGCCATGGACAACAACAACAAGGCGCCGGCGATGTTGGACTTCTATCCAACCTACATCGCCCGGAATCCGATATGCGCGGCCGGCGGATCCTACTTGGTGGGTGCATTGGATGTTCCGGTTGAGTGCACGGTGGAGAACCACACGCCTTAGCCCGGTTTATTCGTGAACGTTGATGCGTTCATGAATTAACCGCTTTGCCTGCGGGCACGTGGATGCGCCCGCAGGCAAAGACGTGATGCAACGCGGTGTCACACCGCGTTGCAAACGTGGCAGCCCCGTTTGGATGCGGCGCAGCCGCATCCATCACGGCCGCGGAGCGGCGGATTGTTCGCGCTTCGCGAATAATCCGGGTTAGCAGCCTGCCGCTCGAGCCCTATTCGTGATGATTCGCGCGAACCTGCGGGCCTGCGCTCTTATGGAGTAGCTGATGGGGCATGAGCCCGGCGTGGTGTGCGTCCGATCCACGTGTCCGTGGCGCCGTAGTACCATTCCAGTTCCGGGATGGCCGGAGCGGCGCCCAGGGGCCGGAACAGGATCATGCGATCTTCCGGGCGCATCTTGAGGACCCAGGGTTCATAGGCCCGGGAGGTCCGGTTGTTCCATTCGATCTTCTGCAGCACCGCGATGTTCTCCTCCGTCATGAACGTCCATTCGAAGCCGAGCACATAGCGCCATGGTGCGGTCGGATTCTTGTAGAACGTCCGGTAAAAAATGCGCGAGTCATCGCTGTAGATGATGCCGTCCGGCTCGGGCAGCCAACCCTCCAGATCCTTGTTCGCCGGGGTGAGATACTCGGTGGTCAGGTTTGAGGTCCATCGGTTCTCGTAGTCGCTCCCGGCCGCGAAGAAAAAGCCCATGCCGGTCAAGCCGGTCAGGATCAGACGGCGAAGCGACCCCGACGGCACGGTGTCATCGATCATGTCCTGCAACTCGAGCGCCATCCACACGAGGAACACCGGGGTGCCCCAATCGGTCCAGAATCGGCGGACGAGGAATCCGAAAACCCAGCAGAGTGCAGCCATCATGAAGGCCGGGTTGTGGGCCGCGCGGACCGGTGAGCGGCCGCGCAGGGCCTGCGCGATCAGCACCAGCGCGGCCGCCACGACGAAGGTGTGCGCGCCGTCGAACGGTTTGAACTCCGTCACAAGCATTCGGGGGGACATGCCGTAGCTGAAACAGCTCTGGAGAACCTGGAACTGTTGTTCGAGGAAGAAAACGGGGTGGCCCGTATAGATCCCGGCGAACACCGAGCCGAGCAGCCAGCATCCAGTCATGACGAAGCCCTGGCGCCAGCGCAAGGCCAGGAAAAAGCCGGCTGCGGGAAGCCAGTACAGGTACCACCCGCCGTGCAGCCAGATGCTGACCGACATGAGCAGCGTGGTGATGAGTCCAACCCGCCACGTCGGCTTGTGGTCTCCGCGCCGCATCCACAGGAAGAAAATGACCATGACCGAGGTCATGACGAAGATGTACGGCCTGCCGAGCGCGATCCGGTAGGGCAGGTGGGGGTGCGCTACAGTGGCTGCGAGCAGCGTGGCCAGCCAGGCTTCCGGACGCGAGAGGAACGCAAGCGGCGCGAGGAGGAACAGCACGCAAAGGAGCGTGACGGAAAAGCTCACCAGCCCGTCCGCGCCCCAGCCCGTCGCCTGATGCACGACGGAGAGCAGTTGATGCCAGCCCGCGTTGTGATCGATCTCTATGCCGGGGCGGAGCACCAGGATCTCCGGCCAGGATTTCCCGGACAGGACCTTGGCGACATGACGGAGCGCGTCATCCGAAGGCAGAAAGCCGTGGCTGATTATGCGCAGCGGGACGGACGCAAGGAGGCAAATCGCGGCCGCGTGGACGACAAGCGGGATGTATCGCGCCCATCCGCCGTTCGATTCCCGGTCGGTGTCGGCCTCGGAGCGTTCAGGGACGTGAGCATTCATCGGTGCGAAGTGTGCCCTTGTGTACAGCATGTCCCGCATAAAGACAAGCGGGTGCCGAGGAGATGACGCGGCTGCGCAGGGATGCATCATGCCTTCTCCGGCATTTGAGTGTGGCCGCGTGCGCGACCTGTCGCTATCATAGGCGCCGATGAAACGAGGTGTCCTCGACAGTCCATCGCGTCTTCTAATGTTCTATGCTGCTGTGGCGGTGGCCTTCGCGGGCGAACTGCTGCTCCCATCGAGAAGCCTCTTCCGGTGGGATACACTTCTCTACAACTGGCCGATCCTGCTTGAAGCGCGCGCGCAAATTCTCGCGGGCCACTGGCCGTTCTGGGCATCGTCGTTCTGCGACGGGACGCCGCTGCTGGCCAATATTAACGCGGGCGTATTTTACCCCCTTCGTGTTCTCTGCTGGGTCCTCCCGCTGAAGGCGGGCTATCACCTGTTCCTGTTCGCGCATGTCTGGCTGACGTTTGTGGGCATGCACCTTTTCCTGCGGCGCGGCGTCCGCCTGCCGCTGCTCTCGGCGATGGCCGGTGCCCTGATCTACGGGGCGAGCGGCTACGCGCGCAGCATGTGGGATACACACAATTTCATGGCGCTGCCCTGGATACCGCTCGGTCTTGTCGCGCTGCTGGAGGTGCGCCATCGCGCGGGGATCGCCCTGCCGGCCGTCCTGGTCGCGGCCTGCTGGAGCATGATGATAGTCGGGGGCGATTTGCAGGCGGCTTGCATGTGGATGCCCGTGGCCGTTCTCCTTGCGGTGCTGCTGCCTGAACGTGTGCGCCTGCTGAAGACGCTGGCGTTCGGCGCGTGCATGGCCCTTCTCGCCACCGCCGTGCAGTGGGTACCGACGATCATGGCATCCGCCGAATCGTACCGCGCGGGTGGTCTGGACTATGCGGAGGCCGTCGAGCGATCGTTCAACCCCGTGCGCGTGGTGGAATTTTTCCTGCCTCACGCGTTCGGCAACCGCGATACATGGTTCGGTGCGCCGCTGGCCGGCCACGGCGCGACCAAGCTCGCGCCGTGGACATCGTCCATGCACGCCGGCCTTCTCACCTGGCTGGCGGTGTTCTTCGCGTTACGCCGGCTCAAGCAGCCGTTGGTCAGTTGGTCCCTCCTTCTCGGCACGGTGTCGCTGCTGCTGAGCTTCGGCCGGTTCCTGCCCATGTTCCACCTGTGGATGGAACTGCCCGTGGTGAGCAGCTTTCGCTATCCCGAAAAATACCTGATGTGGACCAGCCTTGCCATTGCGACCCTCGCCGGCATCGGTTTCTCTCCGCTGGTGACCCTGTTTCGCAGCGCACGACTGCGGGATACGCGGCATACGATTCTCGCGCGCTGGTCGATGGTCATGCTTGGCGGCGCGCTGCTCGCGACGGTTGTATTCTTGTCCCTGACCGAAGACATGCCCGGCGTATTTGCGTGGATTCGCCACGCCTCCGCAAACACCCTCCTGACCCTGTTGCTGGTGCTCGTCGCCAGCCTTCGCGCGTGGCCCGGGCCCCAGGGCGTGGTCGTGGTTGGCCTGCTGATGGTTGATCTCATGCTCCCGTGGTACGTCGAACACCCGACATCCCGCGCCTTTGATCCCACGAGCCCGCCGCAGGTGGCGCAGGTGATCGCCGCGTCCGATTCGCCGCAGGGCCGGTTCCTGCGCGACCGCTCGGTGACGCGGGTTCCGCTCCCGTGGAATTTCCAGATGCTCACGCCCTCGGCCCGCCAGAGCGTCTTCTACGCCGAATCGCTGAATTTCAACTCGCCCCGGATATGGGGCCTTCGCACAGCAGACGGCTTCTCTCCGTCGGAATCCGGCGCGATGCGGGAATTCCGCAGGACGCATGCCGTCCCCGAAAACGATTCGGTGCTGCCGCCGGGCCGGCTCGCCCTATTCTGCCGCAAGGCCTCTGTTGAATGGCTTCTTACAACGCCGGAGCGGATGGACGCGCTGGCTGCGGAAGGGATACCTGTTTCCCGCTATGCCAGCTGGGGCACGAACGGCGAGATCGTGCTGGCCCGGGTTGAGGGCGTGGTGGAGGCGCGCCTGATTGCGGCCGAGCCGGGGAGGAGGCCTCCACACGTCACGGATGTCTGGAGGCAGCAGCCCGGGCGGATTCGCATCAACATCGCGCCGGGCTCCGCGGCGCGTCTCGAAGTCAGCGAGTCGTTCTCGCGCGGATGGACGGCCCGTTCCCAGCTTGGGCGTCCATTGGTCGTATCGCCGGTGAACGGAGCGTTCATCGGCGTCGACGTGCCGGCGGGGATCACGCAGGTGCGTCTCGAGTACGAGCCCGAAGGTTGGCTGCTCGGCGCGTGGACCAGCCTCGCGGGGCTGTTGGTTCTTGCCGGCGTGCTGCTGGTCGCCCATCCGGCCGGCGCGCGGCAGCTCGCGCGGAAACCCGCCTTCGTTGCCGCCGTCGCCTGCCTGGTTTTCGCGGTGCTGGGCCTGGCCGCGCGATCGCAGTGGGCGTGCATGTACGACGAAGGTTTTCACGTCTCGCGGGGCCTTGCCCTGCTTGAGCGCGACGACAGCCGGCTGAGCTATTTCCATCCCCCGCTGCAGAATCTGGCGTGCGGCTATTTCGCCGACCTTGCCGTCGGGGAGCGGTTGCATCTGCCCGAATCGAAGGCGTGGAAAAGGGCCGACGTGTTCATGTATGCCATCGACGTGGCAGCCCGGAACGCCGACATCTTCCGCGATCTCGTGCGGGCATCGCGCATGGGCACGCTGCTGTTTTCCTTTCTGCTCTGCATCGTGGGCGTCTATTGGGCCTCAAAGAACGGCGGACCGGTGGCCGCGTGGCTCACCGCCGCGGGATTCGCGCTGAATCCGAACATGCTCGTGCACGGCAACATTTCGACGTCGGACATGAGCGTGACGGCGCTGACGTTGGCCGGCACCGTGTTCCTGTGGAAGGCAGCGCGACAGTCGCCGTGGCGGAATCTTTTCTGGTCCATGATCTGTTTTGTCTTCGCGTCCGTCGCAAAATTCACCGGCCTCATCTGGCTGCTGACGTTTCTCATCGTGTGCGTGCCATGGATTGCCTACAGGGAGCGCAGGCTGGCGTTGCTCTTCATTTCCCTGGTCGGCGTGGGCATGCTCGGGCTCGCCCTGCTGGTCCTGTATGGGCCGGCGCCGCAGGAGGTCCGCGTGCCGGGCCTCGCGTGGTCCGGTGCGCGCGTCATGGCCGGTCGCTACGTCGAGGGTCTGTTCCGCCAGACCGGCCATGTGCTGGAAGGGCACCGCGCTTTTTTTGCCGGGGATATCTTTGAAGTCGGTTCCTGGTGGCACCTTGTCGCGGCGGTCGCGCTGAAGACACCCGTGACATGGATCCTGGCGACGGTGTTGGCGGCGCCGTTCTGGCTGCGGCATTTTCGCCGCTCGGAAATCGTCTTTCCGTTCCTGCCCGCCCTAATGTTTGGCGGCATGCTGATCGGGGTGAACCACCTCGCCATTGGCGTGCGCCACACGCTGCCGCTGCTCGCGATCCTGATTCCCGCGACTGCCGTGGGCGTGTCGCGCCTGCGGCCGTACGCCGTGCGCATGCTCGCGTGCGGGTTGCTTGCCGGAACCTCGGCGCTGAGCGTGGCCGTGTCGTACCCGCAGTTCATCTCCTACCTGCCGCTCTGGGCGGGCGGTTCCACGAGCGGACACCGCTGGCTTGTCGACAGCAACTACGATTGGGGACAGGAACTGGAACTGCTGGAATCGAATTGGGCCGCCATCACGGACGCCAATGGCGGAGCGCCGCCGAACCTTGTCTATTACGGGTTCGTGGATCCGCGGCTGATCTACCGGATGAACGTGGGGCGCAACTCCTATAGCGGATTCATGGAGGCGCGCGCGATCCAGGAAGGCGGCATCGATATCAAGGCCAAATGGCTGAGTGAACGATTCAATGCCTTCCCGGGTACCACGGTGGCCAGCATATCGGCCTTGGAACTTCATCCTTATGCCATCGACTTCTCGAAGATCCGGCAAGGCCGTGACATGGGCCGGATCGGCAATTCCTACTTCGTCTTTTCCTCGCAGTAGTCTCTTTACCATCATTCATGCGTAACCGACTTGTCCTTATCATCTTGGGACCACGACGCGATCATCTCAGGATTGCGGCTCGGCGCCCTTCTGCGACGTTTCTTTGCAAGAAATGACCGGGTGCATGGCCAACGTTAGTTATGCGCACAGGTGCGAATGGGGTTCCACCGAATTGTTTTCGTCTTGCGCTCCCAGCGATTAGTTCGTACAAGTACCGCTGTGCAGCGGTAATACGGCTCGCGGCTCGGTGATCAGTGCCACAGGCACGGGATGGGAGGAACGAAACGAATGGAAGATCCCATGCGAGGGCGGGTCGGTGCGAGGGTGTACTGTCATGGGGAAAACGGGGACATGTCAGCGAGGGGAGAGAAACCGGTCGCGGCAGGGCATGACGTTGGTGGAAGTTGTCATCGCGTCGGTCGTGCTGATGATCATCACGGCGGGGTTCATCTCCGCTATCGTGACGGGGACCCGTCTGAATTACTCGAGCGCACAGCACGTGGCTGCGTTCGGCTTGTGCAAGGGTCGGTTCGAGCAGATGCGGGAGATGCACATGGACTTGTTCACGAACATCACCGAGGCCGCGTTTCCATTCGAACCATCCTTGCCACTGACCCACACAAGCGGCAAGACACAGCTGCCCCTCAGGTGTACGCGATCGACGACGATTCGAGACTTCGATGACCCGATACGGAAAGAGGTCACGATCGTGGTCGCCTGGACTTTTGCCGGAAAGCCCACGCAGGAAAGGCTCGACACCGTAATCTACAAGAAGAAGTGAAAGGACCTGAATGAACGCCACCCGGCATAGCGCGGCGATCCGGCAAAGCGGATTCACGTATACCGAGGTGATCCTTGCCTGCTTGCTTTTCGTCATTGTCACGGCGGTCGTCGTCCCGTGCATGACCTGGGGCATGCGCCTCGGGCGTGGCGGCTCGTTGCAGGCGCAGTATACGATGGCAGCGCGCCAGTCGGAAATCCGGATCGCGCGGTATGTCCAGGCCGGCCGGGCCATCGAGGTCCACACGAATTGCGTTGTCATTATGATCACGACCAATACATATACGTCTTCGAGCATCACGTACGTGGATCAGGACAACAACGCGGCTACGTTGTCGAACAACGTGCTCCGGTTTGATCCGGACATATCTACGACTGGCGGCGAATCGACCATCTGCTCCTGGGTGAGCCCGATTCCGGGCGAGCCGATGTTCACCAACCTGAATCTCTCTCCCATGGCCGTCGCGTTCAGCTACCACATTGGCGAGGGAACCAATGCCTCGTACGCCTCGATGTTCGGTTCATCGCCGGGTTTCCAGGGCATGGATGTCCGGTTCTCGGCAACACCCAGAAACCTTCAATCCAGGTACGACTAGGTGCGACTATGAAAACCGTACGCAAGTTATCGAAAGACGGCAGCGCGCTCATCATGACCATGTTCTTCATGATCATGACGACGTCCATCGCCGGGGTGTACCTGTCGTATTCCGCGTTCGATGCCCAGATGGCGCGTCGCTCGATCGACCAGGAAAAAGTGCGTATCGCGGCGGAATCGGCGCTTGATTTCGGCATCATCAAGTTGCGCGACATGATGTTGTACCATCAGCTCACCCTGTCGCAGGACGGGCTGCAAATGCTGCTCGACGATGTCAACGCGCCCGCCCAGATCGGCACGTATGTCTTCGAGGGGCCGGGCGGGCAGGATGGATTCAGGATATCGGTCGATTCGGAGCCGATTTCCGGCGTGATCACGCAGGGATTCGCGGCAACCGACGAGGGGAACTACCAGGTTTTCACCATCACCGCGGGAGCGAAGAATCCGTACACCGGAAACAGCGCCGTGTTGAAGCAAACCCTGCAGGCGATCAGCCTGCCCCTGATCCGGTACGGCGTGTTCTACGATAAAGACCTCGAAATCAACCCTGGCCCGAACATGAGCTTTGCCGGCCCCGTTCACTGCAATGCGGACATATATTTGAAGCCGGAAGCGAACTTGTTTTTCTATGACCGGGTCACTGCGCACGGGAACATGTACCGCCATCGCAAGGATGACGCCTCCTCGGGCGGATATGTGGGGATCAACAACACCAACAACGCCGAAGTCGCGATGACGATCGACAGCGACAATCCAAGCTGGATGGCCCAGGCGCTTAGTCTCTGGCAAGGCCGTGTCATGTCCGGCGCACACGGCGTCCAAAAGTTGAGCCCCGCAATCTCCGATCTTGATACTCCCCACGACATCATCGAGCGCATACTGCCGACGAACCATCCGAATTATCACATCGAGACCGAGGCCGAAAAGTACATGAACAAGGCGTCCATCATCATTCGCGTGGCGTCGAACGGGGTCCTGTCCGCCATCGACTGCCACGGCTCGAACCTGACCTATCGCTTCACGAACGCCGTCCTGGTGTCGAACGGCTCGTTCAACGGCATGGCGCGTTATGCGAAAACGAACGACCTGTACCGGTTCCTCACCAACGGCGCGTACAGCACCACGCAGACGAATTTCTATGACGCCCGCGAACATGTGTACCTGCGGCCGGTCGATATCTACATTGACCAGCTGCTGAAGGTTGTGCCCGAACTCACAAATACGGCGTATTCGATCTCGGAAGGGCGTGGCTTGCTGTACGTGACGCGCGACGACCCGGATGGCCCGACCAACGGCGTGCGTCCGGTGCTCCGGCTGCGGAACGCGGCGACGGTTCCGGTATCGGGATTCTCTATCGCCTCCGACCTCCCTGTCTACATAGAGGGCAACTACAATATCGCATCGAACCGCGGCCCGACGTTTGTCGCTGGCGACGCGGTGACCATGCTTTCGGTCGCGTGGCAGGATGCCCGGAGTTTCAGTACCCATTATTCTTCGCGCGTGGCGGCCAATACCACCTACAACGTCGTCATTATCACGGGTAACACGGAAACCACGCCCGGCCACTACAACGGCGGGTTGGAGAACGTTATGCGGTTCCTGGAGAAATGGGACGAAAAGACCGTGACCTATCGCGGATCCGTTATCGACCTCTGGTATTCAGAGATCGCCACGGGCTCGTGGGTGTACGGAAGCCCGATCTACGAGGCCCCGACGCGCAATTACGGATACGACACGATCTACAGGACCCTGGTGCCGCCCGGTATGACGCACGTTTTCGGACTGGAGGAAATCCAATGGTCCGAAGGGACGTGGGATTAGCAGCCTGCCGGATCGGCTATGCCTACGTCGGCTATGCCGCTCAATAACCTGGATCATCAGTTGTGCGCAAAGCATGTGCTGTTAGATGGTTAGATGCATCTTTACGCCACAGCAATAGACTTCATTCGCAAAAACGATCAAGTGCCTCAACGCGCAGTTTTTTTTGTGATCTTTCTTTGGCACTGCCGTAAGACATTATTCACCTTTGCGTCAAAGCGTAACCACTTGGTCATAGATGCGTTATGTGAATAGGTAGAAGATAGGGTCACAATCTCGTGCAAGAAATGAGCACAGGCAGGAATATCGTTCTGCGAAATCGTTTTATTCTTGAATTGGTTGAGAAAAGTGAGTAAAAGGGTTCTGTAGGGCGTGGTTTTACTGGTGGTCAAGGGTCAAGGTGGGCGAATATGGCGAGTTTGCTGGTTCCACACGAGGCTCCACGCAGATGAATGGCACAGCTCATGCTAATCCTAGTTGGTGTGAGGCTGTGAATGGCATGAAGAGATACGGAACAGGTCAGACAAGAAAGAATGGGCAGTCGACTATCGACTGGGAACAGGCGTTGGAAACAGCCAGAGCTGATTTGGGCGAAGAGGGGAGCGAAGAAATCATGAACTCAGGAGCTTGCAACGTGAAGAATGGGCAAGAGGGATTTGTGCTGTTCACGGTCATGGTCACAACAGCCCTCGTCATGCTGGCCGCGGCGTCGGTTATGCTATTTGCCGATTTCCAGATGGAATCGTTCAGGCGTGCGAGGGAGGCCAATGCAGCCATCGCGATCGCAGAAGCCGGTGCGAATGAAGCTTACGCGATCCTCAAAGCGAATTTCGCAAACAAGGACAACGGGTCCCTCTTTCCGGAAACGTCGTACAGCGGGGGGAGTTACGATGTTACCGTCACGTCGGTGGGCAGCCAAACAGCCCAGATCATGAGCATCGGTGTCTCCGGCAGTTCGACCCAGACGGTGATTGTGGACGTCAAGGACTTCGGGGCCCCGACGCCCGGCACGGATCCAACGGGCCCTTGGGCGCACACGCTGTTCGTGAACGGCAAGGCAACGATAAATGGTGCCGGAAACTGTTATGGAAGCGTGCAATGCAACCAGGATATGCGAGTGAATGGCACGTTTTCCTGGGGTATTCCAGGAAATCCGGTTGATGTCTACTGTTGCGTCGGGTTCCGGGCGAACGGTTCGTCCGTGCTGGAGGGTATGGTGTACGCGCCGTCCGTCAACGCTGCGGCTGGCGTGCCGCGCACCATCCAGGCGGTACCGACCGTCGCGATGCCGACGCTGGACCTCACGCCTTACTACGCCCTGGCCGTGGCCAATGGTCAGGTGTTCTCAGGCGGTACGGTCTCCGGCAGCATCGGTACGATTCCTGGTGGAGTTCGGTGGTACAACGGCGATGCGACATTCAACGGCGGTGTCAATTATGCCGGCTGCATCATTGCCACAGGTGACATCAATTTCAAGGGCGGCTGCACCCAGACGAAAGTCGGCCAGCTTCCCGCCGTTGTGTCGCGTGATGGCAGTGTAACCCTGAGTGGCTCGCGAACGATGCAAGGGTTGATCTATGCGTACGGCGATCTCACCTGTAATGGCTCGGGCACGGAAAATGGCACGATCATCGTGGGCGGCAATATGACGCTGAACGGTTCCTACGGCCTGTTCACCTACGACTACAGCTTCCCCAGTCTCCCCGGCACGGCAGGCTCGACCAATTGCGATGTTGGTGTCACCGCCTGGCAGAAATAGCCGTTTTCCCAAGGGCCTTGTCGCGAAGCAGCCAAGGCCCTTGGCCTTCCGAAGCCTGTAGCCCTCTCTTGCTGAAGTGGCATCGTTGAGCTGCCTGCCCGTCCGCCACAACGGCACGCATTCGCGTATCCGCCTCCGGTGAATTTGTGGCGGACTCAGGGGCTCGTGCGCTTGGGCATGATATCCCGGCAGAACGACACGTACATGCGGCGTCGGTGCGTGATCGGGTTCGTGATGTGCTGCCGTCCGGTCTCGCCGCCGTTGCTGCTCTTGAAGACCACGTCGAATTCCTTTAGGTCCGGAGGGCAGGGCACTCGCGCGACTTGCAGGTATCGCGGCAGCGTCTCCCACCGCCGCAGGTCCGGCTGCTCCAGCATGCCGATCAGGACGAGCCTCACCAGCGCCCCCAGTAACTCGTCGTTCTGCTCGACCTGATGGGCAATCGTCTCCTTGGCGGCCACCCGTGCCGCGGTCTTGATCATTTTCCTGACGGCTTCTTTCTGCTCCGTGGTGAATGCGAGGTCCACCGTGTCCGCCAGGGTGTAGCTGCGGCCCAGGACCTGGCCCTCGTGCCGGATCTCGGCAAACGAGGCGGTGTCGGCGGCCCATCGATGGCCTTGCTGGAGATCGCTGCCGCGCGGGGAACGGCCTGTCATGACGAAGCAAACCAGTTCCTGGGCCCAAGGGAACGTGTCTATCGGGTCATTCACGAACGCGCTGGGCGCGTTCGTGTCTGTGGATTTGGTCTTGGACGAAAGCCGGCCGGTTCTATCGTCGACGTGTACGACGGAGGAAATTTCGTCGGCTTCGCGATACTGCAGAGCGGCATTCGAATCGTCATCGATCATTTCCAGGCAGAAGCCCGCCATGTAGCGGGAATACGCGTCATCCGGATAATCCGATTTCTGTTCGGGGGCGAGTGAGATGATGATCCGGCGCGCCTCGACCGCGGCGTTCACCCAGTTCGCCTGCGCGAGGTGGTTCTTGGCTGTGAAGGTGTGCAGCAACGTGCGCTCGAACGGCGCGCCCTTGAAGTCTTGCACCGTGTCGTTGATGACCATTGATCCGGTGTCCTTCGTGACGCTGACCGCGGCCATCCGGTCGAGGATATCGAAAGCCTCGATGAAATCCTTGGAGCTCTTCTCGTAATGACCCTCGGCCTGGCGAATCGTTCCGCGCTCCATGAGGTAGAGCACGCGGCTGTTCCCTGTGGGCTCCTCCTTGGTCAGGACCTGGTCGGCTGCCTGGAACCGGCCCGCGTAGAAATCGTGACGGGCCCGATCCAGCGAGGGCGTCGAGCAGCCGGCGGAGCAGGCTGTGATCGCCAGTAACGCCGGAAGAACGAGCGTGGAGCGTCGGAGCGTTGGAGCGTTGGAGCGTTGGGTATTCATGCGCATTACTCCATTACTCCAACACTCCATCATCCCCTGTGGGTTGCCCAAACGCCGCCGGCGTGCTGTCCGCCGCCGGGAGACCTTCAGCCTCCTACCAACCGATCAGCGGAAGGCTGGCCTGGCGCGCGAATTCCTTTTCGGTCGTCCACGCGAGCAACCCGGTCTCGAGGTCGGTCACCTCGACCGTCAACTTGTAGTAGTTCAGTTTCTGCTTCGAGACGCGAACCTGTTTCGGCGAATCGTTGCGCATTTCCATCAGCGAGCCGCTGACCATGAATTTCGCGCCGAGCTGCCTGCCGATGGAGACCTGTGTTTCCGCCGTCGCGTTCGCCGCCTGGTAGCCCTGTTCCTTCAGCAGATCCTCGCGGCGCGCCTCGTTGACGAACTGTGCGCGGCCCGCGTTGAACAGGGTCGTGCGGATCTTGTCGGTCAGGCCCTTCGTGTCGACATAGTTGCTCGTGCGGTTTTCGACGCCGGCGATCATGAAGATCGGCGGCTCGCTGAACTTGCCGAGGAATGCGCTGCCCGCCAGCTCGTTGGCGACGGCCGACGATATATTGCGCATGTCGGAATAGTCATAATCCGCGTCCATGTGCTTTGTTTCGTTCACGTCGACGTCCTTGGTCGACGCGCGGAATGCCGCGCAACCCGTTGTCAGGAGCGTCAGGGAAGATACCGCGCACAGGGCACCCAGGATTCTGATCGTTGTTTTCATGGCATTCCTTTCGGTTCAAGTTCCTCAATGGCAAGGTTTATCTGCTTTTCGGTCCGCTATCAAGCCTGCGCCTTTCTTGCGCATTTGGTTTAGACGGCCGGGCGGGGCGGATATTCACGCCACGCCTGGTGGTTGATGGCTCATGGTTAATGAAACCCTACCGATATTCACCGCTTGCCCAAAAACAGCCTTTTGGTACTCTGCTGCGCTTTCGGCCGTGTGGAGGTCCCCAGCGTTCCGCCTTTGTCCCGATCGCGCAAGCGGCATCGGGACTCGGCCATGGAGGAGATGTAGAGAGAGAAAACTTTGAATGTGGGTCCCCATCGTCTAGAGGCCCAGGACACCGCCCTTTCACGGCAGTAACAGGGGTTCGAATCCCCTTGGGGACGATTTTCCAAGCGTTGGAAATGGATTCATCTTCTTTTCCAACCATTGGAAACATACGAGCACGATTTACGATGAAAACCTACAGCATTGCGGTGATTGCCGGCGACGGGACCGGGCCGGAAGTGGTGCGCGAGGCCGTGAAGGTGCTCGACGTGGCCCAGGCGAAGTTCGGGTTCAAGCTGGCGTACCACCCGTACGATTTCGGCGGGGAGCGATATCTCAAGACGGGTGAAATCCTGCCCGACTCCGCGCTCGAAGAATTCAAGAAGCACAACGCGATGCTTCTCGGCGCCATCGGCCATCCGGACGTGAAGCCGGGTGTACTCGAAGTCGGAATCCTGCTCAAGACCCGCTTCGCGCTCGACCAGTACATCAACCTGCGCCCGGTCAAACTGTACCGCGCGGAGGATTGTCCGCTGAAGGACAAGGAGCCGAAGGACATCGATTTCGTCGTCGTCCGCGAGAACACCGGCGGCATCTATACCGGCGTTGGCGGCGTCGTGCAGAAGGGCACGCCGATGGAAATCGCGACGCAGGTCATGATTTATGGCCGTCCGGTGGTCGAGCGGTGTGTGCGCTTCGCGTACGAGTATACGCGGCGCCGCAACAGGAAGAAGATGCTGACGCTGGTCCACAAGTGCAACGTGCTGACGCACGCGGGCGACCTGTGGGTTCGTGTGCATAAAGAGGTGGGCGACAAGGATTTCCGCGACATCAAGCAGGACTATAACCATGTGGATGCCTGCACGATGTGGTTCGTAAAGCAACCGGAGTGGTATGACGTGATCGTTACGGAAAACCTGTTCGGCGATATCATCACGGACCTTGCCGCGATCGTGCAGGGCGGGCTGGGTATTGCTGCGGGCGGCAACATCAACCCGCAGGGCGTGTCGATGTTCGAGCCGATGGGCGGTAGCGCGCCGAAGTACACGGGCCAGAATGTGATCAACCCGCTGGCGGCGATTTCGGCCGGTGCGATGATGCTGGATACGGTCGGCGAGCAGAAGGCCGCGCAGGCGATTGACGAGGCGGTGACCAGGGCGCTCAACGGCGGCAAGATCAAGTCGCTCGCCGCGGGTCGCATGGGACTGGGCACGAAGGAAATCGGGGATTTGGTGGCGAGTCTGGTTTAGAGAGGTGTCAGGTGTCAGGTGTCAGGTTTCAGCATGTGCTGACACCTGAAACCGAGGGCGAACAATGAAGCAGTACAACGTGTGTGTGGTCGGGATTGGGGCGGTCGGGACGGAGATGGTTCGTCTTCTGGAGAAGCGCAAGTTCCCGATGAAGTCTCTGACGATTCTTGCCCGCAGCGAGCGGCAGGAAGTAGTCGACGGCAAGCCTTACCAGGTCAAGGTGGCTGCGCCGGACGCTTTTATTGGAATGGATTTCGCTTTTTTTGCGGGAACCGAGGGCGCCAAGGGCGCGTCGCAGACACTGGGGTGGGAGGCGGTGAAACGCGGATGTGTCGTCATCGACAATGGCGATGACTTCCGTATGGACCCGCGCGTTCCGCTTGTCGTTCCTGAAATCAATCCGGACGCGCTGAAGGGGCATCCGGGTTTGATCGCGAACCCGAACTGCAGCACGATCATCGCCTTGATGCCACTCGCGCCGCTCCACAAGGCGGCAAAAATCACCCGCATCGTCGCGAGCACCTACCAGGCCGTATCGGGAACCGGCGCATCGGCCGTGAAGGAACTCGAAGCGCAGGTGAAAGCCTGGGCTTCGGGCCAGCCGCTGCCGCGCGAGGTGTATCCGCACCAGATCGCGTTCAACGTGCTTCCGTCCGTGGGTTCGTTCAAGGATGACAGCGGCGAGACCACCGAGGAAGTGAAGATGCGGAAGGAGACCCACAAGATCCTGGGCGACTCATCGATCCGCATCGGCAATACCTGCGCGCGGGTTCCGGTTTTCAACGGGCACAGCATCGCCATCAACGTGGAGTTCGAAAAGCCGCTCTCCGCGGAGCAGGCGCGCGAGATTCTCGCGAAGGCCCCGGGCGTGAAAGTGGTCGATGACCCGAAACACGCGGGATACCCGATGCCGATCGATGCGTCGGGGGAGTTCGACGTGCTGGTCGGCCGCATCCGCAAGGACCAGAGCGTGGACAACGGGCTGGTCCTGTGGTGCTGCGGCGACAATATCTGGAAGGGCGCGGCACAAAATGCCATCCAGATTGCCGAGGCGCTGATCGCAGTCAAGTGATCAGAAGTGTAGCCGCGGCTCTGTGAGCCGCGCATCCGCACGCGTCGCACCTGCCCGCAGTGCTACGCACAGCGTTGCAGGCGGGGATGCGTGGCTACAACCGCCTACCTTCCTTCAAGACCCGGAATCCCCGGTGCGCCTTCCCATGGCTGGGGCGCATTCCACGGAATGTCCGAATCCGCATCGGGATCGGTCGTGGCGCATCCCGTCATGCTGATGGCCACGGCCAGGACGACGAAGAATAACAGAAGCCTGTGTGACGGTCTCATCGGCAGGACGGGGGTGAGGGCACTACGGGGCGGTTATCGCGGACGTTTCCGCTGCGGAGGCAGGTGTCGGCGCCGACGCGCTGCCGTACGTGTTCATTTCCATCACTTGGAAGGTGATCAGGAGCAGGAAGCAGGCCGTGGCCGCCAGCGCGAGGATGCTGAGCACCTTAGTAGACAACGTAGTCACCCTCCCGGAGAGGCGTCTGCTCCCAGTCGCTTACGATTTCCGCAATGGCGAGGGTCTTCGAGACCGCGCTGATGGCGACTTTTCCGATCAGCTTGTCCTCGCGGTGCACGAGCATCTCGGCTTTCGGGACCAGGCCCTTTTCGCTGCCGATGTCGAGGACGACGAAATTCCAATCCTTGTTGACGACCAGGACTTTGCCCGAAGTACCCTTCGGAAGTGAAATGCGGCCCGTGCTGCCGATCTCGTTCTCGAGATCCTTCACAGCCTGTTCCAGCGTAACGATCATGTCCTGCAGGTCGCGGCTCGCGTCCTCGGCCTGGGCGAGCTTGTCGTTGAGGTCGTTGATCTGGCCCTGCAGGCCGGTCTTGTCCTGGTCCAGCTGTTCGATCGTGCTGTTGGCCGTATCAAGGTCGGCGTCTTTTTGCGCGACCTTCTGGTTCAACTGGCGGACATCGTCTTCCCGCTGTTCCAGCTGCTTCCTGGACGCTGCGAGATCGGTCGCGGTCTGGTCGAGTTCGGTCTTTATTGTGTCGAGATCCGTCTTTGTATTCTGCAGGTCTTCGTAGGTGTTGTCCGCGGCGGCGGCAAGCTTGTCGAGTTCGCCCTGCATCTCCGTGTAGGAGGCGAGCTTTGTCGTATCGAGCCCGTCAAAACGAATCTTCTCCGCGACGGCAACCAAGCCGGCTTCGCTTCTCAAGGCTCGGCCTTTGAGAATTTCGCGCTTGGAGAACAGGACGATGCCGAGGATGAGCGAGGTGAAGCTGAGGATCAGCAAAATGATGATAAGGGGCTTCAAGGCCTTGGCCATAGCAATCTCCTGCCTCCAAAAGGGTTAACGATCAATCGTGTCGTACTATGAACTGTGACATAGGTCAAATGCATTTTGGCCGTCGGAGCGTACGAGCGTAAGGCGCGTGACGCTCCCACGCTCTGACGCTTCACGCTCACACGAATCACGCCAGCGGCGGTGAGCGGGTGAAAATCTGGGTTGGCGGGGACGACTCATCGATCTGTCGAAGACCTTCGAGCAGGAGGTAGGGCGACTTCTTGAAGATATGCCGCTCCACCTTCGACGTGTCCTGGCGGACAAACTGGAACATGCTGTGCCGGTTGCGGAGTACGGCGTACACGGCCTCCTCGCCGCTCTTGTCGTCGGTGGAAGCCTGGTAAATGTCGCCGTCGACAAACGTGAGTTGCGCGACCCGCCGTCCGCCTTCCCGGAGGGTGAGGATGCCGCTCTGGGTGGTCGAGTTCAGGAGCTGGATGAGATCGGCGATGGAAAGGGCCTGCAGGGACCCTTCGAGCTTGTCCTGGATGCCGGCGGTTTTGCCGGTTTCCTGGGCGATGTCGAGGAAGAGGTTGTTGTCGGGCCGCACGAACTGGAGTTTGAACGGCCGGATCTCCACGGTGTCGCCAAGCTTCAGGTCGGCGGTTTCCTGGACGCGCTTGCCGTTGACGAAGATGCCGTTCGAGCTGTTGAGGTCCTTGACGAAGAATTTCTCGTCCTTCGAGAAAACCATCGCGTGGATCCGGCTGATGCGCTCGTCGGGGAGGACGAAGTTGCTCAGCGCGGGATCCCGGCCGATGACGACGCCGTCGTTGGTCGCGAGGGGGATGACTACGTCGTTGGAGACAAGAAAATAGCGATGTGTTGATTTCGGCGTCACGCGTAGCACCCCGGCAAGGATCTCGCCGTGGTCCGATCCTCCCGGATCGGGCCTGTGTGAGCAGCAGCGCTACTTCGTCTTGAAGAGCTGCTTGGTTTCATCCATCTCAAACACCATCGGCTGTCCCGCGCCCGAGTGTATATCACGGGCCGACTCCGCCATCAACCGGTCAATTTCCTGGCAGGACTCCTGGCAGTACAACTTCACCAGCCCGGGGTTTGACTCGCGGCCGAAAACGGCGAGGATGAGCAGGTCGCAATCCATCGTTTGCATGTACATGCTCGTCTCGGCGCCCTGGTGGATCGCGTGCCGGAATTCGGCTTCGCCCAGCAGCGACGCGAGGACGCGGGTCGCGTAGAAGGAGCCGCTCGCGAGGGCGGCGATGTTGTCCTCGTGCGAGTAGTTTTCTGCGCAGCTGTTGGAAAGGATGTTGCCGCCTCGGTCGCAGAGGAAGACGGCCTTGGCTTCGGCCTTGACCAGCAGGCCCATGAGGACGGTCGAAAACTGCTCGTTCAGTTTTTCGTTCAAAGACTGCACGCCAGGTCCTACCTTTCGGCCGAGACGCAAATTTCATCCGGGAGTTCGGCGCTGGGCAGGTTGTTCGTCTTCATGAACTGCGCCAGCACCATCTTCGAGATGATATTCAACGACTCGAATACACCCTTGCACTCACGGGCCACGGCCTCGGCGTACGGGACGCGGTTGTCGCGCCGGTTCAGGAGGAAGTCCAGGTAGTGGACCGGCGCCAGGTCGGGGAGGTCGCGCTTGTTGAACTGGAGCATGTAGGGCAGCTCGTCCAGCTTCAGCTTCATCTCCGTCAGGTTCTCCTGCAGGTTCTTGAAGCTGTCCGCGGTCTCCTCCATCTTCTCCCACTGCGAATCGGCGACGAACACGATGCCGTCCACGTTGCGGAGCACGAGCTTGCGCGTCTCGTTGTAGATGCTCTGCCCGGGCACCGTGTAGATCTGGAACTTGGAGACGAAGCCCTTGATGATGTCGGACTTCAGCGGGAGGAAATCGAAGAACAGCGTGCGGTCCTGGCGGGTCGAGAGCATGGTGAGCTCGCCCCGGTAGTTCGGGTCAACCGCCGCGTGAACCTGCTCGAGGTTCGTGGTCTTCCCGCACATGGCGGGACCGTAGTAGACCAGTTTGAAAGCTATTTCTTTCTTGCCGAAATTGATGAAGGACATAAACCTCGCTCCTTCAGTCTACATCACAATCAAGGGAGCATGAACCATGCCGATAGCTATATATACACGCGGACTTTGGAATGTGTACCCCGAAAGCCGAAAATCTTTTCATTCACGCGAATCTCTGCCCTTCGTTTCCATTTGCGAGCCGCGTATCGTTTCTGGTAAAGCGCATTAGCTGCGACAGGGTCACCCGCGGCACGGTCTGTGCTTATTTTCAGATAAACAATCGCGCTGATACCCGCGTAATGTACAAGTTGTCTGGAGGTCACTATGTCGTTCCTCAGTAAACTACTCAAGCGTGATGCCGAGCCCACGAAACCTGCCGATGACGCCGTCCCCGCAGCGCCTCCTCCGCCCACGGCGCCCATGGCGCCACCGTCGAAACCCGCCGCGGCGGCCACACCGGACCTCGACCGTATTCGCAAGGAACTGCTTGAGATCGCCTCGATCGTAGGCGACGGCGGCGAGACCCGCATCAACGCTTCGCCGGACTCCATGGTCGAACTGCGCTTCTCGGACATCATCAAGATCGCGCCGCAGGCGTTTACCGGGGTGGACGGTGTCTCGTCCATTGGCGAACTCGAACTGGCCGTCGTCGTGCCCAATCTCTATGACCAGCTCGCGAAGGGGAAGGTGACAACCACCCTCAGAAATCTTACCGCGGACGTTCCGTCCGAGCACGTCAGCCAGTACACGCTCGACCATGGCGAGGACATGATCTCGCTGCCGCTGCCGCTCGTCATCCAGGCCGTCCAACCGAACGAACTCAAGAAGAGAACCGCGACGAAGGAACGCGATCTCGGCCAGAACCGGCTGCCCAATCTCTTCACGCCGGGCAAGACCAAGCTGCCCGCCTCGGCCGGCGCGACACCCCCGCCGGCCGCAAAACCCGAAGCACACCCCACGGTCGCCAAGCCCCCCGCGATTTCATCCGCGGAACTGGCCGCAGCCGCTGAAAAGATACGGAACTTCAGGCCGGTCGAAAAACAGACACCTGCCGGGGAAGCCAAGGTGCCGTCGCCGCCGTTCGAAAAACCGCCGGAACCCGTCAAGCCTCCGCCCGTCGAAGAAGAGGTCAAGGCCGCCATCGTTGAGACTCCGCCACCCGTGCCGAAGGTGGAGGAGGCGAAGCCCGCTCCGGAGCCTGAACCGGCGCATGTCGACGAGGTCGCACCGCCGCCTCCTTCCGAACCGCCGAAAGTCGAAGAGCCACCGGTCGCTTCGAAACCGGAACCCGTGCCGGAACTCGACGGGGAAGAAGCGGAAGAGGAGATTGAATCGGAGGTCGAAGAACTCGTCGCATCAGCTGAGGCCATCAGCAAGCAGAACATTGTGGTCTCGCCCGAGCCGGTCGAACACCCCGTCGCAGATTTTGCGCCGCCCACGGCCCAGCCTTCGTCGCCGCCGTCGGACATCGTCAAGGTGGATGAGGAGCCCGAACCCGCGTTGGTCGACGCTGCCCCGAAACCCGGTGCGGTGATGTTGAACGGGATCGATGTCAATTCGGCCTCCGTGGATGAACTGGTCCACCGGCTCAACAGCGTGGGTCGCAAACTGGCCGAGAAGATCGTCGAGGAGCGCGGCGTTGGCGGGAATTTCAAGAACCTGCTCGACCTCTCGCGCGTTCCCGGCGTCCGGGGCAAGAAGTTCGAACGCATCACCGGCATCGCGTGGCGCTCGGAATTGCACAAGCACCGCGAGCTGATCCAGCAACTGGTTGGTGTGGACGATTCGACGATCCCGGACGTGCGCGCCGTCGCCGCCCGGTTCAAGGAACTCAAGGCCTACATCGGTTGCGTCATCATCCTCGAGGACGGCTATGTCCTGGCCTCGAACTGGGAGAATGTGTCGAGCGACGCGCTCGCCGCCTTTGCCCCGCAAATGTTCAAGAAGATTGGCAAGTACGTAAACCACCTCAAGCTGGGGAGCATCCGCTGCCTGACCTTCTTCACCGAGGAACAGCCGATCACCATCGTGCGCAGCGGAAAGATCTTCTTTGCCGCCGTGCATGTTCAGAACAATTTCGGCCGCAAACAGGTCGAAGTCGTCCAGGCCCTCGCTGAGGAACTCGGCGGGCGGATGGTCGGATAACGTTGGCGTCATCTTGGTTGTTGCGAATGCAGGCGCGTAGCAGGTCGCTGACGCGGGCATGACGGCGACGCTGGATGGATCGGGTTCCGTGTCGCCGGGCGGCTTCACCCTCGGTCATACGTGGGCCCGGGTCTCCGGTCCGGCCGCGCTGGTCACCGACGCAACCTTTCTTGATCCGCGACTTCTTCTTGTGCCTTTTCGTGCCTCTTCGTGGCCAATCCGTCTGCATCGTTACGGCTTGGGTTGATGCGTATGGCCTTCGCCGGGACTACGGCGAGGCACGCAGAGCGCTGCGGCTACATAGCGGCTCATCACGTGCTGTAGCCACGCCGCCCCGCCTGCAACGCTGTGCGTAGCACTGCGGGCAGGTCCGTCGGCGTGTTGGGCACGGTTACAGGGCTATTGCTGTTACACCACACTAGTTCGGTGGTGTGCCGAGGGGCACGACGGCGCCGAATCCGAACTGCTGATGAAGGAAGCCCTCCGTGCTTCGCTGGAGGTACCACGTGTCGCTGCCTGGATCGAAAACGCCCGGGTCTGCGCGCCCATCGCCGTCGAAATCGCGATTCACCGGGATCGTGCCGCGGAAACCGAATTGGAAGGTCGTGAATCCCGCCAGGGTCTTCTGAATGTACCACTGCCCGGAACTCTCGTCGTACACGCCGATGTCTTCCTTGCCGTCGTTGTCGTAGTCGCCCGGCACCGGCAGCGTTCCCTTGTAGCCGAACTGGATGGTGGTGAAACCAAGCGTGGACTGCTGGATGTACCAGGTTCCGCTGTTCTCATCGTATACCGCGAGGTCGGCCTTGCGATCGCCGTCGTAATCCGCAGGGACGGGCACGACGCCGCTGAAGCCGAACTGGGCTGTGGCGTAGCCTTCGCGGCTCTTCAGCAGGTACCACTGTCCAGTGTTGTCATCAAACACAGCGATGTCCGCTTTGCGGTCGCCGTCAAAGTCTGCCGGGACAGGCTCCACGCCCCGGTAGCCGAAGCTGTAGTTCGTGTAGCCTTCCTTGGATCGCAGGAGGTGCCAGAACCCCTTGGCCGGATCGAAAACGCCGAGATCCAGCCGTCCGTCGCCGTCAAAATCGCGCTCAATCGGCTCGGTCCCGTTGTAGCCGAAGACGATCATCGAGTAGGGTGAACCTGAATGCAGGAAGTGCCACTCGCCTGAGTTGTCGTGGTAAACGGAAATATCCGCCGCATCGTCGCCGTCAAAACTGTGCCCGCTGATCCAGTCGATCAGGAAGAATTCCCATAGCGGCTTGAGTACGTATTGGTTGTCCGCGACCGGCGTGGCGCGGTCGGTAGCCGGCGCATCGTGATAGGCGATCGGGCCCGTGGAGTTGGGCGCCAGTCGCGTCATCAACGTGTGGGTCCCGTCGTAGGGCGGCCCGCCGACGTCTTCCGCTACCAGGATGGGACCCAAGGCGGTGAGGCCGTAGGCCTGCCAGTTGGCCACCACCTGGTTGGATAAGGCGAGCGTGTCCAGTTCATGCACGAAGCCGAACACGCGATCCACGGGCGTGACCCCGGCCTGGAAAAGCCAGTTCGCGGGCTGGTTCGCCGAATAGCACCAGTCGTTGTCCGAAAACATCGCGCAGCGCAGGACGGGGAACTGCTTTGCAATGAAACCGGCGTGGCCCGCGCCTTGCGAGTGACCCGCGACAATGATGTTGCTCCAGCGGATCGACTGCCCGTCCAGGAACTGGGTCCAGTTCTCGCTCGGGTGGAGGCCCTGAAGATGCTCAAGCACTTTGATGAGGCGGTTTTCAATCGAATTGGCGCGATCCACGTCGACCACGGGTGAGACGTTGGCGCCGGTCAGCACCTCCAACCTCGCCTTACCGTGGCAATCGCAATCGGCCGGCGTGTTGGTGCAGTCCTGGTTGATCAGCGGGCTGTTCGGGTACATCAGGCCCACGGTGTGGAACCCCAACTCCGCGGCGGTGCGGATGAAATTGGTGTAGCTGTGGGGCGCCGAGTCGGACCCGGGGAGGAACAGGACGAGCGTGTTGAGCGGCTCGTCCGGGCTGTGGAAGACGAGGTGGGGTTGGTCGAAATTCGTAATGCCCGCGTCGGTGGTGCTGGGCACGATCACGTATTCCGTCAGCGTCTGGGCTGACGCGATACCCGTGGCCCAAAGGAACGACAATACAAGCGCTGAGCAACCATTGGTTCGCATGGGAAGACCTCCTTTTCGTATGCGCCATACCATAGCGCGGGTGGCTGCCTTGTGTTTAGCTGAGATTCGTCGCGGGTCAATTTGAAATTCGCCCGCCATGGTGGGGCGCGCAGTCCCTTGCGCGCCGCCCCCTCGACGGTGCTCGGGACAGGCGGCGGACCGGCTTACCCGCCGTGCTACGCGCAGCGTTGCAGGCGGGGCCCCGCTACGGCGATACACGCAGTCCGCCTACCATAGGGGGCGAATTTCAAACGGGCCCACGACCTTGAGATTGATTCCGCGGTGCGGCGCGGTTAAACACGGCACATGCCTGTATTCAAAGACACGACAGCCATCGTCACCGGCGGGACGAGCGGCATCGGGCAGGAAGTCGCCCTTGCCTTGGCCCGCGACGGAGCCAACGTCGTGGTCGTCGGCCGGAACCAGGCCCGGATCGACGCCACGCTCGAAACGCTCCGCACGCTCCACGCTCCTCACGCTCCCCACGATGCCCTGGGCCTTTCGCTTGATGTCAGCCGCGAAGAGGACATGCAGGCGATGGCGGACCGTACGCTGGAGCAGTTCGGCCGAATCGACATCCTCATCCACTGCGCCGCGAGTGCGGGCGAGCGCGGCATGCCGTACACCGTGGCCCAGATGCCGGTCGAGGACTGGGATGCCGGCATCGCGATCAACCTGAAGGGCGTCTTTTTCAGCAACCGCGCCGTCCTGCCCGCGATGATCGCGCAGCGCAGCGGTGACATCATCAACGTCTCCTCCGCGCGGGGCGGCGTGAGAGGCCTGCCCTGCGCCGCGGCTTATGCCGCGGCGAAACACGGGGTCATGGGGTTGACCGCATCGCTCGCCGAAGAGGTGCGGCGGCACGGCGTCCGCGTACAGGTCGTCCTGCCGGATGTCACGGAGACCCCGCTTATGCAGGTCGTCGGCGACCTGGCGCCGCAGGGTATGTTGAAACCGCGGACGGTGGGGGAGTTTATCGTGGACATGATCCGGCAACCGCGGGACAGTCATCTGATCGAGCCGTGGATTTGTCCTTTTGCGACCACCTGACGTGCCCACAGATGGACACAGATCGCCACAGATTCTATTCCGGAATCTGTGTTGATCTGTGAATATCTGTGGGCAGAAGAAAATCATGAACGCTGGAATTGAATCAAAAGACAAGGTCGCTCTGGTCACCGGCGGGGCGAGCGGGATCGGAAAGGCCACGGCGCTCCGGTTCGCCCGCGCGGGCATGAAGGTTGTCGTTGCCGACATCAACGATGCCGGCATCCAGAAGACCTTGGACGAACTCAAGCCCGCGCAGGCGCTCGGGGTGCGCGTGGACGTTCGCAGCGAGACCGACGTGGACGCCATGGTCCGGAAGGTCGAGGAATCCTTCGGCCGTATCGATATCCTCGTCCACTCCGCCGGCATCCTTCGCGCGAAGGACAGTGGGCCCAAGGCTCTGGCCGACATGACGGCGCAGGAGATGCACGACGTGGTCGACATCAACCTGAAGGGTACGTTCCTCTGCAACCGCGCGGTCGTGCCGGTGATGATGAAACAGCGGTCCGGCCAGATCGTGAACATCTCTTCCACGTCCGGGAAAATCGGGCGCGCGTTCGACAGCATGTACTGCGCGTCGAAGTTCGGCGTGGTCGGGCTGACCGAGTCCCTCGCGGAAGAAGTCCGCAAATACAACATCAAGGTCTTCCTGCTGATGCCGGACGCGATTGCGACGCCGCTGTGGGACCAGAACGGCCCAATCCCCGCGCCCGAGGACGCGCTCGACCCGGACCGTGTCGCTGCACTCATCGAATACATGGTCGGCCTGCCGGCCGACACGATTCTCCAGAACGTGACCATTGCGCCGTTCCGGGGTGGAAGAAAGAAAAGGGCGAGATCCGAAAATTGACGTGGACCGGATCTATTCAGGTGGAAACCACGGAATTCACGGAAGGTCACGGAAGTTTCTGCATCGTGCAGCTTCCGTGTGTTCTGTGGTTGAACTGATTTGCGCCGGCGTTTCCTACGGCACCGGATATTGCGAGGTCAGCGCCATCACGGCCTCGCGGACTTCGGCGGTGACCTTTTCCTCGGCGCCGCTTTTGAGCACGCGTTGGATGTAGTCCGCGATTTTCACCATCTCCGCTTCCTTCATGCCGCGCGTGGTGACGGCGGGCGTGCCGACCCGGATGCCTGACGTGACGAACGGGCTCTTCGAGTCGAACGGGATGGCGTTCTTATTGACCGTGATGTTGGCCTTGTCCAGCCACGCCGACGCATCCTTGCCGGTGACGTTGACGGGGGAGAGGTCGACCAGCATCAGGTGGTTGTCCGTGCCGCCGGAGACGATGCGCAAGCCCGCCCTCTCGATCGACTCCGCCATGACCTTTGCGTTTTTTACGACCTGCTGCGCATAGGTCTTGAACGACGGCTGTAACGCCTCGTAGAAGCAGATCGCCTTGGCTGCGATGATGTGCATGAGGGGGCCGCCCTGGATGCCCGGGAACATCTGGCGGTCAATATCCGCCGCGTACTTTTCGCGGCACAGGATCAGGCCGCCACGCGGACCGCGGAGCGTCTTGTGCGTGGTCGTGGTGACAAAGTCGCAATACGGCACGGGGTTCGGGTGGCAACCCGCCGCGACGAGCCCGGCAATATGCGCCATGTCGACGAACAGCATCGCGCCGACCATGTCCGCGATCTGCCGCAGGCGCGGGAAATCGATCGTGCGCGAATACGCGCTCGCGCCCGCGCAGATGAGCTTCGGCTTATGCTGTTTCGCGAGCGCTTCCAACTCGTCGTAGTTGATCCGCTCGCCCTGCTTGTCCACGCCGTAGGGGACGACGTTGAAGAAGCGGCCGGAGAAATTGACCTTGTGCCCGTGCGTCAGGTGCCCGCCGTGCGAGAGGTTCATGGCCATGATTGTGTCGCCGGGATTCAGAACGGCGAAGTAGACGGCCATATTGGCCTGGCTGCCGCTGTGCGGCTGGACATTGACGTGCTCGGCGCCGAACAGTTCCTTCGCACGCTCGATCGCGAGCGTCTCCGCGACGTCGACGTATTCGCAGCCGCCGTACCACCGTTTGCCGGGATAGCCCTCAGCGTACTTGTTCGTCATGATCGAGCCTGCGGCCTGGCGGATGGCCCGGCTCGTGTAGTTCTCCGACGCGATCAGCTCGAGGTTGTGCCGCTGGCGCCGCGTCTCGTTCCGTATCGCCGCGTAGATTTCGCCGTCGGCCGTCTGCACCGCGTCGAGGTCCGCCAGTTCCGTGGCCTGCTCGCCGATCTTGTTCACACGCCGCTCGTGGCGGCCGCCCTCGAAGTCGGTGCTGAGCCACGCGTCGAGCACGGAGTCGATCTCGGACGGAGGCAGATAGGACGCGCTGAGGACGAGCACGTTGGCGTTGTTGTGCGCGCGGGCCATGTGCGCCATCTCGGGCGTCAGGCACAGCGCGGCGCGGACGGACGGGTACTTGTTGGCGGCGACACTCATGCCGATGCCGGTCTTGCAGATGAGGATGCCCTGGTCCGCGCTGCCGTCGGAGACCTTGTCCGCGACGATGGCCGCGTAATCGGGATAGTCGACGGAATCCGTGTTGAAGCTGCCGGCGTCCTCCACGGCGATGCCGCGCTTCGCCAGCTCCGCCTTGATCTCTTCCTTGATCTCGTACCCGCCGTGATCCGCACCGATCGCCATCTTCATGGTCGCCGTTCTTTCTGCTGTTGCTATCTTCACGTCGCCCCGTTCCATGATGTAAAGGATTAAATCCGCTATTGCGCTGTCGATACTGTTCCGCACCGTCCGGTATACCTCGAGAGACTGCCCGATAGGGTCCGGAATGCCTTCCGTTTGACGCGAGGTGCCGAACGATTTCAGGAGGAAAACGCGGTCCCGAACCTCGGGGAACGAACGCACGATCTCCAGCCGATGCAAGTCCGTCATTACCACGATCATCGAAGAATCGTCAACCAGCTGCTTGCTCAACGACTGGCTGCGGTGCCGGCTCAGGTCGATAGTCCATTCGCGCAGCGCCTGCACGGCCTCGACGCTTGGTGGTGCCCCGGCGGGCGCGGCCACGCCAGCGGACCTTGCGGTCCAGCCCGCTTCGAGCCCGACCCGGTCCTGGAAGATCGCCTCCGCCATCGGGCTTCGGCATATGTTCCCGGTGCAAACGAAAAGGATTTGTTTGGTTTGATCGGTCATGGACTGTCGCTATCTCACCCGTAATCCTAATCGAACTCCCGACTACGATTACGATCCGGCGGATCCCGCCACTCTCAAAACGTCCTTCTTGCTGATCGCACCCGCTCTCAAAATCTCCACGGTTTCTCCCACGACGCGGACCACCGTGCTCGGGACGCCGCCCGGCGAGGGCCCGGCATCCAACGCCACCGTCACCCACGAACCGAGCACGCGGACGGCCTCGGCCGCCGTCTGCGCGGGCGGGTCGCCGCTCGCGTTTGCGCTCGTGACCGCAAGGACAGTACCTGCTTTTCGGAGAAGTTCCAGCGTCACGGCGTAGCCCGGAATGCGGAAGCCGTCCGTACCGTCACCCGTCGGCAAAACGAGCGTCAGGGGCCCGGGCCAGTACGCGTCAGCCAGCGCCTTCGCGGCCGGGCGCAGGATGCCGCCGTGGCGGGTCACCTGGCGCACGTCCGCTGCCATGAGGGTGACGGGTTTGACTCGCGACCGGCCTTTCGCCTCAAACAGGCGCTGCATCGCGCCCGCGTTCCGGGGATCGGCCGCGAGACCATAGACGGTTTCTGTCGGTACGATGACCAACTCACCGCGGGCGAGAGCCTTCAGCGCAGGGTCAAGCAACGCGGAGACCGGCCGGTCCGGGTCAATCCGTAGTATCTGAGGAGAGGGGGAATCCACGGATGTTCAGTGCCTTCAGGCCGATCAGGATGTCCACCGCGCGCTTGAGCGTATCGTCGCCGCGGAACCGCTCCCGCACCGCCTTGTCGGCAATTTCCTCGTCGAGCGTCGCGCGCCGGTCCGGGCCCGCGTCCGGTTCATAGTCCGCCGCGTCCTTGCCATCCTTCGGCTCGATCTTCACGTCGGGCACAATCCCGCCGCGTCCGCCGTACACCGTCCCGCTCGCCGTGACGAGTCGGCGGGTCGCGAGGTACAGGATTTCACCGGAAGGAAGCTCGACCTGTACGCGAATCATCGGGTCGCCGTAGGTCTCGTGCCCGATCAGCATCGCGCCGCGGACGCTGTCGGCCAGCACCGCCGCGAGCACTTCCGGCGCGCCCGAGGTGCGTTCGTCGACGAGGACCATCACCGGCATGTTGGCAGGCGCGCCGACGTTGGCCCGGACGACGTCGATGTCCTGGCTCGCGGGATCGCGAAAGGAATAGAGCGGCGTGCCGGATTCGGCGAGCAGGCTGGCGACTTCCGTCACCGCGGCCAGGTCGTCGCCGACCGCCCCGCGCAGGTCGAGTACCGCGCCGAACCGGCCCATGGCGGCCCAGCCGCGAAAGACCGAGGCGATGTCGTGGCCCGAGTCCTTGAACAAACCGTTGAGCCGGATGTACGCGATGTTGTTCGGGAATTCCTCGGCCGTTTCGATGGCGGGGACGCGGAGCGCGCGGAGTGTAGCGGTGGTCTCGTTGGTCGGCACGAGGCCCCGCGTGTAGCGGATACGGAGGGCGTCGTTTGTGCGGCCGCGCAGCAGCCGGCAGGCGCGCGGCAGGTCCGTGCGGCTCACGTCCCGGTCGCCGATCCGGTCAATCAGATCGCCCGCCTGGAGCCCGGCGTCGACCGCCGGCGATTCGGGGAGCACTTCGAGGATGCGCGGGCGACCGTTGGTCATGGTCAGGCGTACGCCGAGGCAGAAATCCGTGCCCTGCCGCTCGTCCATCATGTGTTCGATGTCGGACTTCGACAGGATGCGCGCGGACGGGTCGGCGATCTTCACGATCGCCTCGACCGCGGACCTCTCGGCCGCCGCGGCGTCGAGGGGAAGGCTGTATTTGTCGATGACGCCGACCACGTTGGTGACGCCGTTCAGGATCGTTTCGAGGGTGGGGGCGTCAGCAAAGGCCAGCGTCGCGAACATCAGCGGAAGCAGGACCGCGGCAGATCGTAGAGTCGTCAATCCGTATTTATCCGTGCCTGTCACACCGTAGCTCCTTCGGAGGCGGATTCATCCGTGGTTTCCAATCGATACACGTCAGGTCAAGTCTGCGACTTCAAGGCCCGCCACGCAATATCTTTGCGGTAGTGGGCCTTGTTGAAGCGTATTTTCCCGGCTGCTTCGTACGCCCGGCCCACGGCGGTCTTCAGGTCCGCGCCGAGCGCAGTGACGCCCAGCACGCGGCCACCCGAGGTCACGACCCTGCCGTCTTTCAACCTGGTACCCGCGTGGAAAACAACGGCGCCCGGCACGCAATGGGCCTCGGCCAGCCCCTCGATCACATCGCCGGACCCGTAACTGCCCGGGTAGCCGTCGGCGGCCATGACGATGCAGACGCAGGGATCCTTCTTCCATCGGACCAGATCCTCGGTCAGCGTGCCGTCGGCGCACGCCTGCAGCGCGGGCGCGAGATCGCCGTCCCAGCGAGGCAGGATCGCTTGGGTCTCCGGATCGCCAAAGCGGCAATTGAATTCGAGCACCATCGGGCCCTGTTTCGTCAGCATCAGGCCCGCGTAGAGCAGGCCGCGGTAGTCGATCCCGCGGCGCCGCAGTTCGGCGAGGGTGCGTTCAAAAACCTGCTCGCGGATCGCGGGGATCATTTCCGCCTTCACGGCCGGGGCGGGGGAGTAGGCGCCCATGCCGCCGGTGTTGGGCCCCTGGTCGCCGTCGTAGATGCGCTTATGGTCCTGCGCCGAGGCGAGAAGGACTACCGTCTTTCCGTCGATCAGCGCCAGGATCGAAGCCTCCTCGCCGTCGAGGAATTCCTCGACAAGGATACTGCTGCCCGCGTCGCCGAACGTCTTGCTGACCATCGCCTCGTCGATCGCGGCCTCGGCCTGCTGGAGGTCGGTGCAGACCGTCACGCCTTTGCCCGCGGCGAGGCCGTCGGCCTTGATCACGACCGGCGCGCCGTGCCGGTGAAGGTAGTCCTTCGCCGCGGTGGGATCGGTGAACGACTGCGAGCGCGCGACCGGGACGCCCGCCGCGGTCATCACGTCCTTGGAGAAAACCTTGCTGCCTTCCATGCGAGCCGCAGCGGCGGAGGGGCCGAAGACACGCAGGTTTTCCGCGACGAACAGGCCTGTGATACCCGCGCACAGCGGGGCTTCGGGACCGACGACCGTCAGGTCGGGCCGGTTCTTCTTCGCCCAGTCGAGCAGGGCCCGCAGGTCCGTCACGGGAATGTCGAGATTGACGCCAAGCGAGGCCGTTCCCGCGTTGCCGGGTGCGCAGAAGATCTCCGGGCGGGTGCGGTCGCTCGCGAGTTTCCAAGCCAGCGCATGCTCGCGACCGCCGCTGCCGATGACGAGGATTTTCATGGGGCCGGAAGCGTAAGAACCCTGCTGACAAATGTCTATACAGGATTCGATTTGCGGGGAACGTTGTCTGCAGATGTCAGAGGTCATCGGTCAGATGTCAGCAAGCAGGCGCAGCTTCCTGATCTGATCTCTGAACGCTGACATTTGGATTCCCTTGGGAAACCCATGAGCATCATGCGGATAGATGACAAGTCGATCGCCACGAAGGACATCTTCGAGACGGTGATCGAGAATTTTCCCGACATCATCCATTCCGTCGACGTCGACGGAAAAATCGTGATGACCAACAAGGCGGGCGAGAAACTGCTCGGCTACACGCGCGAGGAACTGATCGGGATGAACATCCGGAATATTTACGCGGACGAGATTCTCCGCGAAATGGAGGAGGGCTTTGCGAACCTCAAACAGAAGGGCGAGAACAGCATCGAAAGCATCCTGAAGGACAAACAGGGCAACCGGATTCCGGTTGAAATTCGATCGTTCAGCATCTACGACGACCAGGGCCATTTCATCCGCACGCTTTCGATCCTGCGCGACATCCGCCAGATCAAGGAACTTCAACTCGGCCTGATTCACGCGGAACGCCTCGCCGCCGTCGGCGAACTCGCCTCTGGCATCCTGCACGACGTGAACAATCCCGTGGCCGTGATCGGGCTCAACATCGAACTGCTCATCCGCCAGTTGGCGAAGGTCGCTGCCGGCAAGGCCGATTCCGAATCGGTGATCCAGGACCTGAAATCCTCGGTTGTGGACATTGACCGCGCGGTCGACGCCATCCGGAAGCTGACCAGCCACCTGATGAGCTTCACGCGCGCGTCCTCCGCGCTGCAGGAGCAGCACGAGACGCTGGACCTGGACAGCGCCATCGATGACGCACTGTTCCTGCTGAAGAACAAGATCATGAAGAACCACATCAACGTCGACGTGCAGGCGAAAGCCGGTCAGTACTTCGTCATGGGCACGAAGAACAATATCGAGCAGGTCCTCGCGAATATCGTTTCCAATGCGTGTGACGCGATGGACGGGCAGACCGAGAAGAAGATCGTCATTCGCGTGAGGCCCGAGCAGCGGGCTGGGCAGTCGTACTGGGTTTGCGAGATTGCGGACACGGGGCCCGGGATTTCGGAGGAGATCCTCGCGAAGATTTTCCATCCCTTCTTCACCACCAAGCCGCGCGGGAAGGGGACCGGCCTCGGTCTCTCGATTGCCGCCGGCATCATCGGCAATCACAAGGGCTTTCTGGAAGTTGCATCCGAGATCGGCAAAGGCTCGACCTTCAGTGTGGGTTTGCCGCAGTCGTGCTGAGCAGGAAGCAGTATAGGTGCCGTGCGCCTCCGCCGCCAGTAACAACACTTCCGCACCAGCCGAATCAAATGAAGAGATGTGACCCATCCTGTCCGACTGATCCGACCGTGACTACGCGGAAGGTAGGGACGGCTCGACGAGCCGTCCGCCGAATTTGAACCACGGAGGACGCTGAGGTTCACGGAGGTTTTCTGATTCGCGATTACCCTCCGTTTCCCTCCGTGCCCTACGTGGTTCATATTCCGTCCGACGGCGGATGGTTTTCAAAGACAACGCGGATCGGCCGTAGGTTATCAGATGGCCGGAGGCTGATGGGGGCGGATGGCGTCAAACCTATCGCGCCGTGGAAAGCCCGTAACTGAAGGAGGTGCTGAGTAGCACTGAAATGAGTTTTGCGAGTCCTGCCGTCTGAGATGACGGACCGGAAAAAGGTAGCCACCAACCGGCAAGCGAGTCTTGCATCGTCGTTCGCGAGAACGGCATGAAGCGTAGACAGCGAGCAAGCAGGCCGTGCGATTGAGCCCCGAAACGACCGCTTCGTGGGAGTCCTGCCCAGATTAGGTACAGGTAGGACAGCACTGAAATGCCGATAGGGCGAGGCATGGAGGTCCCACCGGGGTCTGAGAACACGGCAGAGATGCAAAGGATTCGACGGGAACACGGGATATCCCACCCGAGGCTGCCGAGAGCATGCCGGAGCGGATGACACCGGCTTATCAACATCCAGGCGACAGGGTCGGGACGGTCGGGCTTGTCGAGCGAAGTAGCCGTCTATGGCGGGAAGCGTCGATCAAGCTAAACGAGATCGGCGTTGAGACGGGTGGGAAGTCGTAGCGTCCTCATAGTACCAAGGGAAAGTCGGCGAACTCTGACTGGGAGGAGCCGATGAGTAGGGAAGGGGGATGCCAGAACAGAGCAACATGTTTGAGCAACACGACCGGCACACGGAGGCCGGATGGGACGGGAACGAAGCCGGACACATTCGACTTTCTGGGATTCACGCACTACTGGGGAAAGAGTCGCAAGGGGAAGCCGACGCACAAGCTGAAAACGGCGAAAGACCGACAGGCTCGAAGCTGTCGAGCTGTGGCGGACTGGTGTCGGAAGAACTTGCATAAGCCGGTAGCGGATCAATGTCGGCAGTTGAACTGGAAGCTCCGTGGCCACTACGGCTACTACGAACTCACTCACAACATCGGAGCGATGAGGCGATATTACTCGCGAGTTCTCATCATCTGGCGCTTGTGGTTGAACCGACGGGGCGGACGAACGCGCCTGAAATGGGATCACTATCTGGCGCTCTTAACCCGGCATCTGCTGATCGCTCCTCGCATCGTCCATAGTCTCTACGGCTCGTGTGAAAGCTCTGTCTGAGGAACCGGATGCGGGAAATCCGCACGTCCGGGTCTGTGGGGGCGGCTCACTGCGACGATCAATCGTTCAGTGAGTCGCTACCCGGCAAGTTGCAATTTTACTCGATCGCCGGAACCTCGACCAGGAGCTTGCCTGTTTTCCTCATCAGTCTTCGACCCTCCGGGGATGGGGCAACCGAGTCGCGCCACTTGGTCAGTTGCCGCGAAACGGCCATGCCGGTGGTTAAGGGGTTGCCTTCGGGCCAAAGGGCGGCGGGAATCACTTCATTTGTCAAATCCAAAGACCTGACCCTTACCGCTGGTGAAGCCCCAGGGGTGGACAACGTCACAAGGGCCGGATCGAATCGAGAATACGCCGGATCGCTTCAATATCTTCCTTCTCGTTCGGATTCCGATCCTGGTAGTGAAGAAGGTCCGCACCAATAATCACGACATCACCTTGGGGCAGAGGGCAGTCCTTCCGAAAACATTGGTAGTCGAAATTTGAGTTCTTGTCGTGCACAAATGCTTCTTGAATAGATGTGCAGAGGTTGCTGTAGGCAAAACTAAATACAAAATCCGTGTTCTCATCATGCTTCCCTTGTTGAAATTGCGCCAGTGATTGTGGCGTCATTCTCGTGAGTGAAATTGTCAGAAAGTAGTGCGGCTCCGTAAGAGGTTGCCCCGACCATGATGGGTGCATGTCAATAACGACCGACGCCTTCGTGCCCGTATTCTTGTAGAACTGCTCGGAGTCATAAACCTTAACAAAATATTTGCTATAGAAATCGGAGGGTTGTTCGGGCAAAAGGATCTCGATACCGACGGACGAAAAGGCCCTGTAACTGAAATTCGTCAACGGCGTTCTCTTGAGTCCGACAGGCGTCGCGCAGCCCGTGGAACAACACAACAGTAACAGCGCGAGAATAACCGCAATTCTCTTCAAGATGGTCATGGACAATCCACCCGTCGGTTAGAAACTAATGCCGATTCCAATCCGGATGCTTCCGCCGCTGTCCTCGTTGAACGCTCCCAATTCCGGAATGTCGGCATCGATAACGGCATGTCCCGCGACCCAGTCAGCGGCGTTTACAACGCCCGCCCCGACTGTCTGCGCGAGCTCCGCGCCCGTCTGAAATGTGCCGACTACTACCCTCCCGCCCAGCGCGACGGATTCGTATCCCCCTGCAGCAACGAGATACAGCGCTTGCGGGATCAACGTGTAATCCAACGGTCCACCAAGACCGGTGCCGAGATTGAGCCTATAGGCTTCAGACGGATACGTCGCTCCGGCCTCCTCGATTATGCCCTGCACCCATGAACCGCAGTTGTTGACGAGAAACGAATAATAGCCGCGATCATGTTGCGTCGATCCGCCCGGATTCGCCAATCGCGATTTGTGTGCCGCCCGGAAGATGGCGACTTGCTCGCATTCATTTTGGCTGACAGGGGTCAGATTGGCGTCACCATCGAGGATTGGCTTTATGTCGTGCCTGCGGTCATTGGCAGAGACCCAAGAGCTCGCGGTATGCATCACGCCAACTTTGTTGAGCTCTCTGGTTCCTGTGCGGACATAGTCGGGATGGAATGAGAACGTCTGCCAACTCTGCTTCGGGTAACCCAGTTCTTTGAGCGTCGCATCCCACAGCGCCCCCATATTGTCGCTGTTGAATGCAAGATAGACATGCATCGCCATTCTGACTTTGTAGGACCATTCGAGCCCGAATATACGAAGAGCACGATCAGCAACGAAAACGTCTAAGCCCAAGCGGTCAACGACGTTCACCGCCGCGTTGCCCACCATGCCATAAGGATTGGGTCCTCCCCTGACACCAATCGGATCTCTTGAGAGCCACCTACCAAGCACGGGGTCATAGTATCTGAAGCCGTAGTAGTAGAGCCCGGTTTCGCCATCCAGGTACTTTGTGGAAAGTACACGGTTGCGAATGGGGCCCCTTAGCGGTTTTGGTTCCGCACACGACGGCGCGGCATCAAGTTCGCCCGCCTCGGCGGGTAAATCTGTGACGTGGAAGCCCATTACGCGGCTGGGGGTAGGTCGCTCATCGCGT
>JAZDKY010000004.1:0-5813 GCA_043802525.1 bacterium
CCGAGGCCGGGCAGGAGTGGATCACCGGAGAAACATTTACATTCAACGCGTTTGTGGACAAACTCAGGGAGATGGAGCTTGGCGCGAAGGTGTTTTCGGCGGGGAAGTGGTATTACGAAGTGTTTCCAGAGGCGTACAACAGTTTCATGGTGGAGTGGGAGGGGTAGAGAACTTTGAAGCGCGAGCCCGAAAATAAAGAGCCCGAACCCGAAAACCGCGCGGACACGACCGTCGAGACAAACACGTCGTCGTGCGTCCAGCCTGCCGGCGACACCGCGGTCGGCGAAGCACCGCGCGCCCCCCCCGGCAACCCGGTTATGCATGTGGAAGGCGGTCTCAAGTACGAGATGAAGCGGGTCGTCGGCGCGGGCGGCATGGGCGTGATCTACGAGGCTGTGGATCTCAAGTGCGAGCGGTCGGTCGCCATCAAAGTGTTGCTGGAGGAGCGCAAGTCGCAGAATGGCGCGCACGCCCGCTTCACGCAGGAGGCGAAAATCACCGCGCAGCTCGAGCATCCGAATATCATCCCCATCCACGAGCTCGGCAGCGAGGTCGGCGGCAACATGTTCTACTCCATGAAGCTGGTGCAGGGCGTAACGCTTGCCGACGTTCTTGTGGATATCCGGAAAAACCGTCAGGCCACCATCGAAAAATACCCGCTCGGCCGGCTTCTGACCATTTTCCAGAAGGTGTGCGACGCCGTTGCGTTCTCGCACGGCAAAGGAGTGTTCCACCGAGACCTCAAGCCGAGTAATGTCATGATCGGCGAATACGGTGAGGTGCTGGTCTTGGACTGGGGGTTGGCGGTCAGCGCGTCATACCCCGGGATATCGGCCACGGGCACGCACAAGAAATCAACCGGCACGTCCCCGGACGGCATAGACGAGAAAACGACCAGCAATGAAATCGTGGGCACGCCCAGCTTCATGTCGCCGGAGCAGATTCGCGGCGCGAGCGCGGACGCGCGGAGCGACATTTACTCGCTGGGCGCAATTCTCTACAGCATCCTGACTCTTCACTCGCCGATCACGGGGAAAGACCTCAAGGAGGTCCTCCGGCGAATCACGGAGGGAGATATCGAGCCTCCTCTGGACTACAACCAGAAGGCCGCGAGAGAGAAGGGGCGCGCGATCCTGCCTCATTGTCCCGGGGCACAGATCCCGCCATTCCTTTCCGACGTTGCCATGAAGGCTTTGGCCGTGGATCCCGCCAGTCGATACCAGAGCGTCAAGGAGTTCCAGTCCGAGATCGAGAGTTTTCAGAATGGCACAGTCTGGCACCTGATTGTGGACGAGGATTTTTCGGACGCGGAGTTCTTTTCCCGCTGGGAGGCGGTCGGCGGTCAATGCGAAATCCAGGACGGCGAACTGAAAATGTCCGGCGGAGAGCCGCAGATGCTCCTGCTGAAACAGCCGTTGACCGGCGACGTCCGGCTGGAGTTCGAGTGTTACCAGACCGGCAATTTTCTAAACGACATCGCCTGTATCCTGAGCGGGATCCGCCGGCAATCCGCGTGGGACACATCGGTCAGCGGGTATGCGTTTAAGTACGGCGCCTTCAACAACTCGCTGATCCTGCTGGCGCGGCGGGATATCAACGTGTTTCTCAAGGCCGCGGTGGCGCCCATTGTGCAGGGGACTAAGTACCGCGTGGTCGCGGAGCGCATGGGGTCGCGCCTGCGCCTCGTCGTGAACGATCAGGAAGTCATCAAGTTCGTGGATCCCGCATCGCTGGTCGGGTCCGACCGTACGCTGGTTGGCCTGCTGGGGTGGGTGGCGAACACGCACTACTCTTCGATTCGCGTTTACAGCTTGGGCACGCCTTGGAAGGTGGACCTGTTGGACATCGCCGAGCGGCATGTCGCACGGGACAACATCGATACGGCGGTGGACTTGTTCCAGGACGTCATGGATTCATTCCCCGATGCCGACCGCATGGAGCAAGCCCGCAAGGGCCGCGAGCGCGCCCTCCAGCGGCGGGAGATCCTGAGGAACCTGCCCGCGTGGAAGGAGCGCCTGCAAAAGACATGGCCGTCCACAACCGTCGATATGCGGATGGACATAGACGGCCTGGTCCTCGAAATCGGGAATGGCGGGATCAAGGACCTTTCGCCGATCGGCGGGATGCCGATTTCGACCCTGCTCTTTGCGGGGAACGATGTCGAAAGCCTGGAGCCTCTGCGCGGCATGCCGTTGGTAGCGCTGAAGTGCGGCGGGAACCCCATCCAAAGCTTGGAGCCTTTGCGCGGGTCCAACTTGGAGACGTTCCATTGCGATAGCTGCCGGATTACCAGCCTCGCGCCCCTGCAGGGGATGTCGTTGCTATCCCTCAGCTGTGCCCACAACCCGCTCCAGGACGGCCTGGAGGCTTTGCGCGGCATGCCCCTCGCCGTGCTGAGCTGCGGCGGGTGCGGGATCGGCAGCCTGGAGTCTCTGCGCGGATTGCCGATCAGCATCCTGTACTGTGACTCCAACCAGATCAATGATCTCGATCCCCTGCGCGGCATGCCGCTGACGTCGCTGACCTGCGCCGGGAACCAGATATCGAGCCTTGAGCCGCTCCGGGGAATGCAGTTGAACTCCCTGCACTGCGGCTGCAACCAGATCGACAGTCTGGAGCCACTGAAGGGAATGCCGCTCAACATGATCAGCTGCCACTGCAACCGGATCCGTAACCTCCAGCCCCTGGTGGGCATGGCGCTGAACTCGCTCACGTGCGGCGGGAACCTGCTGACGTCCATCGGGCCGTTTATCAAGACCCCGCCGAGCGGATTCCAGTTCGATTGCGACATGATATCCACCGAGGAACTCGAGTGGATGCGCCAGGCGTGGTCGCGGGACCTGCGTTTTGTGTATCACTCCAACGATGTTGAGAAGTTGATCGCGATCCGGAAGGGGGATGTCGCCCTGTTGAAAAGCCGCGCCGCGGAGTTCAAGGGCCATCGTTACCTGTTTATTCCAAAATGCCTGACGTGGGAGCAGGCCAAAGCGGCATGCGAGAACCTCGGCGGGCACCTGCTGACGCTCACGAGTGCCGAGGAACACGATTTCATCGCGTCGTGGTTTCCGCACGGCAGCTGGTTCTGGCTCGGATTGAAGACGACCCAAAACGGGCCGGAGTGGGTCACGGGCGAGCCGGTTGAATTCCGTGCGTTCTTGAACGTGGTGCACGAGCGTGTGCTGGGTCCCAAGGTCTTCTGTTACAAGCATTGGTACTCCGACATGTTCCCTGGAGCGTGCAACTCCTTCATGGTCGAGTGGGACGACTAACCCGGACCACGCCCGGTCGGAGACTTGTGCACCTGCGGCGAGCAGGGTCTACACTGGAGTTCCGCCGGGGTGAGGGCACCCCGGCTCCAAAACTCAACAACTGAATCATTCCGGGCTAATAACTTCCCCGCCACTTCGTCCGGACCAGCGCCAGCGTCTTGCGATCGGATAACCGGACCAGTTCGTGCTGATAAACGTGGCCCGCGCCGGCGCAACGCGAAACCACCTCGTCGCCGCAGACGCTTTCCGCGAGGAACTCGACCTGCAGGTCAACGAGCGTTCCGGCCCCCGGCGGAACGGTTTCAACCGCCCACTCGACGTAGTTCACGTTGTTTACGTGGCGGTTGACGTCGAGGTCGCTCAGCCGCACGCGGAACGCGCGTTCGGCATCTGCGCGGGGCGGGGGAGTCAGCCTCGCGCCGAGATCGCCCCCGAAAGCGCGCGCGCGATCCGTCACTGCGAAGTTCTTCACGATGTCGAGCATGCGCGCCGGCCGGCGTTTGCGGATGTCCAGCAGAAGCCATGCGCTCGTGGCCGCGCCCAGCCGACGGCCGTCGGCGCCGTGAATCTCGAAATCGCGGTGCGCGAACAGCCGTTCGACACTGCACGGCCACGTCGTGATTCGAATTTCGTCGCGCCACTTCGGGTAGGTATCCATGCGCACCCTCAGGCGCGAGAGGACCCAGGAAAGATTCTGCGCCGCGAGCTGGTCGATCGCCACGCCCAGGGCGAACGCATGGTTACCCGCCGCCTCCTGGAGATAATTGCAGATGCTGAGAATAGAGGCGCAGCCGTCGGAGCCTGCCTCGTACGAGCGGACGCGGACCGTTTCGTTCCAGATCTTATCCGACGAACTCACGAGGCCGAATGCTTGGAGAACGGGCGTGAAAAGTCGAGCCCGAAGGTGCTGGGGCGCAGCTTGTGAAGATCGTTGGAGCCGCGGTGCCCTTCAGGGTGAAGCTTCAGGGTGAACCCTCACCGCGGATGCCGGCGTGGGGGCACGCCGGCTCCACTACGCTCCCTGTGACAGACGGAACATGCCGGAGCGTCCGATGCTGACCATGCCCGAGCCAGTACACACCTTGTCCATGAAGCGGAGCGTGTGCGGCCACAGGCTGATCCGGTCGCCGGCGCGGAGTTCGATGAGCCCGGTGATCTTGCGGCCGTTGATGTGCGTCCCGCTCGCCGCGCCGAGGTCCTGCAGAAAGTAGCAGCCGTCCGAATACAGGATGGCGGCGTGCTGCTGGCCGACGCGCGCGCCGGCCAGAACGATGTCGCAGGTCGCCGGGTCGCTTCCGAGGACGATCCGAAGTTTTTTTCCAAGCGGAATGACAAGGTCCTGGAAAATCAGGTATCTCTGGGTGCAGGGCGAGAACACTTCAACGCCAGCGTCGGTCGAAGGATGAAACAGAACCTCCGCGTCAAACAACCCGACCGCCTCTGTCACTGTGTAAGCTGAGCTCATTCTTTCCTCCAAGGGTGGTACGACAGGGACGTTCGAGGGCAGACATAAGCACCAACCGTGCCAAGATGCATTTTGTGCCGCGCCATCCGGCGGGTACAACTGGTTGTGCCCCGGAACGCCGGGACAATATTGTGCGCACAGTCTTGGACGGCGCGCGTGCAGAATTGTACGGCGCGAAAAGGTGCGCAGAAGACAATGTTTACCCGCCGAAGGAGGGAAGGAACCAAAGCCAGCGGAGATCAGGCTCCCCATCAACCATTAACCATTTTCCATCCCTCCTCAACCATTTCCCCGTCCGGTCTAGCCATCTTTCATTTGCGTGGGTACTATCCGCTCTGCCAAGGATGAGTCTCATGGATCGAAGCGAAGCCTACACTGTTTTGGCCGTGGACGACGAAAAGTCCGTGCTCACACTGCTGACGCGTCAGCTGTCGAATCTGCCGTGCGTGTTCATTCCGACCACTTCCCCGGCTGAGGCGATTCATATCCTCAAGACGCGGGAGATCGCCGCCCTGCTCTGCGATCTCAACATGCCGGACATCGACGGCAACGTCGTGCTCGCCACCGCGCGCGAGCAGAACCCGAACACCGTCCCGATCGTGATTTCGGGCAACACGGACCACAACACCATCATCCGCGCCATCAACGAGGGCGGCATATGGAAGTACATCATCAAGCCCTGGACGCATGACGAGATCGTGGGCGTGGTCGGGGAGGCCGTGAACCGATACGCGATGCTGTGCCACCAGCAGGAGCACCTGACCCAGCTCGCGCGCGACATCACGTCCGAGCATTCCCTCGAGGAGAAGAGCAAGCCTGTGAGCGCGGTGAAGAAAGCCGTTCGGAAGATGCGCGGCCGCAAGGGGGAGGAAGGGGAGGATCGCGGGGAGGTGCTCGGCAAGCGCTACCGGTTGGTCGAGGTGCTCGGCGAGGGGGGGATGGGGACCGTCTACAAGGCAGACGACCTCCTGCTCGGGATGCCGGTGGCGGTCAAGATTCTCGCCGAGCGGATCAGCCGCGACGAGACCGCGATCGCAACGCTCAAGGAAGAGGCCCGGATCGCGATGCAGCTTTCGCAT
>JAZDKY010000005.1:0-50473 GCA_043802525.1 bacterium
GATGCGGTCCGCCGGGAAAAGATGGAGGACTGGTACCGTGACGGCATGGCGCTGACAGACAAGGAGCGCGGGGTTCTCGATCTGTCGCTTGACCGGGTGAAGCTCCCCCTGCGGGAGCTCGTCCGCTCGTTCTTTCCGCTAGACGAAGAAGAGCCGGTGCTGGACTTCCGCTGCTTGTGCAACCGCATGGGGTTCTGGATGGCGACCGGCAGCGGCAAGACGCTGGTGCTGGTCAAACTCCTGGAGATTCTGCACTTCCTGATGCGCCGGGCCGAAATCCCCGTGTGCGACGTGTTGATGCTGACCCACCGGGAGGACCTCATCGAACAGTTCCGGCGAACGGTCTCGGAATACAATCACGCTCCCGGAACCCCGGTGCACATCGAGCTGCGAGAGCTGCGGGAGTATCCCGAGGCCAAACGCGAGGCATCGGGCGGTCTTCTGGGGCGGGATTCGACGCTGCGAGTCTTTTACTACCGCTCCGACAACGTCAGCGATGAACACAAGGAGCGCATTGTCGATTTTCGGAACTACGACAACGGCGGGCGCTGGTACGTGCTGCTGGACGAGGCGCACAAAGGCGGCGCAGAGGATTCGAAGCGGAAGCACATTTTCACCATCCTTTCGCGCTCGGGGTTCCTGTTCAACTTCTCTGCGACATTCATCGACCCGCTGGACCTCGCCACTACGGTTCACAACTTCAATCTGTCCCAATTCATTGAGAATGGTTACGGCAAGCACATCGCCGTCCTAAAGCAGGAGCTTGCCGCCTTCAGAACGCGGGGGGGCTCTGACTACACCGATGACGAAAAACGCAAAGTGGTCATCAAAAGCATGATCCTCGTCGCTTACACCGCGCGAAAGGTTCGCGACCTGCGGGCCGCGACGGGTGATGCGCATTTCTACCACCGGCCCATGCTGATGACGCTGGTCAATTCGGTGAACACCGAAGACGCGGACCTGAAGCTGTATTTCCAGCAGATGATCGCGATTGGGCGGGGAGAAATAGCCGCCAAGGTTTGGACCGAGGCGCGAACAGAACTTTGGCAGGAATTGCAGTCGGAGCCGGAGTATCTCTACGAGGATGGCCGAAAGGTTCAGATCACGAAGGATGATTTTGACGCGGTAACCCGTAAGGACGTGCTGCGCGACGTCTACAACGTCGATGCCGAAGGCGAAATAGAGGTGCTGGTCCGACCGGGGAATCGTCAGGAAATCGCCTTCAAGATGAAGACCTCGGCGCGCCCGTTCGCGTTGATCAAGATTGGCGATGTAACCGAGTGGCTGAAGGAGAAGTTGGCCGGGTTTGAATACGTCGAAACGTTGGAGAATGAGAGCTTCTTCAAGGGCCTGAATGAACCGGAGTCACCCATCAATATCTTGATGGGGTCACGAACGTTTTACGAAGGGTGGGACTCCAACCGGCCCAACGTGATTAACTTCGTGAATATCGGAATCGGTGAAGATGCCAAGAAGTTCATTCTACAGTCCGTGGGGCGCGGCGTCAGAATTCAGACATGGCGCGGCGAGCGGCGCCGGCTGGAAGAACTTCACGAGCAGTTCGATGATCGGAAGCTGTTCCGGGCACTGAAGAATTTGGCCACGGCTCCCGAGACTCTCTATGTGCTCGGGACCAACCGGGACGCCTTGCGCGTGGTCCTGGAAGAGTTGAAGAAAGAGAAGCCCGCAACTCAGGATTTTCTGCGAGTTGAACTTAATCCTGAGACCAAGCGCCGGTTGCTGCTTGTCCCCGAATACCGGGACCAAGGTGTTCCGCTAATTGAAGAGAAGGCGCCCTCAAAATTTGAGATCACCGAAGACGATTTCAGCACCTTGGAACAATACGGTTCGGCCGTTGCGGATGACCGCGTGTTGTTGCTGGCCCATGGAGCATCCCCCCAGAAAATCAAGTATTACCGAAAGAGCCTGAAGGAATCTGACACCTACTTCGGCAAATACAGCACGCGGGACTACAGAAACCTCGAAGTCATGGTTGGGCGGGTCATGGACTACTTCGGGCTGCGTGCCCAATCGTTGGATCGACTGCGCGCCCTGGAAGATGATGACATCGTTCACTTCAAGCAGATCACGGTGGACCGGCCGCACGCCGAGGAAATCCAGCAGAGGGTCGATAAAATTCTTTATGCGCAGTCGCCCTCAGGCCTGAAGCAACGGGCCGAGATTGAACGAGGATTGAAACAGGGCGAGTTCGACTTCACCGAAGCGGCGCGCAGAATGGAAGATGGTGGCCACACGGGCCGCCAGTCCTATCGCGATGAAATCGAGATCGAGTACTTGGCAGAGCACTACTATTTGCCGACGGTCTACTCAAAAGGGGCTCGCTCCGAGTACATTCGTCACATCATCGACACGGAAAGTGAAGCGCGCTTCCTGCGGGCTCTGCGAGATTACACCCGCAAAGCAGACAACGCCTTGCGAAAGCTGGATTGGTGGATGTTCAGCAAGCTGGATCAGTATTTGGACGATCCCCATATTCCGTATTACGAACCGAAGCAAAATCGAATGGCATGTTTCATTCCAGACTTCATCTTCTGGGCGCAGAAGGGCGCGAATTATACAGTTCTGTTCGTCGACCCCAAGGGCATGGAGCAGATTGACTGGGAGCGAAAGGTGGACGGCTATAGGAAGCTCTTTGAAGCCTCGGTCGCCAAGGCGCGATCCTTCTCGCACGCTGACGTCACCGTTTCCCTCAAGCTGGCCCTATTCACGAAGGATCGAAATCGCGCCCCGGATGGCGAGTACAAGCGCTTCTGGTTCGATTCCGTAGAAGGTTTGGTTCGAGACAATTTCGGTAGCTGAATTGTTCCAGGCCCAGCGCGACTTCTTCGGCGCGCACACCTACGAGCGCATCGACAAGCCGCGCGGGGAATTCTTCCACACCAACTGGCTCGGATAAGATTTAACCACGGAGTTACACGGACGTTTCGGAAGTCTCTCATAACCTCCGTGACCCTCCGTGCTTGCCGCGCCGTAGCCTTGGCGAAGGCGGGTCCTCCGTGGTGAAAAATCCGGAATCTACTGTGCCGCCAGCGCGGCGGATTCACAGATCTTGTTCGGTGAGCTCGGCGATCCGCATCAGGGCTTTGAGAAGGCCGATCTTGAGCGGCTGATTCCCATGGACGGGAATGACAATGCGCTCACGGCGGCCGGGCATCGTGAAAATGTGGTGACTGCCCTTGATTCTCGCGAGCGACCAGCCTTTTCGTTGAATGGCGCGGGCCAGGTCTTTCCCTGACACCTGCTTCAAACAGCGATCTCCAGGATCTGTCCTTCCTGGCTCGGCGATGCGTCAGGCGTGCTGGCCTCAAGCCAGAGTTCGATGGCCTCGCGAAGGTTGGCGTGCAATTCATCCATGGTATCGGCCTGCGTCACGCAGCCAGGCAGGGCGGGGACCTCAGCCCAGAAACCGCCTTCTTCAGCCTTATGGACGATCACCTTGATAGTCATGTGAAAATCATAGTCCCGTGTAGGCGTGAGGTCAAATAGCGTCGGAATGGCCAATTCCCCTGAGGACTGCCGGGCTTGCACTCGTATGGCGTGCATGGCTAGATCTCAGACAAGAGCCACGGGCGCCGCCGCTGAACCTGGTCGTTGGAAGTCCTGTCATGAACACATGTAATTTCTGCGAGATCGTTGACAAGAAGAGCGAAGCATCCTTCGTATATCAGGACGAATTGGTCTCAGCTGAATTGGATGCCAGTGCAGAACGGATAAGACAGGGTCTCGAACGCATCAAGTAGACGGCGAATCCGCAGCGGGTTCGTCGTCCGATGACTGACCGAATCCCTGTCCGGCCAGTTTTTCCATCCCGATGGGCTGGGAGAAGATTTAACCGCAGAGGACGCCGAGGTACGCAGAGGAAAAAGAAGATTCCGAAACCTCCGCGTACCTCCGTGACCTCCGCGGTGAAAAATCCGGAGGTTATCGTGCCGCCAGCGTGGCGACGTTCGTCAGCGCGGCGGACAGCCTGTCGAGGATGGGGCCCGGGGCGACGCCGAGGAGGACGGTGCCAGCGATCAGGACGGCGCACAGGAACTTCGTCGATACGCACACCGGTATCGGCGTGGCATCCACCGCATCTTTGAAGTACGCCTCGCGAACGACCTGCAGGTAGTAGTAGATCGCGATGGCGGTGTTCACAACGGCGAGGATGACCAGCGCCAGATGACCCTGGTCCAGCGCGCACTTGAGCAGCGTCAGCTTGCCCATGAAGCCCGCGAACGGCGGCACGCCCGCCAGGCCGAAAACACCCACGGCCAGCGTCGCCGCAAGCAGGGGCGCGCGGCGGTGCAAGCCGGCGAGGTCCTCGATCGCCACGTTCGCGCCGTCGCGCGAGACGCGACCGATGACCGCAAAGCAGGCGAGGATCATGAAGAGGTAGCCGGTCATGTAGTAGATCGCCGCGGCGTAGCCGGCAGGGCTGAGCGCCACAAACCCGATCATCGCGTAGCCCGCGTGCGCAATTGCGGAGAATCCGAGGAGTCGCTTGAAATCCTTTTGCGCAAGCGCGATCAGGTTTCCATAAAGCATCGACGCGCCGGCCAGAACCGCGAGCATCAGCGCAATGGTCTCGTGGCCGGGGTTGACCAGGGAGACGAACCGGACCATGACCGCGATCGCGCCGATCTTCGGCAGCGACGCAATGACGGCCGCGGTCTCGTGCGCGGAGCCCTCGTACACGTCCGGGCTCCAGAAGTGGAACGGGAACACGGCGAGCTTGTAGTAGATCCCGCAGAACGTCAGCGCGAATCCTGTAATCGCCAGGGGCGATTCCATGATGCTGGGAACTCGCCGCGCGAGTTCCGGCAAATGAAGCGTGCCAGTTAATCCAAAAAGGTAACTGAGCCCGAAGAACATGATCCCGTTCGCCGCGACGCCGAACATGATGTACTTCACCGCGCACTCCATCTGCACGTGCTGCCCGCCGCGCTCACGCCGCATCGGGACCATGAGGAAGAGCGGGAACGAAGACAGTTCCAGCGAAATGACGAGCGAGATCACCTCGACGCAACTCACGAGCATCACGAGCCCGGTGACACTGCTCGCGAGGAGAAAGAAATACTCCGGTTTCACTTCGGTGCGAATGTCCGGGAGCGAGCCGCCTGACAGCACGACCAGGAGGAAGCCAATGCCGAAGATGAGTTTGAGAAGCTGCGAGAAGGCGTCGACGCGGTACGCGCCGCTGAAGAGCAACATGTCCTGGCCGAGCGAAGCGATGCAGGCCGCAATGAAGACGACAGCCGTGGCCAGCGCGGCCTTGCGAGCCAGTTCTCCGCGCAACTCACCGAGGCTGATGACGAAAAGGACCAGGGCCCCCGCGAGGAGCACCAGTTCCGGCAGAAATGACATGAAAAGCGATAGCGTCATAGAGGATTTACCTGGGCCACGTGTTCCACGATGTTCTTCACGCTGGCTTCCATCGCGTTGGTGAACGGTTCGGGATTCAGCCCGATCCAGAACACGAACAGGAGCAGCGGCAGGAACGTAATGACTTCGCGCAGGTTCAGGTCCTTGACCTTCGAGTGGTCGGGGTTGTTCGTGCCGCCGTAGGCGACGCGCTGCAGCATGCGCAGCATGTACGCGGCGGCGAGCACAACGCCCGGGACGACGCAGACGATCATGATCTTCGACACGGCGAAACCGCCGACAAGGACGAGGAATTCGCCGATGAAACTGTTGGTGCCGGGGAAGGCAAGCGACGAGAGACAGAATACGCCGAGGAAGGCCGCAAACACGGGCATCTGTTTGCCGAGCCCGGCCGCCTTGTCGAGGTCGCGGGTGTGGAGTCGCTCGTACATGATGCCGACGGCGATGAAGAGCGCTCCCGTGGTGATGCCGTGGTTGATCATCTGGAACACGGTGCCCTCGATCCCCGAGACGTTCAGCGTGAAAATGCCGAGCGTCGCGAAGCCCATATGGCCGACGCTGGAGTACGCGACGAGTTTTTTCATGTCGCTCTGGGCCAGGGCCGTGAGTCCGCCGTACACGATTGCGAACACGGAGAGCCAGAGCACGTACGGCATGAACACGTGCGTCGCGTACGGCGTGATCGGCAGCGAGAAGCGGAGGAAGCCGTACGTGCCCATCTTCAGCAGCACGCTGGCCAGCAGGACGCTGCCCGCGGTCGGGGCCTCCACGTGCGCGGCAGGCAACCACGTGTGGAACGGGAACATCGGGACCTTGATCGCGAACGACAGGAAAAACGCGAGGAAGACCCAGCACTGGAAGGACGGCGGAAACCCGCGCCACATCATCTCCGGGATGCTGAAGCTGCCGACGTGCAGCCCGAGGGCGATGATCGCGACGAGGAGCAGCACCGAGCCGGTCATGGTGTAGATGAAGAACTTGAGCGACGCGTAGATCCGGCGCGGGCCGCCCCATACGCCGATCAGGACCGCCATCGGGATCAGCATCGATTCCCAGAAGATGAAGAAGAGGATGAAATCCAGCGCGCTGAAGACGCCGACCATCGCGGCCTCCATGACGAGCATGCAGACCATGAATTCCTTCACGCGCTTCTGGATGTACGCCCACGAGCAGAGCACGCACAGCGGCATGATCAGCGTGGTCAGGAGGACGAGCAGCAGGCTGATGCCGTCGATGCCGACGGTGTAGGTGATCTTGAGCCACGGAATCCACGCGTGCGCTTCGACGAACTGGAACGCCGCCGTCGACGTATCGAACTTCGTCCAGAGCGGGATCGAAAGCGCCGCGATGATGGTCGTGCTGATCAGCGCCCACCAGCGCTGGGCGTTGTCGCCGCGCAGCACGAGCGCAACCGCGGCGGCGGCCAGCGGGCTGAAGATCAGTACGCTCAGCCACGGAAATGTTTCTGACATCACCATGTTCACATTCTTCTTTATGGAGTGCGCTGGCTCGACAGCGCTTTGTCATGGCCCGGCTTGACGGGCCCAAACAAAGCGGCGTCAAGCCGCCGCACTCCAAATTCCTACGTCATTTCAACCAACCGTTAGCGAAAACCAAAAATCCAATCATCAGCACCGCGGCCACGGCAAACGCGATCGCGAGGCTCTGTTGCATCTGGCCGCGCTGCAGCGTCTTCATCCGGTGGCCGACGCCGGCGACCGTCGCGGCGAGTCCATCAACGGCGCCGTCGACCACCTTGTTGTCAAAATCTCCCGACGACCGTGCCGTGGACATCAGTCCCGCGATGCCGCCGAGGCGGTAGACCTCGCCGACGAACGTGTCGACCGCCTGCACTGGTTTTTGGGCCAGCCAGAGGACCGCGCGGCCGCCCATGCGGTAGAACCAGTCGGTATCAAGGCTGATCGTGTCGTGCGGCTCGACCTTGCCGAGCCGGACCAGGATGAAGAACGCGAGCGCGGTGAAGAGCAGGATCTGGAGCGATTCCGAGAGGTGGTACGACGTGAACGGGTGGTACTCGACGCCGAGGCGCGGGAGCATGTCGTACAGGAACGGCGTGTAGCAGCCGATGAAGAAGCACAGGGCCGACGTGACCCCCATCGCGGCCATCATGTTCCACGGCGGGTCCTTCGCGCGGTTCTCGGTTTCCGCGGAGCAGTTGTTTCTCCCGAACCAGACCAGATACGGGACCTTGAGTCCGTTGCAATAGAACGTACCGATCGCGGCAAGGTTCAGGAGGAAGCCGGCCCAGTAGAGATGCTGCTCGAAACCGGCCTGGACGATCATCGACTTGCTGATGAAGCCGCTGAGCAGTGGGAAGCCCGAGATCGAGAGGCCGCCGATCAGCGTGAAGAGGAACGTCCACGGCATCTTCTTGTAGAGCCCGCCCAGCTCCGTGAACTTCGACTTGCCGGTCATGTGCAGGATCGTGCCGCCGCCCATGAAGAGCAGGCCCTTGTAGAGGATGTGCGCGAAGGCGTGGGCGCACGCGCCGTTGATCGCCATATCCGTGCCGATGCCGACGGCGGCCACCATGTAGCCGACCTGGCTGACGATGTGGTAGGCGAAGAGGCGGCGGACGTCGTTCTCGATCACGGCGTAGACGACGCCGTACAGGGTCATGATGACGCCGAGAACGACGAGGACTTCCATGCCCGCGAAGCCGCGGCAGAGCGCGTAGACCGCGGTTTTGGTGGTGAACGCGCTGAGGAAAACGGAACCGTTAAACGTGCCGCGGCTGTATGCGTCGGGCAGCCATGAATGCAGCGGCGGGACCGCGGCGTTCAGGATGAAGCCGCCGAGGATGAGCCAGGTCGCCGCGGTCGGGTTGTGAACGTCGAACGCATTGAACGCGAGGCTTCCACCCGGACCCATGCCGAGCAGGATGATGCCCGCGAGGAGCGAAAGACCGCCCGCGGTGTGGACGAGCAGGTAGCGGAAGCCCGCGGCCAGCGAGCCCGGTTCGCGGCGGTACCAGACGAGGAAGACCGACGAGAGCGCCATGATTTCCCAGAACAGGAAGAGCGTCAGGTAATCGCCCGCGAAAATCGCGCCGATCGAACCCGCGGCGTACGTCCACGACGCGACGTGCTGGCCCGGCTCCTTCACGTGCAGCCCGTACAGGGTGCTGATCAGGCACGTCAGGCTCATGATATAGCCGAAGACGAGGCTCAGCCGGTCGACGCGGCCGAACGTCAGCGTCCACTTCAGGAACGGCACCTCGCCGAACGTGCCTTGTTCGAGGCCGAGCACGCGCGCGAAGACCAGCGCGGGGATCAGCAACAGCCAGCCCTTGCGCAGCGACGCCGGTACCAGCGGCAGCAGGATGGCGCCGAGCAGCAGGATGACCGCGGGATGAATCCAGAAATCAATCACCGTAGTAGTCCTCGTTCTTGGAAATGCCCAGGTACCCGTAGGTCTTCGAGAAGACAAAGATCAACAGGCAGCCGAAAAATCCGAAGGCGGCCCAGAAGCCGGGGATGTGTTCCGCCTTCGTGTGCGCGTGGTGTTTGTTAATGAGGTCGGGGACCAGATCGAGCGCGACCAGGAGCACGAGCGCGAGAAGACTGATGCGCACCACGGCTTTCAAGTGGTTGCGCAGGAATTCGAGTATGACTGCGAGCTTCATAGACAACTCCGGATTGAACCGCGGATTACGCGGATGTCGCGGATGGGGAGGGCGAAGAGGATATTCGACATCCCTTCTTTATCCGCAAAATCCGCGTAATCTGCGGTTGAATTTCTTCTCCTCATTGCAGCACCCCTTGGACGAGTCGCATGAAGAATTGTGGGAACACGCCTATCGCGACGGAAATCAGCGCCGTGATCGTGAGCGGGATCACCATGGCCGGATGCGCTTCCTTCGGCGGGTGGCGCTGGTCGTGCTCCGATAGCGCGCCGAAGTAGCCCTGGTAAATGATCGGCGCGAAGTACGCGGCATTGAGCAGGGTGCTGGTCAGGAGCACGCAGATGATCACGATCGAGTGCGCATGCCACGCGCCGATGAGGAGGTAGAACTTGGTGACGAATCCCGCGACCGGCGGCGCACCCATCATGCTCAGCGCCGCGAGGGCGAACGCGCCGAACGTGAACGGCATGGCGCGGCCGAGGCCGGACATCTCGGAGATGTTTTTCTTGTGGTTCGCGACGTAGATCGCACCGGCGCAGAAGAAGAGCGTGATCTTCGAGAACGCGTGGTTCGTGATGTGGATCAGCCCGCCCGCGATGCCGTCGGGCGTCAGCAGCGCGACGCCGAGGATGATGTACGAGAGCTGGCTGACCGTGGAGTACGCGAGCCGCGCCTTGAGGTTGTCCTTGCTCATCGCGATGACCGACGCGGCGAGGATTGTGAACGAGACGAAGTAGGCCGTTGGCAGGCCGAGGTTCAGCGCGGACATGCGGTCGACACCGAAAACGTAGAGCATGACGCGCGTGGTGGAGAACACGCCGACCTTCACGACGGCAACCGCGTGCAGCAGGGCGCTGACGGGCGTCGGCGCGACCATCGCGCCCGGCAGCCAGTGGTGGAACGGCATGATGCCGTTCTTCGCGAAGCCGAGGATGCAGCAGACGTAGAGCACCGTGACCAGCGCGCGGGAGACGTCGGGCGGCAGGATGCCGGTATAGACGTTCGACGCGAAATCGAGGCTCCCGGTCAGCACGTAAATCAGCGCCATCGCGGGCAGGACCAGACCCTTGGCGGTCGTCGTCAGGTAGATGAGGTATTTCTTGCCGCCCTCGTAGCCTTCCTCGTCCTGGTGGTGCGCGACGAGCGGGTAGGTCGAGATGCTCACGATCTCGTAGAAGAGGTAGAGCGTCAGGAAATTGTCGGAGAGGGCGCACCCGATCGCTCCGAAGAGCGCCAACGCGAAACACGCGCTGAACCGCGTCTGGCAATGCTCGTCGAGCCCGCGCATGTAACCCGCGGAATAGAACACGGTCAGGACCCAGAGGAGCGACGCGGAGAACGCGAAGATCATCGACATCGAATCCGCGCGGAGTGTGAAGCTGAGGCCCTGCACGAGCGTGAAAAGCGTGAACTTCAGCGTACGCCCCGCGAGCACGTCCGGCACCATCGACGCGACGAGGCCGAACAGGACCACGGCGGACAGCAGCGAGCAGGCCTCGCGCAGGTTCGGCTTCTTGCCCGCGGCCATGATAAGTCCCGTGCCGACGAACGGTGTCAGCACGGCGAGCATCAGGCGTATGTCAGTAACAGTTTCCATCTCAAACTTCCGGAATTTCACCGCAGAGGACGCGGAGGTGCGCAGAGGAGCTCCTGTTGTGACTGACCTCTGCGAACCTCTGCGTCCTCTGCGGTGAAAACTCTGCCTGTGTTACGGGGTTGGTCATCCGTTCAGCTCCGTCAGGTCCTTGGTGCGAATCGATCGATAGTTCCGGTACACGGCGATGATGATGCTGAGGCCGATGGCGACCTCGGCGGCGGCGAGGCCCATGATCATAAGGACAAACACCTGGCCGATCAGCGGGTCGGGTGACGCGAACCGGTTCAGCGTCATGATGTTCAGCAGCGCGGCGGAGAAAATAAGTTCGCCCGCGATCAGCATGCCGACCAGCGTGTGGCGGCGGATCAGGCCGTACACACCCATCGCGAAGAGGAACGCGGCGAGGACCAGGTAGATCGTGGATTGTTCGTAGAAGGGCGTGCTCATTGGGCTGTCTTCCTTCCTGCGCGGGCAATGGCGAGGGCGCCGAGGATCGCTACCAGCAGCAGGAGCGAAATGGCTTCGAAGGGGAAGCTGTAGGTCGTCAGCAGCGCGATGCCGAGTTGCTCGACCGACCCGTCGTTGACGCGTTCGGCCGGCGCGGTCCACGCGTGGCCCGTGCCGAGGAGGACGAGGGCGGCGAACAGGCCCGCGCCCGCCGCGAGGCCGAGCGCGCTCCAGCCGGCCGCGCCGGGCCGTTCCTTGTCGCGTTTCTCGTCGGCCAGCGTTTCCTCCGGCTCCGCGAGCATGATCGCGAACGCGATCGTGACGCAGACGGCGCCGATGTAGATCAGGATTTCCATCAGCGCGATGAACGGGAAGCCCAGAAAGTAGAACATGCCCGAAAGGCCCACGCTGCAGATCGCGAGACCGGAAACGCCGCGGATGACGCGGCTGCTGAATACGGCCACGCCCGCGCCGAAGACGGCGCAGAGCAGGAAGATACCGAAGACAAAAACGATCGATATGGAGACGATGTCTGTCATGGCGCCTTCTCCGGCGCCGGCGGTTTCACTGGCGGCTTCGGGGCCTCGGGCTTCTTGGGCACTTCGATTTCCTTCATGGTCTTGTACAGATCCATCACGTAATCCGATGCGTTCGTGCTCGCGAGGTTGTAGTCCCTGCTGAAGCGGATCGCGTCGAACGGGCAGACCTCGACGCACGCGCCGCACAGGCTGCACTTGGTGAAATCGAGCGAGTAGAGGTTCGCAAACTTTCGTTTCGCGCCCTCGGGCTTCACGCCTTCGACCTTGATGCAAAAGCTCGGGCACGCCTTTGCGCAGAGCTGGCACGACGTGCAGAGGGTCAGGCCGGTTTCCTTGTCCTTGAGCAGCTCGATGTGTCCACGGAAGAGCGGCGTCATCTTGAGCGACTCGTACGGGTAGTGGAGCGTGACGTTCGGCTTGAAGAATTGCTCGATCGTCACGCCCATGCCGGAGATGAGGCTCCAGAAGCCGCGCAGGATTTCGCCGAGCGTAAAGCCGAGACCCGACCCGCGCCGCCGGTCGACGTTGCCGGGCCGGTCACCTGACCGGGCGCCCTCTGTGGCTATGGACTGCATCCGGTTCATGTAAGTTTCAGCACGATGCTGGTCAGGACCAGTGTGAACAGGGAAATGGGAATGAGGATCTTCCACGACAGGTTGAGCAGCCCGTAGAACTGCGTGCGCGGGAAGGTCCAGCGGACCCACATCACGATGAAGACCATCGTGTACATCTTGAGGAGGAACCAGCCCAAGCCCGACCACACTCCGAACGGGCTCTGCCAGCCGCCGAGGAAGAGGACTGTCGCGAGCGAGGAGCCGACGACGACGTTCGCGTACTCGGCCAGAAAGAAAACGCCAAAGCTCATGCCCGCGTATTCCGTGAACGCGCCGGCGACGAGTTCGCTCTCCGCCTCCGCCATGTCGAACGGCGCACGGTTCGCCTCGGCGATCATGCAGATGAAGAAGATGATGAACGTGACGGGCGCGAGCGGGTTGAGGTCGAGGCGGAAGACGTTCCAGTGCCAGAACCAGCCGCCCTGCTGCCGTACGATCTCGTTGAGATCCATCGTGCCCGTGCCCATCAGCAGCGTAATGACGACGAGCAGCATCGGGATCTCGTAGGCGATGTCCTGGGAGACAACACGCGCGGCGGAAATGATCGCGTACTTGTTGCGCGAGGCCCAGCCGCCGAGCATAAGCGCCATGACACTGATCGAGCCGAACGCGAAGACCATGATCAGGCCGATGTTCACGTTCCGCGCGACGAGGGTCTCGCTGAACGGGATGACCGCGAGGCACATCATCGCCGGCGCGAGCACGACGAGCGGCGCGGAACGGAACATCGACGCGTCGGCGCCGGGCGGGACGATGAGCTGTTTCGCGAGCAGCTTGATGCCGTCCGCGACGGGCTGGAGCAGGCCGGCCCAGCCGACCTCCGTGGGGCCCGGGCGGCGCTGGAAACGGCCTGCGCCCTTGCGCTCGACCCAGACGAGGTACGCCGCGTTGATCGCGACGAACGTCGCCATCCCGACCAGGTACAGCAAAAGGCGTATGGTTTCAGATGACATGTGTTTATCGATCAATGTCCGGGATCACCAAATCGAGGCTTCCGAGATGCGCGAGCGCGTCGGAGAGCATCATGCCGGCGCTGGATTCCTCGAACAGGGCCAGGTTCGAAAACGACGGCGCACGCAGGCGCATGCGGTACGGCTGCATCGCGCCGGTGCTGACGACCCGGACCATGAACCGGCCGCGCGCGGCCTCGGTCGCGAAGGTGTAGTCGCCCGCGGGCGGCTTGACCACGCGCGGGACGCCCGGGCTCATGAACGGGCCGTCGGGCAATTTGGCGACGGCCTGTTCGAGGATGCGGAGGCTCTGCTCCATCTCCTCCATGCGCACGAGGTACCGCGCCATGGAATCGCCTTCCGGGAAATGCGGAATGTCGAAATCGAACTCCGGGTAGACGGAGTACGGCTCGTTTTTGCGCACGTCGTACGGGACGCCCGCGCCGCGGATGACCGGGCCGGTCGCGCCGTAGCGCAGGCACATGTCCTTGTCAATCATGCCGATACCGATGAGCCGCTTCTGGAAGATGATGTTGTCCGTGACCAGCCTCTTGTACATTTTCAGGCGTGGCCGCATGTAGGTGACGAACTCTTTCGTGCCGGTCAGGAACTGCTCATCGACGTCGTTCGCGAGGCCGCCGAACCGGTAGTAGCAGTAGGTCAGGCGCGCGCCGGTCACGGATTCCATCAGGTCGAGGATCTTTTCGCGGTCGTCGCACGCGTAGAGAAGCGGCGTGAAGCCGCCGAGATCGAGGACGAACGCGCCGAACCAGACGAGGTGGCTGGCGAGGCGGTTCAGTTCGGATGTGATGACGCGGATGTACTCGGCGCGCGGCGTCACGCCAATCTTCGCGGCGCGTTCGACGACCGCGACGTGCGCGTGGCAGTACATCATCGCGGAGAGGTAATCGATGCGGCTCGGGTTGGGGAGGAACTGGGCCCACGTCCGGTTCTCGCCCATCTTCTCGTGCATGCGGTGGATGTAGCCGCAGACCGGCTCGCAGCGCATGACGTACTCGCCGTCCATTGTCAGCTTCAGCCGGAGCACGCCGTGCGTGGCCGGGTGCTGCGGGCCGACGTTCAGGACAAACGTCTCCTTCCGGTCCTCCGGCGGCGGCAACTGGGCTATGATTTCGTCTCTCATCAGAATGTCTTCCAACCACGGATGGACACAGATGCACACGGATTGCGAATAGGATCGGAAGAATCCGTGTTAATCCGTGTTGATCCGTGGTTCTTCACTTTTCGGTTCATTCCCCCGTGAAATCCTTGCGCAACGGGTGAAACGTCGCATCCTCGGGCAGGAGCAGCGGGACCAGGTACGGGTGACCGAGGAACTTGATGCCGAAAAACTCGTGTGTCTCGCGCTCGTGCCAGTTTGCGCCGTCGAAGATGGTTGAGATCGTGGCGATTTCAGGCTGGGCGCGCGGGACCCGGGCCCGGACCGCGACGCGGCAAGATGCATCCGGGTGGAAGAAGTCGTAAACGACCTCCATTTCTTCTTGGGCCATCCAGTCCACGCCGGTCACTGCATCAAGCGCAAAGCCTTTGTCGCGAAGAAGTTGCACGGCTGCGATCACCTGCGACGGGCGGAGGCGTACATCCAGATTCACGCCCCGGGCTGCGAAATCGGTTGCCTGCACTTGTGGGCCGGCTTCGCCAGAAGGCTTCGCCGCGCCAAGTGGCGGCGCGGGTGGCGCCGCGGGGGCGGGGGCCGGGACCTCAGGCGGAGGCAGCGGCAACGGGTCTTGTGCAACCAATTGCTCGAACCGGTCCTGCAATTCCTGGAGCGAAATGTTCATCTTAAGTCCGCAACGGGTGGACGCCGATCTCCGAGCGGCGTCTGACCGCGCCCTGAGGTCGCGGTCCACCTTGGAACGTGGAAATAGTCCGGTTAATGCGCAATTTCATTCGGGCGTCACCGTCGGCCAACGCCGCGTTCCGGTCAGTTTCTCTTCGAGCTTCAAGATGCCTTCGATCAGCGCCTCGGGGCGTGGGGGGCAGCCGGGGATGACCACGTCGACCGGGAACAGCTTCTCGATGCCCTCGACCACGGAATACTGGCCCGGAAAGACGAAAGGACCTCCGGAAATCGCGCAATTCCCCATCGCGATAACCCATTTCGGTTCGAGCATCTGGTCGTAGAGGGTCTTGATGGCGGGCGCCATCTTCTTGTTGATGGTACCCGCGACGATCATGACGTCGGCCTGGCGCGGGGAGGGGCGGAAGACTTCGGCGCCGAAGCGCGAAATATCAAAGCGGGCCGCGCCCGCGGCCATCATTTCAATGGCGCAGCAAGCCAGCCCGAATGTGAGCGGCCACAAGGAATTGGCGCGGCTGAGCGACAGGAGGTCGTCCAGCTTGCCGAACCTCACGATTTGCCCGAGATCGGGCCCTCCGGCCTTTTCACGTTCCATTCAAAGACCCCCTTTTTCCACGCATAAACGATGACCAGCGACAGGATGCCGACGAAAATCAGGAGTTCGACGAGGTCGCGGTACGCAAAATGGCGGTCATAGACCAGCGCGACCGGGATCAGGTACAGCACGTCGACCGCGAACGCGACAAACACCAGCGCATAAAGATAGTAGACCGCACTGTAGCGAATCCACGCATCGCCGATCGGATCCATGCCGCATTCGATGAACTGGCCCGTCTTGTTCGCGTAATTGCGGGTTTTGCGGGCGGCGAGGAGGTGAACGATGGCAAACGGGGCCAGTGCAAACAGCAGTCCGCCTATGCAGAATGCACAGACATAGAGCATGTCGTGATAGTAGCTGTCGTTCATCAGCAAATTCTCGAATCACTATCAGGTTCCATTTATCGCGCACGTGTTGCAAGTTTTTCTGTATGTGGTCTTTATAGTGGAATCCCCGACGCTCTTGAGCGGGGTTTTATGGAGAAATATAGTTAGCGCGTGCGTTCAACTTGGAACTTGGAACATCGAACCAGGAACGACTAAGGTCCGCGCATGCATATGGAATCAGGTCAGGCCGATGCCAAATTGATGGGGGCGATCAAGATTTCGTTGGCCGTCGGCATCCTGATGCTCGTGATGAAAGTCTACGCCTTCATCATCACGGGATCCGCCGCGATTTTCTCCGATGCCGCGGAGTCGGTGGTCCACAATTTTGCGGTCGTCTTCGCGCTCTTCAGCATGTGGTTGTCGAGCAAACCGGCGGACCGCTCGCATCCCTACGGCCACGACAAGATCAGCTATTTCTCCGCCGGCTTCGAAGGCATGCTCATCGTCTGTGCCGCGTTTGTCATCATCTACGCAGCCGTGATGAAATGGATCCACGGCCTGCAGCTTGAGAATCTCGGCACGGGCATTTTCTTCACCGCCGCGGCAGCCGTCATCAACGCGGTGCTCGGCCTTTTCCTGATCTGGCGCGGTAAAAAATACCACTCGATCATCTTGGAAGCGAACGGACACCATGTCCTGACCGATAGCTGGACCAGCCTCGGCGTCATCATCGGGCTGGCGCTGGCGAAATACACCGGCTGGCTTCCGTTCGACCCGATCTGCGCGATCCTCGTCGCCACGAACATCCTGTGGGCGGGCTTCAGCCTGATGCGCCGCTCGATCGGCGGACTGATGGACGAGGCGGATCCGAAGACGGACGAAAATCTGCGCGCGATCCTGGACCGCGAGACGAAAGAGCACGGGATCGCCTACCACGAGCTGCGGCACCGGAACGCCGGCCGTATCACGTGGGTCGAGCTGCACCTGCTCTTCTCCGACGAAACGCATATCAAGACGGCCCATCGCGTCGCGACGGAGATCGAAGAAGTGGTCGAGCAGGAGATGAAATCAGAAACCCACGTGACCACGCACCTGGAGCCGAAGGTGGATCACCAGAAGGTGCATCAATCCGAATCCTAATGTAGCCGCGCTTCTGTGAAGCGCGCAAGACGCGGCTCGCAGAGCCGCGTCTACACTATTTCCGCACCTTCCGCCCCTTGACCCACGCGTGAATCCCGTCGCGGCAGGCGGACCATTTCTTCGCGTCATTCCGTTCCGCGACGAAACGGTCGTAGAGCGAGAGCAGTGCTTCCTGGAAGGTGTCGATCTTCGCCATGCGGTCCTGGAACCGGCTGACGGTGTCGAGCTTTTCCGACTCGGGCAGTTTCAGGCCGCGTACGACGAAGGTCTCGGCGTCGAAGCTGCATTTCCACGTTTCGTCGCCGCGGGCGAGCGTCAGTTTCGAGCGCCGCAGTTTCTTGCCCGCGAGGAGGCAGGTTTTCGCCTCGGCGCTGAGCAACGGCTCGCCTTTGCGGAGCACCGTCTCGTGCGCACCGCCGCCTTCCATCAGGAACGTGAGCGGACCTTCAAGCATGACCGCAAACTGACCGAGCTTGTCGAGCGACACCATTCCGCCCCGCGCCTCGGACACGAACCAGAGCCAGGTGAGAAAATCCATGCCCGCGTCGTTGCTGACCGCGTCATCCTCCACGTCGGGCGAGTAACTCGTCGCCGTCCACTCGCGCAGGTTCACTTCCATGCGCTTGATCGACGCCGTTTCCGGCGCGACGGGGATCGGGCCGAAACCGACGGTCTGCGTGAAGAAGATCAGGAACGCGTCCATCTGTTTCTCGGACAGCGCGGTCGCGTAGATCAGTTTCGCGTTCTCGTCGTAAATGAACGGGATGCCCTTCAGTTGCGGCGGCATCGAGGGCAGCAGCCGCGCGGTCACGGACCGGCGGATCTCGCTGCGCGAGGCCTGGCTGAGCTTCTCCTCGCCCGAGGCCTCGAGTTGCGCGAGTTCCTCCATCTTGCATTCCGCGCGGAGGAGCGGCTCGGGAATCTTGCGCTCCGCCTGCATCAGGGTGAGGCGCAGGAAGCCGCCGAAATACGCATTGTCCCTGGTGATCTTGCGATCGAGCAGGTGCCGCCCGCTGACCCAGCCGTTGATCTCGCCGTCGCCCAGCGTGTCGATCGGCGGCGCCGCATGGCGCGCGAACTTCTGGACCACGTCCTCCGGAAACTCCTTCGGCACATAGAACATCCTGAAACCGACCGAACCGCTTTCGAATGACACGATGAATCCTCCCGGGAAGGGGCGAGTGAATAGAACGCGCCGTTCGTCGCGTCGAGAAAAAACGATGTACCCGATCGGTCTGTGTCGTCCGCCGATGTGTTTCGAACAGGCTTGCTGGAGGGACAGCCTCCGGCTGTCCGAATCGGACACGCGGCGCGTGTCCCCCCGGCGTAGTCCTGCTACCTGGCGGACCATGTAACCAGGCCACCACAGAGAGTGACGATCGAACGGCCGGTCACCGTCCAGCCCTCAAAGGGGGTGTTCGTCGAGCGGGACGCGAATTCCGATGAGCGCACCTGCCAGGGCGTATGCAGGTCGAGGAGAACGAGGTCCGCCGGCGATCCGGGCGTCAGCGTGGGTGCGGGCCTGCCCAGCACCTCCGCCGGTCCGGTCGTCCAACGGCGCAGCCAGGTCATCAGGTCCATCGCACCTTGCTCAACCAGCGCGGCATAGGTGATCCCGATCGCCGTTTCCAGGCCAACGATCCCGAACGGGGCCTCGAGGAACCCGCGCGCCTTCTTCTCGGCCGTGTGCGGGGCGTGGTCGGTCGCAAAGCACGACAGCGTCCCGTCGAGCAATGCCGCGAGCAGGGCGGCGCGGTCGGATTCGCTCCGCAGCGGCGGGTTCATCTTGTAATTGGGTTGGCCGGGTTTCACATCGGCGTCCGAGAGCGTCAGGTGATGCGGCGTCAGTTCGCCCGTGACGCGAAGGCCCCTCGCGCGTCCCTCGCGAATGAGCCGGGCGCCTTCGTTGGACGTCACGTGCTGGATGTGCAGCTTGCACCCGGTTTTTGCGGCCAGTTCGATGTCGCGCCGGATGATCTTTTCCTCCGCGAGCGTCGGAATGCCGGGCAGACCGTACCTGGCGGAAAACTCGCCCTCGTGCATCACGCCGCCCTTGCGCTCGATGAGGCTGTCCTGCGCGTGATCCATGATCGGGAGGCCGGTCTCCTTTGCCCGGCGCATCGCCTCTTCCATCAGTGCGTCGCACTGCACGGTCGATCCGTCATCCGTGAACGCCGCCGCGCCCGCGGCGGCGAGGGCCGCGAGGTCGCCGACCTCCTTGCCCGCGCGGTCGCGGGTGATCGCGCCGGACGGGAAGACGCGCACGAGGCCGACCTCCTCCCCGCGCCGCTTCACGAAGGCCACACGGTCGGGCGTGTCGCATGGCGGTTTCGTGTTCGGCATGGCGACGATCGTAGTAAAGCCGCCGCGTGCGGCGGCACGGGAGCCGGTTTCGATCGTCTCGGCCTCCTCGCCGCCCGGTTCACGGAGATGAACGTGGAGATCGATCAGCCCCGGTGTGACGACGAGGCCCGCCGCCTCGATCACGCGCGCATCGGCGGGGACCGCCGCGGGCAGCGCCTCGATCTTCCCGTCGCGGATAAACAGATCGCGCACCTCGTCACGGCCGGTCGCCGGGTCGAGTACGCGTCCACCGCAAACGACGATGGCGGAATGGTTCATGTGTTGATGTCGCCAGCCGACGTGTTCACCTTGAATGATCCTTCATCAACCATCAACCCGCATTTCTCACCGTATTTCGTCGCGGGCCGTTGCGCCGCCGCAGTGGGAATCCGGTCTTCCTGTGGCCGTCCCGCTCAGCGTGCCTCGCCGTAGCGGCTTCGCGAAGGCGGGTCGGGGCGAATAGCATCGCACTGCAGTTTTCCCTAAACAACACCGGGGCGGCGAGTGTCTCGCGGCCGCGGCGCGCGAGGGACCGCGCGCCCTACCTTCTTTCAACGGTCAATCCTGCTGTGCCGGCGGCGGCAGCGCATGCGTGGCGCCGCACTTCGGGCAGGTGAGGGTGGGCTGGTTGAATCCCGGCGGCAATTTGATTTTGAGCCCGCACGCGCAGGATACGACGATGAGCTGGTCGAGTTGCTGCAGGATGCCCTGCGCCGCGCGCCAGCGGCGGGCCGGGTCCGTTTCCGGCAGCGGCGCCGACGCGGCGCGGATCGGGGCGTCGATCGAAGCCGCGAGATTCGGCGTGCCGATGACGCCATGATGGTCGTGGAGGCGGCGGAACGACTCCTCGTAGGCGGCCAGCGAGCTGTTGTTCGCGATGCCGCGCAGCACCCGGATCCGGTCCCCGATCGGCGGGTGCGTGCTGAGCATATTCGAGGTCAGCGACTGTGCGGCGAGCGGGCTGACGATGTACATCGGGGCCAGCACGCGGCTGGCGGCCGGTTGCTGCGGCTGGCCGCCGGCGATTTTTTCCAGCGCGTTCGCAAGCCCTTCGGGAAACCGCGTGAACTGCGCGGAGCAGGCGTCGGCGAGGTACTCGCGTCGGCGCGAGCACGCGAAGTACAGCAACTGCGCCAGGATCGGCGCGAGGATCGCGAGGATAATGGCCATGATGGCCATGATCGCCGCGCCCTGGTTGTTGCCCTTTGACGACGAGCGGCTGCTGGTGAAGGCGCGGAACCGCATGCCGCGAAAGTAGACGTCCGCCATCATGACCACGGCGCCGACGGTCACCCCGGCGAGCGTCATGAACAACGTGTCGCGGTTTGAGATGTGCGCAAGCTCATGCCCGATCACGCCCTGCAATTCGTCGCGGTCCAATTTCGCGAGCAGCCCGGTCGTTACGGCCACCGCGGCGCGTTTCGGGTTGAGGCCGACGGCAAACGCGTTCGGGACGGGGGAGTCGATGACGTAAATCTTCGGCGGCACAGGCAGGCCGGACGCGATCTGCATTTCCTCGACGACGTTGAAGAGTTGCGGCGCGGCGGCGCGGTCCACCTCGCGCGCGCCGGCCTGGGCGAGCAGGAGTTTCTCGCCGCCGGCGACGGACGTGATCATCATGACCGTCCAGATGATCAGCGCGCCGACCAGGCCGACCGGGCCCATCGAAGGATCAAGCAGGAAGCCGAACGAGTAGCCGAGCAGGAGAAGGACGACCGCCAGCAGGAAAATCAGAAGGACCGATTTCCGCTTATTCGCCTGGATGAGCGACCACATTCCTACCCGTGAGGGCCGGGAGACGACGCGAAGCGTTCCCCCTTCGTGTCCGGCGACAGGCAACCGGCGAGGAGCGGAACGGTTGGCCGTGCGATGAGAGGTCTCTTCATAACAGGATCAGAATTGGACCTTCGGGACCTCGCGCTCGGTCGCGTTTTCGATCTGGAAGAGTTCGGCCTTCTGGAATCCGCCGATGCCCGCGACGATGTTGGTCGGGATGCTTTCGACCATCGTGTTCAGCTTCAACACGGAATCGTTGTAGAACTGGCGCGCGAAGCCGACCTTGTTTTCGGTGGACGACAGCTCTTCCTGGACGGCGAGGAAGTTCGCGTTGGCCTTGAGGTCGGGGTACGCCTCGACGACGAGGAAGAATTTCTGCATGGCTGCGTTGAGCTGGCCTTCGGCCCGGCCCTGTTCCAGAACGCCCTGGGCCTGGGCGGCGCTGTTGCGCGCCTTGGTAATCGACTCGAGCGTTTCGCGCTCATGCTTCACGTAGCCCTTGGCCGTTTCGACGAGGTTCGGAATCAGGTCGTGGCGCCGCTTGAGCTGGACGTCGATCTGGGCCCACGCGTTCTTCACCTCGTTCCGCGCGCGGACGAGGCCGTTGTAGGCGCCGACGAACCAGAGGACCATGACGACGAGGACACCAAGCGCAATCCATAAACCCATCATATGCGTTCTCCTTTGACGGCTTCTCCAAACACCTCGTCGCAGTGACGCGCGAGCGCAGCGACGCGATCCGGTTCGGCCACGGTCTCGATAATGGCTTTCAACTCGCCCGCGTCGAGCCAGATGCCATGCCGCATCGGGCAATGGTCCACGCGGACACCCGACTCCGCAAACAGCGCCTCGCGCATCCGTACGGAACAGACCGGACATCGGCGCCCGCTTTTCCGTACATCCCGCAGCAGCGGTGCATGATCAAACCCCGTGTCGCCCCTGAGAATCAAGCCCAGCTCGCCCGCATCCAGCCAGCACCCGCGGCACGCCGGGCAGTAATCGACCTCGATGTCGTGCAGCTCCAGCACAACCATCATGGCCTTGCACGCCGGGCAGAACATGAGCGGCACTATACCGGACGATGGGGGATAGGGAAATGGAGGAATGCGAGTGGTGCCGGGTCCCCGAATCCTTGGGCACCGTAAGTAAATAAACCATTCAAATTAGGCTAAAGTGCCAAGAACGTTGACGGACGCCCCAACAGAGTGGGGCGGCTACAGGAAGAGCGTTCCCCGCTGTAGCCACGGCGCTTGCTACTCTGCGAAGTAGCGACTCTGCTTCGCCCTGCGCTCCGCGGCCGTCGCATCACCCGTATTTCGCTGGACGCCCTGTCCGGCGCGGGGCTAGTCTTCCCTACTTTTCGGGTGCTGTATCCGTTTGAAATTCGTCACCTTTTGGTAAGGACGGCGCCACGCCATGGGCGTGGCAAGCTCCGCGCCGTCTGCGGCCCGCGCGGAGCGCGAGCCCCACCTGTTGGAGACGAAATTCAAACGGATACAGGGCCGTTTTTCGCAGGCTGGAGGATGACATGGACGAACTGCTCAAACTGTTGAAGAAGAATGCGCTGGAGACGCCGGAAAACCTCTCGAAGATGCTCAACATCCCGGTCGCCGAGGTGAAAAGCCGAATCGCCGACTACGAGAACCGGGGCGTGATCCGCGGCTACCAGGCGTTGGTGAACGAGGATCAGCTCGATCTGAACCGCGTCACGGCGGTCATCGATGTCAAAGTCACGCCCGAGCGCGAGGGCGGTTTCAACCACGTCGCGGACCGCATCAGCAAGTTCCCCGAGGTTCAATCAGTCTATCTCATGTCCGGGGCGTTCGACCTGCTGCTGTTCGTGTCGGGCAAGGATTTGAAGGAAGTGGCGTTCTTCGTCAGCGAGAAACTGGCGACGATCAAGGGCGTCATCTCCACGGCCACGCATTTCATGCTCAAGACCTACAAGGACCACGGGGTCCTGATGGAGAAACAAGACGAGTTCGAGAAGCTCAAGGTCAGCCCGTGAGGGAGAAGGAAAATAACCAATATCCAAACATCAATAACCAAAAGGACATGAGTCTGGTTATTGGTTATTGGGTATTGGTTATTCTGCAGGGCTATGAACAATAGCAGAAAAATAGCGCCGCACATCCGCGACATCCCGCGTTCCGGGATCCGTGACTTTTTCGACATCGTCAGCACGATGAAGGACGTGATCAGCCTTGGCATCGGCGAACCCGACTTTGACACGCCGTGGCATGTCCGCGACGCGGCGATCGTGTCGCTCGACCGCGGCATCACCGGCTACACGTCGAACATGGGCCTGCTGGAGCTGCGTCAGGCGATTTCCAAATACGTTTCCCGTACGTACGGCGTTGATTACGAGCCCGATGCGGAGATTCTCATCACGGTTGGCGTCAGCGAAGCGCTCGACCTCGCGATCCGCGCGCTGATTCAGCCGGGCGACGAGGTGCTTTACCACGAGCCCTGCTACGTATCCTACCGGCCGGTCGTGATTTTTGCGCACGGCAAGCCTGTCGCCATCGAAACCAGCCAGGAAAATGGATTTCGCATCACCCGCGCGCAGCTCGAGGCGAACGTCACGCCGCGCACGAGGGTTTTGATGCTGAACTATCCGAACAACCCGACCGGCGGCATTCTCACACGCAAGGATATCGAGGACATCGCCGATTTTGTGCGCAAGCACGACCTCATCGTCATCACGGACGAGATCTACTCGGAGCTGACCTACGACGGAAAGCATGTGAGCATCGCGTCGCTGCCCGGGATGAAAGAGCGCACGATTTTCCTCCACGGTTTTTCGAAAGCCCTGGCGATGACGGGTTTCCGCATCGGCTATTCCTGTGCTCCGCCGGAACTGACCGAGGCGATGATGAAGATCCACCAGTACACGATGCTCTGCGCGTCGATGATCGGCCAGCAGGCCGCCCTCGAAGCGTTGCGCAATCCGGAAGAGGATATCGCGGAGATGAAGGCGGAATACCATCGCCGCCGCAACTTCATACACGCGTCGTTCGAAGAAATGGGCATCCCGTGCGCGAAGCCGCTGGGCGCGTTCTATGCGTTCCCGCACATCGGCACGTTCGGCCTGTCGTCCAAGGACTTCGCGCTGAAGCTGCTCGACGAGGAAAAGGTCGCGTGCGTGCCGGGCTCTGCATTCGGTGCCTGCGGTGAAGGTTACATGCGCTGCTCGTACGCGACGTCGATGGAAAGAATCAAGGAGGCGATGCTCCGCATCGCCCGTTTCACGAAGCGCCTCACGCCGAAACACGTGTCCGCAGGAACCGCGCGCGTCTGACGCGCCGTCTTGTCCGCCACAGCCCGGAGGGCGAACCCTGATCATCATCACCATCCGGAGGGACAGCCTCCCGCCTTCGTTTCATCGCGCATCGCGCGATTCCAACTTCGGCGTGGCTCGCCGTAGCTTCCTGAGCGGAGGCGGCCGGCTGTCCGCCTTCGCGCTGCCCCTGTCTCCAGACACAGGGGTATCAGTTATCCACACGCTGAAGCCCGAAACGACCCTTCGGCGTGAGGCGTTCTTTGCCCGAAAATAAAGGTGGAAACGACACGTCGCCGACGGTTATGCACAAGGGCTGTCGACAGCATCCCGCGGCTCTCGCAAGATCAGGGTTACAATCGTAATTGTAACTCACTGATAGGGTTGATGTTGTGTTCCAGCTTTAGGCGTGCACCTTCAGGACTCAATACTATCAACAGGGCGGGGCTGGATCTGTGGATAACTGAACTGCGTGCACAAGAGAGGGTTACAAATCAGCCTTCGCCGACATCGTTCGTGGCGTCCGGCGAGGCGGTTGTCTGGGCGTGCTGGATGATGGAGACAACGCGGTCAATCGCAGCCTGGATGAGCGCAACCTGCTCGTTGATCTTCTCGAGCCGGACTCCATCCATGGCGTGGATTTTCTCGAGTTCGTGGATGCGGTCGACCAGCCTGGCCAGCGACTCCTGCATCTCGTCAGGGGTCAGCATCTCGTCGGCATCGCTCGCCTCGCCCGGGGTGGGGACCATGACCTGTGTACCGCAGTCGGGACAGGGAACCATGAGACCGGAAGCGCGTGCATCGATCGTGAGGCTCTTGCCGCACTTCGGACAGTTGAACACAATGTCTTCCGGTCCGATGTCTACCGCGCTTTCCTGCTCGTCCGCCATGGCCATCTCCTGCAATGCGTACCGTGGTTTCTACGCCACCCCGGGACATCGCACAAGCCTAACCTTGGCGAGGTGGTACGCCATGGGTAGCGCGCGCGGCGGCCCCGATTTGATCGGGGCGCCCTGCCTCGCCCGTCAGAATCGCCTATCGCATCGGCACGGGCGCGTTCGCATCGTCGGCAGATACGGGCACAGGAGCCGGCTCGGTTGCGGTTTCAGACGGCGGTTGCGTTACCGGTATGGCAGCGGCATCGTCGGACTGCAGCGCCGGTTCTTCCTGCTCAGCCATCGGTTCCAGCGCGTCCGGATGCTCCCCCGGCGTCACTTCCTGCGACTCATCGATGGACTTGCCGGGCGTCTCCGGCTCGGGCGAATCCTCGCCTGAAAAGACATCGTGGCTCTTGGGCGGAAGCGGTGTCTGCTCTTCAATCGACAGCGTGCGCTTCTTCGCGTCGCGCGGCGTCCGGCCCAACTCGCTGTCCGACCAGCCGGCGTGCCACCTTGTCTTGGACGAGAACGAATTGCTGTGCAGCCGCACCGTCTCGGCGCGCGCTTCCTCCGGCGTCGTGAGAACGTACGGCGTAATCAGCACGAGCAATTCGGTCCGGGTCTCGCCCATGGCGTCCGAGCGGAACAGTGCGCCGAAGAACGGGATGTCACCCAGGAAGGGTATCTTCGACCGCGTCTTACCCTTGTCCGTGAGCACCAAGCCTCCCAAGGCAATGGTCGACCGGCTCTTCACCGCAATCTGCGCCTGCATGTCGCGCTTCGTGATGATCGGGACCCGGTTGCCATTGATGGTCTCAAATCCGTTCACGTTGTCGGCCGACTGGGAAACTTCGAGTATGACGAATCGCTGTGGGTTGATTCGCGGGGTGACCGTCAGTTGGATGCCGATGTTCTTGTATTCAAAGTTCTGCGTCTGCGTGCCGGTATCCGTCGTGCTGGTCGATGTGACGACCGGGCGCTGCTCGCCGACGTTGATCTTCGCTTCCGTGTTATCCGTGGTCAGGATGATGGGGGTTTGAAGAATCCGGGCATCGCGCGAGTTCGCGGCCAGCCTGAGGATCGCGTCGATGTTGAGATCGAAAAACGTGAGATAGTACGTGAGCGCGCCGGCGCTGAGCGGCAGGTTGCTGCGATCCGTGATCTGGCTCGCGTCACGGAACTGGTCCGGGTCGCCGCCCTGGCTGGACCCACCCCCGAAGGCATACACGGGATCGTACACGGTGAGCCCGCCGCCCGGCCCGCGCACTTTCTTGTTGTACGCGGTGACCGAGCGTTGCAGCCAGTCGATGCCGGTGTTCAGATTCTTGCCCAGGTTCACCTCGATGATGACCGTCTCGATCAGTACCTGGGCCAGCATGGTGTCGAGGCTGTTGATGATCTCTTCCAGCACATCGAGATCGCTCTTCTTGCCCATCAGCAGGAGCGAATTCGTCCGCTTGTCGGCCAGAATCTTTGTGTTCGCGGATACGCGTCCGATGCCGGATTTCTCCGCGTCCGCCCCCGCCGTGCTCACCTCGGCCGCGCGGGCTTGGACGCGCTGGGCGATGAACTCCCGGATCGACTGGCTCCGGGCATCGGCCGCCGCCTGATCGGTCCCCGGCGCACCCTGCGCAGGCGCCGCGCCTGGCGGTATTTTGCTGGCGTCCGACGTGGCCGCCCCGATGAATTCATTGAGGATGCCGGAGATCTCATCGGCCTTGGCGTACTCCAGCGCCACCACGCGAACGGTCACCTCGGGTTCGACCGGGCGGTCGAGCACCGCGACGATGCGGTCGAAGAAGGCGAAGTTTTCGATCCGGGAAAGCACAAACAGGATATTGGTGCGCTCGTCCGCGATGATCTTGACCTTGCCGCGGATGATCCCGCGCTCCGCAAGCTGCAATGCGGACTCGCCTTCGCCGCCGGCGCTCTCCGGTATGCCCGGCGCCCGCGCGCGGATCACGCCTGGCGGGGTCGGGATGAAGGGCGGCGGCACATGCTGGGGCGTCGTCTCGACGCGTGGTTTGTCTTCCTTGGCCTGCGTATCGGCAATGAGTTCGTTGAGCTTGGATGCGACCTTGCCCGCCTCGGCGTAGTGGATTTCGTAGATGCGGGTCTCGATCTTCGATTCGGTCGGCTGGTCGATGTACTCGAGGATCTCCATGATCCGCTTGAGGTTCGACGCGGTATCCGTGATCAGCATGCTGTTCGTGCGCTCGAGGGACTGGATCTTGCCGTAGCCGTGGATCAGGCTCTGGATGATCGGCTGGATTTCGGCGAGGTCTATGTATTTGAGCACGACGACCTGGCTGATCAGCTTGTCGTCCTCGGCAAACCCTTCCTTCGGCGCCAACAACTCGATCGGCATGCCTTCCATCCGCGCCTGGCCGGTCTGCACAACTTTCAAAAACTTGTCGCCCATCGGGACCAGCGTGATGTTGTTCATCGCCAGCACGGCCTCGATCGCCTGCAGGCTTTCCTTCACGTTGAGCCGCGACTGGCTCTTGAGCGTCACCGTGGCGTTGATGCCGGGCGACTTGATCATCGTGCGGTCAAGGAGGTCGGCCACAAATTCCAGGACCTGGTCGAGCGGCGAATCGCGGAAATTGAGGAGAATCAGTTTCTCGGTGCCCTGCCCCGAGATCGTCGACTCGTTCCCGCCGTTCGACGGCTGCCCGGGCGGTTGGCCCGGCATCGGGGGACGCATCAGCCCGGGAGGCGGAGCACCGGACGGAAACACCGGCGGGAACGGCTGGGCAAACACGCCGTAGCTGGAAAAGGAAAAGAAGAAGAGCGAAACGTACGTGAAGAACGCCCGCGTCCGCTTCATTCGAATCATCAGCCTGATCATGCGTTCCCCATGCTCCTCATCGTCGTCCTCTTACTCGAAAGCAAATTGGCGCTCGTCCAAGCCGTAACTATTCAGATCAAACCACGAAAGACACGAAAGACACGAAAAAAAGGCAGGCCCTTGCCAAGCAGGAGCCTCGTTGAAACCGGAGCACCCATCAGTGCTGTTCAAAGCCAGATGGAAACGGCCCACCCTTTTCTTTTCGTGTGGTTCGTGTATTTCGTGGTTCCCTCAATTGAATAGTCGCGGCTATGGAATTGTCTGCGGACTCGCTGGCGCGCCTGCTTCGGGCACGCCCGTGCCGGACATCGCCTGGTCGGACTTCGCCCGGCTGAAAGCGTTAAACACCGTGAAGTTACCTTTCAGTCGCCCGGCCATGCCTTGTTGCGGCTGCACTGTCAACTGCCGAATGTCGAGAATAGCACCCTGCACCTGCACGGCATAGAGAAAATGCACCAGGCCGCTGAGGTCGGCGTCCCACTGGCAGTCGATCGCCACTTCGGACAACCCGTCGCCGAGATCCGTCTCCTCCCCCGGCTGCAGCCGCGAGACGGCGAGCCCGTTCGCATCGGCGAGCCGCTTGATGGTCTTGAGGATTTCGGACGTGACCTGCGCGTTCCCGGCATGCTGCGGGAGCTGCGCACGCAGGTTCTTGAGCTTCAACTCCCAGTCGGGACGCTGGTTGATGATGTGCTCCGACTCCTTGCGCTCTCCCTCGAGCTTCACGCGGAGCGCGGCGGCATTGTTCCACTGCTTCATCATGGGCTCGGCGAGCCACGCCGTACCCCCGCCCAGCAGCGCCGCCAGGGTCAGGCCGGCCAGGATCATCTCGCGCCGGGAGAGCTTCATCCGCCCTCCTTGGGAAGCATCAGCGACACGCGGAACTGCGAGACCTGTTTGCCCGCGCGCTGCTGCACGGTGACGCCCTCGGGTTTGACTTCCTTGAAAAGGCTTTCCGATTCCAGGTTCTTGAAGAAATCGTAGATCGGCTCGTCCATGTCGGCCTCGCCGCGCAGGTTGACGCTCTCGCCCTTCTTGTAGCTGAAGGACGTCAGGTCGACTCCCATTGGCAGCCGCGTGCTGATGACCATCATGCATTCGATCGGCGAGTCGCTGCGACTGCCATACCGCTCGAGGGTCTCCACCTGACTCTTCAGCTTGAGCACCATCGACCGCGGCTCTTTCAGGCTGTCGACCGCGGCCTTGATCCGCCCCAGCTCGGCCCTCCTCAGGTACAAGGCCAGCCAGCAACCGCCAAAAACAAGCAGCCAGGCCAGCAGGACCGACCCCACAACGGCTGCCATCGTGCGCCGAGCCTTTCGGGACACGATCGTTTCACCCCACTGCTTCGGCGCCAGGTCGAGGGTCGTCGCGGTGCGCTCCGCCGCGCGGCGCGCCAGCCCCTCGCTGAGCGCGGGCAGGACCTCGAGATGCCGCGTCTCAACGGGCAGGGTGCACTCCTCCTTCAGGCGCGCGAGGAATTCCGTCGGTGACGCATCCCAGTGCCAGACGCGGAGCGACGCGGCATCGAACGCCCCCCACTCGGATTCGAGCGTGGTCAGGGTGTAGTTGATCTCTTCGGCAATCTCCGTCGCGGATTCCGCGGGGGACAGGTGCTTGTGACTCCCCAGCGCGCGGAACATCACGGGCACGCCGCCCTGCGTGACGATCAGTTCGGTGCTCTGCTCGTCGATGATGAGAATCAGGTGCTGCCCCTCCGCCACCACATCGCCGTGGTCCTGGAGCAACCGCCACCAGCCGAGGATCGCAATGTCGACCTCGCGCGGATACAACTCCGCCGCGTTGAAGAGGCTGCCCATCTTGTCGATGTGCTCGCGCTGTGCCGCGGCAATCAACACGTGGGATCCGCCGTCCTTCTGCTCGAGCACCTCGATCGAGACGGACATCAGGTCCGCCGGGAACGGGGAGAACTTGTCGACCTGGAGTTCCGCCATGCCGCGGATCTCCTCCGCATCGGTCGTCGGCAGCCGCGCCACCCGCAGCAGGATCTGCTCGGTCGGCAGGGCCACGCACAAGCGGCCGCGCAGGGCCGCGCACTGCGTCTTCAGCTTCGCCACCAGCTCGCCCTCGACCTGCGGGTCGCCCCGCGTCATCAGGGTCGGCAGGTCCGGCGCGGTTGGTGGAAGCTCAAGCACCACCTTCTGCTGGCCCGCCAGCTCAACCTTGCCCTTCTTGCGGTGGAGTGTCGTCCACTCCAGGTTGCCGCGACGGATCGCGAGGGCGGTTATGGTGTCTTCAGACATATCTTTGCGCAATCTAGGGACCACGGAACGTTGTGTCGAGTGTCGGGTGTCGAGTGGCGAGTGGCTGCTTTTCTTCCCCCCCGCCACTCGCCACCCGCCACTTCCCACTCTTCACGGCATCGCCTCTTCCCGCCAGAATATCGGTACGACGTTGCCTCCGGTCACCTGCAGGATGCACCAGATGCCGCTCCGGACGTGGTGGACCTCGCCGACCGATATGACGCGCACGAACTTCCGCTCCGTGGTGGTCAACCGGTCCGTCAGCAACGGACTCATGCCGGTTTTCGAAACGACCTCGTCCACCGAGTCAAACCCGTCGTCCTTCGTGTTCGGCTTGTCGTCCTCCCCGTCGCGCATGTCGATGATGTCGTTCACCACCCACTCCTCGATCCCGGGCAGCGTCATCAACACTTCGCGCGACGCCGTGTTGACGTTGACCTTGCCGTCGCCCCACGTCGTCAGCCACGACGCGATGCCGACCAGCGAATCCTCCTCCTTCTCCGCGCGCTTCCCGTACAAAATGCCCTCGTTGAAGCCTTTCACGAGCAGCAGCTCATCGACCGTGTCGAGCGGCGCGTCCTTGCACTCGTAGCCGCGCTCCTTGTAGTAGGCGTCATCCGACTCCGCGCCGTTCAGCGCGTGCGCGTCATCCGCGTCCATCCAGTCGTGCACGCAGTCGATCAGCTCCGCCCACTGGTCCTCCGGTACGTTGCCCTGATCGAGCACCTCCTCCCAGTCCTCGTCGCTCAGGAGATTGACGTTGCGGCGGCCTTCCTCCGGCAGGATATCCACCGTGAAGGTTCCCTCCCCGAGTTCCTTCGTGACACTGCGCAGGCCCACCCCCCGCTGTAGGTTGTACGCGCCGAGCACCATCTCCTCGTCGTCACCGTCCTCGATGACCAGATCCTCTCCTTCGACGCCTCCTTCCACCTTCTTCGACAGCATCACTTTCGCCCACTCGACGCCCGAGCGCGCGAGGTACTGTGCCTTCGAAAGCTTCCGGTAGTGCGATGCCACGTCACCCTCGATGCGCATGTCGAACGCAAACTGCGTGATGAGCAGCGAGAGGATCATGATGACCCAGAGGGCGACGATGAGCGCGCTGCCGTTCTTTTTTTTCGCGCCGCGCGAAAAAAAAGGAGTTTCCAAGGATTGGAAGTTCGTGCGGTAAATTTTCCAGGGATTGGAAATCTTCACTTCGCCATCCTCATCAACGGGTTCCCCGCGTCGCGCTCCGGCTTGCCGCCCTTGTTTCCGCCGGGCTGCTGCCCGCCCGGGGCGCCGCCCTGCCGCGGCTGCGACGTGGAAGGTTGCGCCCCGCCCGCGCCCGCCGTCGGCGCGTTCGTAGTCGTCGTCTCGCCGTCCCGGGTGACGACCACCGCGCCGGTGACCGCCGGCGCGATGGGGATTTCAATGAGCCGCTTGATCTCCACCGGCTGGCCGTACTTCTCGATGGGGTCCATGAACAGCGTGATCTCGACGATGGACGGCACGGAGTTGGTGTTCTCCCACTCCTCAATCCAGTCCTCGTCCTCCTCGTCCCAAATGCGGCACTTGATGCCCTTCACGCGGGAGGAGACGAACCAGGGATCGACGTCGCCTTTCGCGATTTCGTCCTTCATATAGGGAAAGGCCCGCACGGCGAACGCGGCATCGCCCTTCGGGTTGTTCTCGATCGTGACCATGATCCGGTGGAGGCCCCTGGCGAGCGGCTCATCGGGCGGCATGAAGGCCGTGCCCGACGTCACCCACCACAGCTCGTCCGCCGGGTACCCGCGGTCGTGGCCCTTGAGCCAGAACCCGTATTTCCCGGGCGCGCTCGGGAAGAAGGCGGTGGACCGCAGCGCCGAGACCATCTGGTCCATCACGAAATCGCCGTGGTGCATCTCCTCGAGCAGCTCGTTCCCGCGTTGCCACGCATTGAGCGTGGAGGAAAACGTGGCGTAGATGATCGCGAACACGGCGACCAGGATCGTCAGCGCCACGAGGAGCTCGATGAGGGTGAACGCGGAGCGGCCGCGCCGACCGGAGTGATGGAGTACTGGAGTGTTGGAGTGTTGGGAAGAGTTCCCTCCATCACTCCACCACTCCATCACTCCATCACTCCGCGTGCTCAAAAGCTCTCCTCGATATCGTCCTGCGGCGCGTGGACGTAGGTCACCAGTTCTTCCGCGCTCTGGCCGCTGCTCTCCGACCACCGGACGGTGGATGTGATTTTCCAGAGGCCGTCCTTCTCCAGACCGACACATTCGACATCGCGTTCCCACCGGTAGCCGCTGAACTCGCTGTCGAACGAGCCGCTCCCTTTCGCATCCTCGATCTTGTCCTTCTTGATCGGATGCTCCAGCTCGAGCCGCGCCAGCAACTCCCGCGCGGTTTCGTAGTTCCGGGCCTTCTTTGCGATCGACAGGCATGTCCCCGCCGTCGATACGAGTACGGCCAGCGCGATGCCCAGGATCACCATCGCGAGCATGACCTCGATGAGCGTCAGGCCGGCCCTGCCGCCCTGCCGCCCAAATCCGAAAGTCGGAATCCGAAATCCGAAAGGTCTGATTCCTCTTTCGGTTTTATCTTTCATTCTCCACCTCCGGCATGCCCGAAATCGGGTCCACCGTGACGGTCGCCCGCTTGCCGTGCTTGTCGACCAGCGTGATTGTGAAGCCGTCGCTCATGCCGTTGGGGTAGTACGTGACCCAGTAGACGCCTTCATAGGACTGGTCTTCATCCCGGGATTTGAACGACTCGATCTGGATATCGCGGGGAAATTCGCGAACGAGATCGGAGGCGATCGGGCCGCCGGCCGTTCTCGCGGGTTCCTCCCGGCCTTCGATCAACTGGGTGGCCGCGCGGCTCGAGCGTGAGTCGAGGAACCTGTCCCGGTCCGACGCGCCCGTCAGGCCCGCGAGGGTAACAATCTCGATCTCCCGGGCCTTCGTGTCGACCAGCATCGCCATCTGCTTCTGGTCGAGGACGGCCATGCTGCGCGCGTACTTGTGCGACATCACAACCGCCTTGCAGGCCGAGCGCAGCTGGGCGCTCTGGAAGGACCCGCTGAACGCTGCGATCGCCATCACCGACGTGATGGCCGTGATGACGACGACCAGCAGGATCTCGATGAGAGTGAATCCGCCTTCGCCAGGACTTCGGCGGACAGGGCCCCGCGCGCCCGTGGAGCGTCGGAGCGTGGGAGCGTCGGAGCGGGGGGAGTCCCTCTTCCCATCACTCCAGTACTCCATGACTCCATCACTCCAATCTACAGTCTACTGCAACACCGTCGCCCAGTTTCCGATCTCCGACCCGCCTTCCGGGCCGCCGGACCTCAGATCGTAGCCGCTCGGGTTGTGGGCCCCGGGTTTCGAATACTGGTAGTCGTTGCCCCACGGATCCTTCGGAATCCCCTGCTCGAGATAGGGGCCATGCCAGTTCCTTGCCCCGGGGTTGGAGATCAGCGCTTGCAGCGAGCCGGGATAATCGCCGGTGTCGATTTCGAACATTTTCAGCGCGAGCCCGATGTTCACGATATCCGCGTGCGCCTTGCTGATCTCCGCCTCGCGCTTACGCCCGCTGAGCTTCGGCACCGCCACCGCGGCCAGGATGCCGATGATGACGACGACCAGAAGGATTTCGATGAGGGTGAAACCCGCCGCACTTGACCGCAGGGCTCGCTGGAATGTTTTCATAGTCGCTCCTGACACCTGACAGCTACTTTACGTTCAGCCCGCTGGTCAGGTCAAACACGGCGAGCAGCATGCTGATGGCGACGAATCCGACCAGGCCGGCCATGAGCACGATCATGATGGGCTCCAGCACCGTCGTGAAAATCTTCACGCTGCGGTCCAGTTCGTTGTCGTACCGCCGCATGATGTGTCCGAGCGCGGTGGTCATGTCGCCCGTCTCTTCGCCCACGGCAAGCATGTCCGTGAGCAGCGAGGGGAACACCTTGCCCTGCGCCAGCGGCCCGGAAATGCTCGAGCCGTCGGTCACCCGGTCCCGCGCCTCGCGGATCTCGCTGGCGATAACGAGGTTGCCGATCGTGTGCTCGACGATCGTGAGTGCCTGCAGCACGGGCACACCATTGGTCATCAGCGCGCCGAGCGTCCGCGCAAACTGCGAGTAGGCATCGGCCGTGATGATGTCCCGCACGAACGGAATTTTCAGCTGCGCGGCGTGCCACTGCCGCATGCCCTTCGGGGTCTGCAGGTACTGCCGCAGTGCAACGAACGCGAAGACCAGCGCGATCACCACCGCCCAGCCGTAGTGGAGCAGGAATCCACTGAGGCTGATGAGCATCTGGGTCGGAAGCGGCAGCGTGCTGCCCAGTTCCTTGAATATCTTGGAGAAGCGCGGGACGACGAACACCATCGTGAACGCCATCGTGCCGAGCCCGATCGTCAGGACGATCCCCGGATAGGTCAGGGCCATCAACACCTTTTCGCGCGCCTCCTGCACGCGCTCGTAGTGCTTGCACAACCGCTCCAGCGCCTCGGACAGCTGGCCGCTCGCCTCGCCGGCCCGCACCATGCTGATGTAGAGGTTCGGAAAGACCTTGGGCCACTTCGCGAGCGCGTCGGAAAGGCTCGTGCCCTGGACAATGTCGTCGCGCAACTCCGTGATGATCTTGTCCTGGCCCTTTTTCGTCTTGCGCCGCGACAGCGAGTTCAACGCGTTGCCGAGCGTCATGCCTGACGAGAGCAGGTCGCTCATCTCCCGCGAGAAGAGCAGCATCTCCCGCAGGTTCATCCGCGGCGCGCGGGCCTGGCTCGTGAGGCTGAATTTAAAGCGCGGCAGCTTTGCGTCGGACGTGCCTGTCTTACCTGCCTTGGGCGAAGTCGAAGGGACCGGCGCTGCGCCTGCGGCGGTCTCCGCCACCGATACCGGAACACAGCCCATGCGCTCGAGCTGCAGCAGCACGGCGCGCCGGTCCGGCGCCTCCAGGCTGCCCTGGATGCGCTCCCCGGTCGTGGATCGGGCTGTGTAGGAAAAACGGGGCATGACTCAAGATGGATGGCCACAAAGATGCACAAGAGGCACGAAGAGATTAGCCGCGAAAATCACCATAATCCCCACCCCATGGAACCCGTTTTGATCCTGAGGCTGGGTGCATCCAGCGGGCCTATAGGGGTGGTGACTCTTCGTGCTTCTCGTGGCCAATTCCTCCTTGCGCATCTTGTGCATCTTCGTGGCCAACTCGTCGATCAGGTTTCCGACAGCGCCTCATCCTCTTCCGAGACGCGCAAGACTTCCTCCACCGTGGTGGTTCCGTTGAGGACCTTGTTCCAGCCGTCCTCGCGCAGCGTGCGCATGCCGCGCCGCATGGCCTCCTGCTTGATCGCGTTGGACGAGGCACGGGCGACGATGAGCGGCCGGATGTGATCGGTGATGGCCAGGATTTCGTAGATGCCCGTCCGGCCGCGGAATCCGGTGTTGCGACACTCTTCGCAGCCGACCGCCTCGTAAATTGTGCCTTCCTTCAGGCGCTCCATCGGGAACCCGGCGGCGAGGAGCAGATTTTCGTCGATCTTCCACGGCTTCTTGCACTTCGGGCAGAGCCGGCGCACGAGGCGCTGGGCGATCAGGCCCTCGACGGAGGACGCAATCAGGAACGGCTCGATGCCCATGTCGGTCAGTCGCGTGACCGCGCCGGCCGAATCGTTCGTGTGCAGCGTGGTGAAGACGAGGTGACCGGTCAGCGCGGCGCGGATCGCGATTTCCGCCGTTTCCTTGTCGCGCACTTCGCCGACCATGATCACGTCCGGGTCCTGGCGGAGGATGTGGCGCAGGCCCACGGCAAACGTCAGCCCGATCTCGGGCCGGACATGGATCTGGTTCACGCCCGCCATCTCGTACTCGATCGGGTCCTCGATCGTGAGGATGCGCAGGTCGATGGAATTGATCGTGTGCAGCCACGCGTAGAGCGACGTTGATTTGCCCGAGCCGGTCGGGCCCGTGACCAGCAGGATGCCGTGCGGTTTCGTAATCAGCTTGAGCAGGATCTGCGCGTCCTTGTCCGAAAGCCCCAGCCGGTCCATGCCGAGCATGCCGCTCGACCGCATGAGGAGGCGAAGGCTGACGCTCTCGCCGTACACCGTCGGCATCGTCGACACGCGGACGTCAATCTCCTCGCTCTGGATACGCAGGCTGATACGGCCGTCCTGCGGCAGGCGCTTCTCGGCGATGTCCATGTTGGCCATGACCTTGATGCGCGAAATCAGCGCGGCCTGGAACCGCTTGAGCTGCGGCGGCACCGGCGTCTGGTGCAGCACGCCGTCGACGCGGTACCGGATGCGCAGGTCGTTCTCCTGCGGCTCGAGGTGGATGTCCGTCGCGCGGTCCTTGTGCGCTTCCCAGATGATCTGGTTCACGAACTTGACGACCGACGCTTCCTGGTCGAGGTCGCTCAGGTCCTGCTTGGAAAGGTCCTCCTCGACCGCGACCTCGATGCGGTTGTCCTGCATCATGCGGTCGAGCGTCTCGGCGCCGACGCCGTAGAATTTTTTCGCGGCCTTGGAAATGTCGGACGACGTGCTGAGCGCGAGCCGGACCTTGAACCCGGACGCCAGCCGCAGCGCGTCGATCAGCCCCGTCTTGAACGGGTCGCTCGTCGCCACGCGGAGCACGCCGTTTTCCATGCCGACCGGGATGACGACATACTGGAACACCGCCTTCGTAGGGAGCTTGTCGAGCGTGGGCGTGTCGATCTTGGCATCGTTCAGCCGCACGTACGGGATGTTCATCGCCTTCGCCAGCGCCTCGAGGAACGCATCCTCGCGCGCGTAGCCGTGGTCGATGACCAGGTCGGTGATCGATTTCCCGCCCTGCTGGCGGGTCTGAAGTTCCTCAACCTGGGACGGCGTGAAAAGACCGGTTTTCTCCAGGAGGTTCGCGAGCTTCGTCTGTGCGGCTAAAGCCATGGCTGTATCCATGGACAATTTCCCGTGAAAAAACGATCAAAAAAGGGCCTGCGCGTGAGTTCAGGCTGGTCCGGTGTAGCCGCGCCTCTGCGAGGCGCGCTCTGGCACGGCTCGCAGAGCCGTGGCTACATCATGACGATTTGCGTTCAACGTAGCGCGCCACCATCATCAGGCTTTGCGAAAGTAGATCCGGAATTCCGTGCCCTTGCCGGGCTCACTGTCGCAGTGGATCGTTGCCGCGCAGCGCATGACGTTGCCGTAGACCATCGCCAGGCCGAATCCGCGGCCGCGGGTAGGCTCTTTCGTGGTGAAATAGGGCTCATAGATGTGCGCCCGCATCTCGGGCTTCATCCCGACACCCTGGTCGCGGACGGTCAGCACGGCGAATTCTTCAGGCGTGTCAGCTCCCGCTATCCGGCCGCGCGACGTCTTGACGGTGACCGCGCCCCCGCCCGTCAGCGCATCCCTCGCGTTGATGCAAAGCTCATGGACGATCTTTTCGATCGCGCCCGTGTCGGCCTGCACCAGGCCCGCCGCGGGATCGAGATCGACCACCAGCGTCACCGCATCGCCCATCTGGGGCTTCACCGCGTCGACCGCCGCCTTCACCTGCGCGTTCAGGTCCGTGCTTTGGAACCTTTTGGCCGCCTTCGGATAGAGCGAGTGGAGTTTCTTGGAGACGCCGATGATGCGCTCGCTCGTCTCGATCAGCTGTTCCGCGTTCTCGATGACGGACGGCGACGCGGTTCTGTCCTCCTTGATGAGGTGGCTGCATGCCACGATCGGCGTGAGCAGGTTGTTGATATCGTGCGCGATCCCGTGCGTGAGCCGGTTCAGCGAATCCATCTTCAGTTCGACGCCCGTATGCTCCGCCAGCCGGTGCTTGTTGCGGAGGGCCTCCGCCTCGGCCTGCAGCTGCTGGATCTGGCTCTCGAGGTACTCGATCTTGCGGAGCAGCTTCTCGATGTCCTGTACGCCCTGGTCTGACATGGTCACTCTTGCGCCCGCTCGTCCTCGTACTCGAAGAGTCGTGTTTTTCGGGCAGCGCTCGACGGCAGCGCTGCTCTTGCTCTTGGGTGAATACCCGGTCGGCGACTTCCTGTCAGCCCTTTTCGGATCCGATCCCTCACTACGCCACGATTTCCACAGCTGTGGTGAGGACGTGCTCGAACAGCAGGGGGAACCGTAGAGTAGGGCGGTTCACGGATCACCCGCCTTCTCTACCCACATCTCCGAAGACGGACCGAGGGAAAGAGCTTTCCTTCAGCGTTGACGGCGTGACATTCAGGGTGCCGGCGACGGCAAGGAGGACGAAGCACGGGCCGGCTCCGCCTCATTTATTTGTCCACCTTGATCAGTTCCGCGTCGTCGAAGAAAACCGTGCCTTTCGACTTCCCATCGTACTGGGCGAACATCGCGACGAAGCGGACGGTGGCGGTGCGCACCGGCGCGATGACGCTGACCCCGGAACGCATGTACACCCAGATCGCGGAGCGGGACGTCACGCGATTGGCGGATTCCTGTGCCTCGAGGAATTTACCGTTGGCGTCGTAGAACTCGATCTTCGCGAAGGCTTCGCTCCCGGGACCCATCGGGTCTTCACTACTCTGACGAATCCAGACCGCGCCCATCCACTCCTCGCCCGCGTTGGCATCGAAGCTCTGCATGAAACCGCAGAAATTGGCGGAATTGGAAAAGTCCCCGGATGCCTTGCCCGAGTACGTCCCGCTTCGCGCCGAGACCTGCACCCGCCGGGCATTCTTTCCGAATTCATGCCACAGATCCTTGAAGAACGCCGGGCTGACATCCTTCTTCATCTCGAACCCCGGATTCACCAGGACCGATTCTGCGGCCATCGCCGGATGAACCGTCAGCGCTCCCGCGCATACCGCAAAACAGACGACCCGTCGCAACCCGTTCATCTCGCAGCTCCCTTACTGTATTAGAAACCGCTTCCAAAGGAAAAACGCTACAGTAGAAGGCATGGAAAGTCAATGCTGGCGTAGAATCTGGAACTGGTTTCCGAATGCTTGGCGAACTGGCCGCGGCGCCCGGTTCGCCAGGGATTCGGGCAACGTAAGATGGTTGTTGACAGCCCTTCGGCGATTACATAGAAATGCCATTAACATAACGTACGCGTGTACGTTCATGTGGGCCCGGTGGCCGGTCTGTTCGGCGACGTGAAACCCGCGATAGCTCGGACGGACGGAGGGATGAGGGGAAGGTTTGTTTTGCCTATGAACGCCTTGGCACGAAGGTTGGCGGTGGTCGTTCTTGTCGTGGCGGTGCTGGGCCCCTCCGCGGGGTACGGATCCGATGACAGGACCAACCTCGCGGCGAATGGGGACTTCGAGGTGGCGACCAACTTCTTCGCCGCGTTACCCGACGGCTGGTTCTGCTTCTCCTCGAAAAGCCAGACGGTGGAAGCCGGCGATGTACTCGCGCGGTCCGGCAAGAAGAGCGTCATGCTCTGCGGGCAGAATATGCCATTGGGGCATGGCGGACTGGCGCAGCTCGTTCAGATCAAACCCGGCCGCGCCTACTCCTTCAGCGTCTACGTTACGAACAGCCGGACCAACCCGCTGGCCGAATCCGCATACGGAATGATTGGCATCGAGTGGAAGAACCGCGACAACCAGGAAATCAGGCGCGTGGTCAGTTCGAGGTGGGACGCGACCCTGTCACGCGTGGACTGGGAACAGTACCGGGTCGTCGCCGTCGCGCCGCCCAATGCCGTGGCGGCGGCGTTCGTGATCTACCTGTACGACGGCATCAAAGGCTCAGAGGGTTGCTGTTTCGTGGACGATGCCGTGATCTCGGGACGGACCGAGCCGGTGAAGCCGGCAGGGGAAGGGGTCGATCCGAAAAGGAGCAAATAGCCAACTTCTGACGTTGCTTGCTCAGTTCCGGGATATAGCGGGAACAAGCGCGATTTACTGAAGACCCTCGCGGCTGTCCGTTCTGCACTGGAATGCCTCTCTGTCGGGACCCCAATGACCCTCACAGACTACGGCTCGTGGGTTCGTATCCGATAGTACCGTCCTTGGACGCTGTCCGCAGTATCCGTGTAAACGTTCACCGGAGGGGTTGACGGGATCGTTGAGCGGAGGGGCAGGTATCCTCCGGACGCGATGTTCGTACACCGCTCCACGTCATACGCGCGGTTGGAGGCGCTCTGCCAGCGAACCACGATCTTGTCCGCCGTCACGATCTCCAGGCCGTTGATGGACAGCAACGACGCGGGGTCGCCTCCATCCGTGCCCGCGAGGCGCTCTTGCATGTCCGACTGACCGTCCGTATCCGAATCAGCGGAGTACGGGCTGGTCCCGAAGCGATAGAACTCAAACGTATCGGACAGCCCGTCCCCATCGCTGTCCGTAGATTTGGATGCATGTTCCGTATGGCCGTAGGCCCCGAGGTTTACGCAGGCGCCATTCCAGTCAGGCTCGAAGCCGTACGAGAACGAGAGGTCCCCGCCGTCGATGCCGGGGCTGTTTGTCGAATCGGAGTTCCAGTTTCCTCCGTGGTAACTGCCCGCCATACTCTGCAGGTGGTAGTCGCCTGAAGCCGAATCGACGAACGCCGGGTCCCACTCCATGCTCAGGCGGTCTCGCCCCGTGGCATTCCGCCACTCCGCCAGAGAAGCGCTCGGGGTCGCAGCGTACTCGCCGACGCGAGCCCCATTCGTCACAAAAAAGAGGTTGTAGTTCGACTTCAGAACATCATTCGACGCACTCCAGGCTATGCAGTACGTGCCGGTTGTGTCCGCCCGGAATATGTTGTGGCGCATCGCGGCAACCGAGCTCTTGGAATCGGCGGAGATTTGATGTCTGTCATTGTCCGCGACGGTGCTGTTCTCGACCACGCAATCGTCGGAGCAATTCAGTTCGATGCCGTCTTCCCCGTTGTCGTGAACCAGGATGTTTTCCAGCGCAATATCATCCGCATACCAGAGATAGACGCCGTCCGTTGCGTTGGAACAGATCTCCAGCCGCTCTGCACGGCATTCCGCCGAGAAGGCCATACGAAGCCCTTGATACGCGCCGCAGAGCCGCATCCAGCGTTTGGCCACGGCTGGATGGTTGGTGCTGCTCGCCGTGCGCAGGACGATGTGGCGCGTGGTGTCATACTCCGAGTCAACCAACCAGACATAGTTGCCTGAGGCGGTGTTGCCTCGATCAAGGGTCACACCGTGTGGCGATGCCTCAACTACAACAGGCGCCCCGGCGGATCCGCTGTCCGAATCACTCACGACGATGTTGTCGTCGATCCCATACGTGCCTGTGTCGATCCGAACCGTGTCGCCAGGTTCGAGGTCGTATCGCGATAGCACCTGGATCGGTGACGCAAGCGGGGACGACGCAGTCAAGCCGCTGTTGCTGCTGCTCCCTGCGGCCGTGCACCACTCGTCGTACTGCGTGGAGTCGTTGTTGACATAGAAAAACAGACTACTCCCGATCCGAAAGTCCGCCACGCTGAAATCGACAGCCTGGGTGTCCTGGTTGCACTCCACGGACACACGGTAGCGCGGACTGCTGGTCAGCGCGCTGACATCCCATGAAAAGGCGCCGTTGCTCACCGCCTCGGTTCCTCCACCCGGCACGTCGTGCCACGTGGAGCCGGAATCCTCCGAGTAACGGAGCTTGGCCGTGTCGTTGCTTTCCCAACCTGTCCCGATCCAGTTCCAGCAGACGGGCAGCGGCTCATACTTCCCGGCGTGGACCGACATCTCGACCGGATGCCACAGGACCACGGTCCTGCCGGTCGGGGTGCGCGAGGCCTGCTCCGTGCCGCCATAGGCGCCGATGTTTCTTTGGCCGGTCAAGGGTTGATGCCACGGCGTGGCGTTCGGATTGAATTCCGCGCCGGCATCGCCCCAGCCCCCGTCAATCCCCGGGCTGACGGCCGCGTCCGCCGTCCAAGCTCCCTCATGGTAGCTGCCCGCCGTGCTCTGCAGGTGATAGTCGCCACCCGCTGCATCGACGAAGAGCGGGTCGCGATGGAAGCTGTGCGCGTCGCTTCCGCTCTTCCCCTGCCACTCATCGAACGTGATGATGTAGTCGGTCATCCACACCCCATCAATAGTGCCCACGTGCGCGTCGTTCACGGTATGAAGGAGATTGTAGTCGGAATCCAATCCGTCGAGGTTCCGGGTGTCCGCGACCTGCATGTACATGAGCTCTTCCCAGGCCCCGTCGGCGCACAGGATATTGTTTCTCATACGCAGCCCAAAGGATTGGAACACCCACATCTGTGGTGATCCGTTCCCCGCAATCGTATTGTTCTCCAGAACAACATTCGTGGACATAAACAGGTCCAATCCGAAACTCCCGTTGCCACACAACAGGCAATTCCGAAGGTCCAGCATATGCGCGGACTGGACCTCCACACCCCGGTATGCGTTCGAACAGACATCCAGCCGCGACAAAGAGCAATGGGTCGCGCCGTCAAGATAGATCCCGTTCTTCCCACCCGTCACGCTCATCCACCGCTGCGTTGCGCCCGGATGGTTCGTGGCGGTCACGGTCCGAAGGGTCAGCCAGTCTCCGCGAAGCTCCCACACGTATGCGACGGACGCGGTTGAGCCACGATCCAGCGTGACCCCGTAGGGGGAAGCCTCGAAGACAACGGGTGCGAGCGGAGAACCGGCGTCCCAGGATGAGACCAGGATATTGGACGGGAGCGTGTAGGCGCCCGTGTCGATGCGGACGATATCCCCGCCCTCGAGATCATACGCTTCGAGGATCCCGCTGACGGAGGATTTGGGATTGGCGGGGCCGATCCCCGACTGGCTTACGCTCCCTGTCGTGGAGCACCACGCGTCGTAGTTCGTAGATGCATCGTTGACGTAGAAGATCCGCCTGAACGCAAAATCGGTGCCGGAAATGTCGTTCAGCCTGACGTTTGACACCCAGGAAACGCGGGTCCGATACGCGTCTCCGCTTTGCAGGCCGCTCGTGTCCCAGTCGAACGTGGACGCATCGTGGGCGAGCGATTCGGCGCCCGCAATGCCAGTCCACGTCGCCCCGGCATCGGTTGAATATTCCAGCTTCACCCGGTCCGCGCCGGTCCACTCGGTCCCGGCCGTGGACCACAGGACGGTGACCACGGAGCCGACGTCGAACAGCTCTCCGCCGTCGGGGAACACGACGTTGATCTGGCGACCCGTGCCCATGGTGAAAAGATTGTCCGATGCATCCTTGACCTGCGCGTCCAATTCGAACGCCACTTGAACGGCGTATGAGTCACCCGTGGCCCATCCGGTCGTGTCCCAAAAGAAGGAGCCGGCATTCCGCGGCAGGTTCGTGGCGTCGGGGATCCCGCTCCAGTTGGTGCCGCCGTCGGACGAATAGCGCACGCAGACCGTGTCCCCGGTCTGCCAGGCCCGCCCGTAAGCTTCCCATGATACCGGCTGGGTTGATCCGACTTCCAGGTACTCACCGCCGTTGGGAGCAAACACGTGAAGGATGCGGCCCGGCGGCTCGAGGTAGGCCGAAAAGTCGCTCTCGACAAAATCCGCCGGTATGTTGGTGCCGCGCGAAAGCCCGACGAGAGCGCGGGTCGTCTCGACGGCCAGATGCGAGATGACGATGGCGCCGTCGGCGTGCATCTCAACCTGAAACGAGTTGGGTGCACGGTCGTATTTCCTCACATCACGGAACGTGACCGCGACGAGGTTTGACGACTGCTTCCAGGTGACCTGATGCTCTTCGGGCGCGAAATCATCGAAGAGAGCGGAAATGCGAGGGAGGTCGAAGTGGTCTTGAAGATCGTTGGTATCCCAGAAGGACGCACCGTCGCCCTTTGTAAACGTGATGTACCCGTTCCCGCCAACATAGAAATTGCTGTAGCTGGTCCCGTACAACGAAACCTGACCATTGGTCAGGGAGACGTAACCGTAGACGCCGTCGTACTGGCCTGTGCCTGCCCCGTCAAAGACCACGTCCATGCCGCCGGATGGGTTTATCGGGAATCCCGTTATCGGGCGCTCGTATCCTGCGTAGTAGTTTGTACTGCCGTCCGGCATGAACAAGAGGGAATGATAAGCAAGGTCAAAGGACTCATCGTCGAAGGCCTCCGTGAAGTAATCGATGCCCAGGTCGATCGACACAGCGCTCGAAATCCCGGTCGGCCCCGCCGGTGACGTGACTGTGAACCACGCCGTGGTGGGGACCAGGGAAGCGGTCACAGACATGCCGAGCGCCCGCAGGTCGGCCACGCCGTCCTGGAAGTCTGAAGCCCTGAGGCCATTGCCGCCGGCGACGAGACCTTCGATGGCTACACCTGGCGCCGCAACAACGACGGGAAACCGGTTCGTTGTGTTGAACTCGGCGAAGGTCACAATCGTAACATCGTTGGAATCTTTCGCCGCGACCGTGCAGGGCCCTGACACGACGGACTCGTTGGTCAGCCTCGACGGAAAAACAACGTCGAAATGCTCAAGCCCACCCACCATGGAGAAGACGTCGTCCGACGTGTCGGCAATCTCAGCGCCATTGCACAACGAAATCCTGACGAGGTACTGCGTGCCGATCCCGCAGACACTCGTGTCCCATGAATAAGCCCCGATCGTGACGTCAAGGTTCGTGGCGCCCGATACGGGTTGCCACTGCGCGCCCTCGTCGCTGGAGAACTCAATCAACACGGTGTCATTGGACTGCCAGCCCGCTCCGTACGCATTCCACGAAATGGTTGCCATGGCGCCTTTCTCGAGGCCCTCACCGCCGTTCGGCGACCGCAGTGAAAGAAAGCGGCCGACGCCCATGGCATCCAGCGCCTTCAGGACGTTCAGCCGGCCACCGGACGCGCACTTCCCGCTGAGGGCAGGAAGCTTGTCTACCGTGTTCAGGATCCCTTCCCTGATGTCATGGTGACCGGCCGTAGCGCCTGCAACGGCCCATACCAGCGCACAAGCGCCTGCAACGTGAGGAGTGGCCATCGACGTGCCCGAGTACCTGGCATAGGAGCCCTCCGGCGTTGTGCTCAGTATGTCCTGCCCAGGGGCGCCGAGGTGGACAGTGGCGCTGCCGTAGTTCGAGAAGTCAGCCAGGGTGTCGGACTCCGTCGTTGCCGCCACGCTGATCACATTCGGCACATCGTAGGACGACGGATAATGCGGGGAAGCATCGGTGTCTTCGCCATCGTTTCCTGCCGCGGCCACGAACAACACGCCTGCCTCGTCCGCGGTTGCGATGGCCTCTTTCAGGGCCTGGGAGTACGCGCCACCTCCCCAACTGTTGTTGATGACCCGAGCGCCCATGGCCACGGCGTAGTCGATCGCTCGAATGGCGTCCGCCGTCGTGCCGAAGCCAAAGAAGTCGTCCAGGAACTTGATGGGCATGAGAACAACGTTCCAGCAGACGCCCGCAACGCCCTGCTGATTGTTGCCCGATGCGCCGATCGTCCCCGCAACGTGCGTGCCATGCCCGTTGCAGTCCATGGGATCGCTGTCGTCCGAGAAGAAGTCCCATCCTCGCACATCGTCCACATACCCGTTGCCGTCGTCATCCATGCCGTTTCCCGCGATCTCGCCCGCGTTGCTCCACATATTTGCAGCCAGGTCCGGGTGCTCGTAGTCCATGCCGGTGTCGATCACCGCCACGACGACATCCGACGTGACGGCGATGTCCCAGGCCTCCGTGGCATCGATATCCGCGTCGATAGCTCCGCCGGTCTGCCCCGAGTTACGCAGGCCCCACAGCGCCTGGAAGCTCGTGTCGTCCGGCAGCCGGATGGCTCGCACCCGATAGTTCGGCTCCGCGTAGACCACATCCTGGTGTTGCCTGTACAACCGTACGATTTCCTTCAGGCTGTTTGATGTGTCCAGCTTGAGATGGTACCAGTCTGATCTGCCCAGTTTCTTGCTTCTTACCACCGCAAGGCGTGAGTGCACCGCCAGTTGCTGCATAGCCTGCTGTGCGCGCGATGGTTTGAACCGCACGAGGATTTCGCTCTCCACGGCGTCCGCGCTGTCCGGGACGGGTGCTCCCTTGGTGTGGCTGTAGTCAACGCGCCTGCCGGAGTCCGGCGGGGCTGCGTGCGCGATTGATGGGTACGTCATGCCGGCCGTGGCAAGCAACAGCATGGATGCCAGAGCCCGGCATCGGTGGTGTCGGCTGGGTCGGCACGAAGCATCAGCATGGGCTGTGATGGGGTGTTGCATACCCTCCTCTCCTTCAGAGATCCAGAACCGGAAGACCCAGCGGCACATCAGGCAGATCATCTGCACCAACCGCGCCCAAAGAGATGTGTCCGCGTCGGCGGGAGCCTTCCTATGGTCCGGCCGGGGCGGGCAGCCGGATCGAGAGAATCGTCATGTCGCGATCGCGGTCGGCCGCGACTCCCAGCCGGAGTCCACGTTCGTCGTATGCGACGCTGGCGCCGCCGTAATACTTACCCGCCCAAGCCCCGTGCGATACCTGGCCGACCGGGTCTGTGCCCACGACGGGCGCGCCAATGATTTCGGCCGCGTGCCGGACGACGCCGGCGAGCGCCTCGCCGTGCTTCGGCCACATCGTCTCGTCCCCGACCCAACCGTACGGCACCAGAACCAGCGCCGGCTTCAGTGCTGCCATCCGGCGCAGGTTGTTGTCGTCGAACGTGTCGGCGCAGATCATGACACCCACCTTGCCGAAACGGGTGTCGGCCACGGCGAAATCACCGCCCGACGTGTACTGCGGCACCATCAGGTCCTTCACGTCCAGCAGGTTGTTGGTCTTGCGGTGCTTGAGCAGGAGCCGTCCGGCGTCGTCGATCAGCACCGCGGAATCGTACAGATTCGTGCCGTCCTTCTCGTCCAGCCCGATGCACAGGTGGATCTTGTACCGGCGCCCCAGGTCGCACAGCCGGTCGGAGTCGGCGCCGGGAATGCCGTACGCGCGCGTGTGGGCATCGGGATTCACCCAGCCGAGGATCGCGCATTCGGGAAAACACGCGATATCCGCACCGGCCTTGGAAGCCTCGCGGATCGCATTCTCGATGCGGACGAAGTTGCCCTCGCGGTCGCCGTCGAGGCAGACGATCTGACACATCGCCACCGTCGCCGTCTGCGCGAATGCCGCCGACGTCAGCAGGAAGCTGAGGGACAGAACGGCCGCCATTCGTCTTGGATTCATGGGTGGCGAGGATAGGATCTTGCTTCTTTTGCGTCAACATATGGACCTTGCAATCATGCATGATCTATTGTGCTAGAATGACTTCGCGAGGTCCGAACCCAACGCCCTGCGGACTCCGGCTCGCGGGACGCGAGCCCTCCAACTGGCGCGGCCCACGTCTTGGAGGGCGTGCGTCCACGCGCGCCGGAGCAAATCAGTCATGCCGCATAAATCGATTCGTCTCGCCCCGCCACGGTCAATCCTCGGCACTCGACACCAGCCCGTGACGAACCGAATTGGAGCATACCAATACCATTTCGCCGAGTAACGTTCATCGGTCCGAAAAAGAAGCGCCGGCCCCCATGCTCACAGAGAGAGGCCGAGTCGCAATCCGTCATTCACTTGCAGCATTTGTTGCAGTAGCAGGGGGTCCGCACATATGTGCAAATGCCGATCCCCGGTAGAGTTCTGCACACAGGTGCGGACGGACTACTTCCTCGACTTGTCATCTTGCGGCTTGCGCGCTCTCGTAGCCATGAACGTCGATGTGTAGTTCCCAAGCAGGTCATGATTCCCGTCTGGGTAACGGTCCTCGTAGAACCCGACGATAACGAAGCCGGCCGCCAACTGGCCGCCTATCTGATCGTCAAGTGTGTGACCGAACTCCAGCGGTGCCCCTTCGCGTCGGCGCCGTGCCAGGTCCTCCGCCGAAAGCGATTCCGCTTCCGAGTACGGCAAGACGTTGGCGACGATGAGTTCTCCGCGTCCATAGGCGGCCCCATCAAAGAGGTGAACCACGGGATTATCGAACCCCGACAGGAGACATGCGCCAGGACGAAGCACGCGATAGGCTTCCCGCCACACGGGCTTGACGTCCGGCACGAACGTGTTCGAGACCGGATGGAGGATCAGATCGAAGGTCTCGTCCGGGAAACAGGATAGGTCGCACATGTCTCCTTCGACGGTTCGCAGGCGAAGTCCCTCTCGTTCCGCAACGTACCGGTCCTGCGCAAGCTGGCGGGGCGAGTTGTCCAGGACCGTGACGTCTGCGCCCGCAGCCGCGAGACTCGGGCCTTGCTGCCCGCCGCCGGAAGCGAGACAGAGGATGGAGGCTCCTTGCAACGGAGACATCCAACCGCGGGGCACAGGACGCATGGGCGTCAGGAGCACGTGCCACCTGCCGCATCGGGCCTCGGCGATTTCTTGCGCGGACACCGGTATGGTCCACGGGTTCCCGCCATCAACCTGCCTGTTTCAGGCCTCCCGATTATGGCTTCGTATGTCCATTGTTCATGTACGGTGCAAGAAGTCGGCGATTTCTCAATCGCTTGCTCGCTGAAAATCATCCAGTTTCACGTATCCTTTGTTCTTGAGACTCATGACAAAGTCGACGTCTGAGCCACCGGATGCCTTGAGTGCAGATGTGTCATTCAGGTCGGCTTCGGCCTGAGCCGATGCGTCATCTTCGACCTCAAAGCAATGCGTCGGATTGACCAGGCAGAAGTGCTCACGCCATTCACCTTCAGCAATCTGTTCGTGGCAGATTGCAGATGGCACGTATTTTCGGCCGGCCCCGCCGTAACTCCCGTGCTCGAACCGAAACCGTGGCGCTGGCCTCGCTGGCAACTCATCTGTAGACGTGGTCGTGGCACAGCATTTCTTGTACTTCTTCCCGCTACCGCACGGGCATGGTTCATTCCGCCCGATTGTCATTTCTCTCCCCTCCCGCCGAACGACAGAGGTGGGTTTCGTTTTGCCCGTCGCGGGAAGAACGTAAACTCCACCTCATGGGTTCTCCTATTTCTTCCTGAATACCCAGATCATGTTCAGACCGCTGGGTGTGAAGGGACGGCCGACAAAATTGCTGAGTCGTTTCTCCACTCTCAGCCCGACATTCTCTCCGAGTTCATCGAGATCTCCAGGCGTGAACCATCGCACCTCGATCGGCTTGTGATTCCACACTCTCTTCTGCCCGTCGAGTTCTTCAACTCTGAAGTAGTGGGTACGTGTGCCTTGGGGGAAGTGCCGTTCCTCGCGCCATGAGAAACGGAGAGTGCCATGTGTTTGCGTCGGTTGGATGATGGAACTCTTCTCCGGCTGGGTGAAATTCGAATCTGACGGAGGCCCCCAAACGTGCAAGGCCAGAATGCCCGACGAGGACAGATGGGTGGCGCAACCTCGGAAGGCAGCCTGCCTCTCGGAATCCGAGACCGCATGCTCAAAGACGCGCCCAGGGGCAACCATGAGGGCGAAGGACTGTGCCATCGACAGTGAGCGGAAATCTCCAGGCATGAAGGACAGGTTCTGCCCATCGCCTTGCGCCTGCCACTTCGATCTGATGCGCGCGAGCATGGCATCGGAGATATCAAGGGCTGTTACTGGTTTACCAAGCCGTGCGAGGGGGATGGTGACGCGCCCCGTGCCCGCCCCGATTTCGAGAATGGGACCTGGTGCCTCGCGAGCCAGTTGGAGGTAGAACGGCAAGTCGTCGGTCGACAGTTCCGTCCAGTCATATGTCTCGGCTATGTCTGCAAATTCGTCCACGTGTCTCCACACCCAATGTCACGCATCAGCCGCGAGGCGTTCGCCCCGGCAGCCAAGTAGGCTGGAGGCGCTGGCGGTTGTGTCTGTTCGCCAACGGTTGAGCGTGACCATACGGGTGAACCGTCCGCGGGTCACCCCTACGGTCCAGCCTCCTATTCCCCGGCCTTCTTCCAGTCGTGTGCGGTGAGCTGCCGAAGCCTGTTGGAGTAGGCCTCATTGTCCGCCGGGGTACCCGTCGGTGGTCCATGTCCGTCACCAGCGTCAGGTAGCGGTGGCCCTTCTGGTGCGACACCTCGTCGATCCCGATGCGTGTGATTCCGTCGAGCTTGCTCTTTCGCAGCAGCCCACGGATGTACCGGATCTCCGAGTCCTTGACCGTCTCCCAGTCCAGGTCCATCCGTTCGCTCGCCGCCTTCACGGTCATGTCCTTTGTCAGCCGGAACAGCTCTCGCTCCAGCCGCTTCG
>JAZDKY010000006.1:0-38995 GCA_043802525.1 bacterium
CTGCCCTGGCCAACCAGCTCGCTTAACGGACCATGATCCACCATCTTGTCCTTCGTGCTGGTCCATCCCGCATACGAACGGTAGCTGCTCCATCCATACCCCCTCAACAGCTTCCTCTTCTCGTCCAGGGGGCGATTCTTCACCCCCTTGATCTTCACCGGATTCAGATGCACGTACCGAGTCAACGAAAGCAGATACGCATCGCCTTCAACCAGTTTCGCCTTGTAACGCCCACCGTAGAGATGCCCACTGCGACGGTGTTGGGCATTGAACCAAGTCGTATAGGCCCCGTTGAACTGCTGCATGAAGGCGCATACATTCGCGCGGGGAGTTTCCAGCAGCAGATGAAAGTGATTCGTCATCAAGACGTAGGCGTAGAGCCGAATATGGTAGGCCGCGACGTTCTCAGCCAACACCTCGAGAAAGCGCCGTCGATCCCCGTCGGTCCGGAAGATGTCACGCCCCTCATTCCCTCGCGATGTAACGTGGTAGATCGCCCCCTCGTACTGAACTCTCAACGCCCTTGCCATGAGAGAACGCTATCACAGCCAGTCCTGCCCGTGCAACCATTAAGCATTAACCAAGGCCTGACCCCTTGTCCTGCCTTCGACAATCTCAGATTGCCACCATCCATCGGATGTGCCTATCGGTTGACGTGTTCAACTTTTGAGACATTGGAGCACAGCTCCTAGCCACTGAGACGCCCTATTCAGCAGCGCGATTTGCATGCTAATCCATTCCCGCTGCTGGGTAGGATTATGGCTTGGCAATGATGGACTCGTAGATTGACTTGGTTTTGTCGTGATTCTCCTTGGCGTCGGGCGCGTTTGCGTTGTCATGTGCGAACTGATTCCGCAGCCTGTTGATTTCCCACCGAGTTCTGAAAAGATCGTTTGCTTTGTTGACAACCGGAAACTGAGCGCTTGGCCCACCCGAGGACTCGTACAGAAGTAATTTTCATGCTCTGCGATCAGCCCTGTCAATGTAATTGATGGGGTATGAGATAAGCAGTTAATGGCGAGGGGTATCTTATCGTCGCACAAATCCGCGCGACGCCCGATGCCACGCTCCAGAACTTCCGGTTCGACCTGGCAACGCACACGTGCGACGAGTGCAATCGGGCCGAGTACGCCTGCATCTGCGGGCATGGCGAGTAGCCCGGCCACGCGGGCACCCGCCATTGCCAGCGCATCGCCAAACCGACGCCAACTATCCCGTGTCCCTTCGACCCACAGATCCACGTCTTCGGAGAATGTGCTCGCGCCGTACAGCACCGAAGCCCGGCCGCTGGCGACGCGACCGGCTGCGCCACTTAACAGTCTGATGAACGATCGTCGATCAGACTGTTAAGTGGCTCCGGGGCGCTTGACCTCCTTCCGCCATCGGCGAAACTTCCAGCGGTCGTCATTCCTCCGCGTGCGACAACTGCGTCGCGTAGCACCAGAGCCACGTGACCCCGGCCATGTAGCGCACATCTGCCAATTCAGCGCCTTCACTCGCCTTGCTCGGCAACGCTACCAGCGACAGGATCCCCCCGCCTGCCGCAACCTCCCCCACTACACGTCCCGGCCGGGACAGGAATCTCCGCCTGGCTCCTCCACCGGACCCGCAACGCCACCATTGCGAGCGCCGCCGCGGCGCTACCCGAGGATCAGCGCATCGCGCTGATCCTCGGCACGTGACGATTCTTCGGACGTATCGCTTGGCGGCGGCGTATCCCTGCGCTATCGTTTGTATCGTTCTTGGAACGAACCCGTGTCAGCAATTGCCACACCTCCCAACGCTGTCGACGACCTGCGAAACGCCATAGCTGAATACCGCGCGGGCACGATCGATCTCGACACGTTCCGCAAGCGACGTTCCGCCTTCGGTATCTACGGCCTTCGCGGCGATCCGGAACGGGTGATGGTCCGCGTCAAGATTCCACTGGGACGCCTGAGCGCGGACCAGATGACGCGCGTGGCGGAACTGACCGCGAAGTTCACGCAGGGTCGCTGCCACATCACGACGCGACAGGACCTGCAACTGCATGGCGTTCCGCTCGACGCGGCGCCTGACGTTCTGGGGTTGTTGACGGATGCGGCAATGACCTCCTGCGGGTCCTGCGGCAACCGCGTGCGCAATGTCACAGCGTGCCCGCTCGCCGGCATCTGCCCGACCGAACTCTTCGACGTGAGCGAGTACGCCACGGCCGTCGCAGAGTATTTCCACGACAACCCCGTCGGCACGAACCTGCCGCGAAAGATCAAGATCGCCTTCGCGGGCTGCGCCGATGATTGCGTGATGACCGCCACGAACGACATCGGTGTGCTCCCGGCGCGCGTTGACCGGGACGGCCGCGCGCATTTTGGTTTCCGTATCCTCGCCGGCGGCGGCCTCGGCGCCACGCCGCGAGCCGGACAGCTCCTCGAGCCGTTCACACCGGTGAACCTGCTGGCGCCCACGATCGAGGCCGTCCTGCGCGTGTTCAACGCGCACGGCGACCGGACCCCCCGGTCCAAGGCCCGGCTCAAGTTCCTGATCGAGCGCATGGGCTTCGATACGTTCCGAAAGCTCGTACAAGAGGAACGCGACGAGCTGTCCAAGGCATCGTCGCGCTTCCCGCATGTCGCCGAACCCGTAGGCGCAGGCGATCCGCCGCCGGCGCTTCCGTTACCGGCGGTCGCGGGCGACGCCGATTTCGGGGGCTGGATGGAGACCAATGTCCGCCCGCACCGCCGCGGCAGCGGCGTTGCCGTCATGGTCCGCGTGCCGCTCGGTGACCTGACCGCGCACCAGTGCGAGGGCCTCGCAGCGATCGCCCGAGTTCACGCGGACGGGCGGCTCGTCATGTCGCCCTCGCAAAACGTGGTCGTGCCGTGCGTGGACCGGGACCGCCTCGCAACGGTCTACCGCGAACTTCAACACCTGGATCTGGCCTTGGGGAACGCTGAACGGATCCAGGATGTGACATCCTGCCCGGGCACCGAAACGTGCCAGATTGGCATCACCGCTTCGAAACAGCTCGCGCGGGCGCTGGCCGAGGTCCTCGACAGGCCCGAGTACAGGGTGGATACCATCAGCTCCCTTCGCATTCGCGTCTCCGGCTGCCCGAACTCCTGCAGCGGGCACCGGGTTGCCGACATCGGATTCCACGGCGTGTCGAAACCCGCGCACGGCCGGGCCGTGCCCCATTACGAGATGTCTGTCGGGGGCGGCGCGGAGGATGGGCGGGCGTGGTTCGCGCAACCGGTGACTCGCATTCCGGCCCGCCGCATACCCGCGGCGCTGGAGAAGCTGCTCAACGTGTACTCCGCCTTGCGGCTTGCCGAGGAATCGTTCGGAGACTTCACGCAGCGACTGGGCCTTCCCGCCCTGCAGCAGTTGATGCAGGAGTTCGTGCCGGTCGGGCCGCCCGACCAGGAACCCGCGCTTTACTGCGATTGGGGAGACGATTTGGCGTTTGACGCAAAACGCTCTGCGCGAAAAGGCCACCCCTGAGTGCCCGCTTCCCGCCGGGCCGACGCTCCTTCGATGGTTCTTCGAACAGTTCGCTCCTGCACCGCAACCACTGCGAGAGCGACGTCCTGATCGTGGCCACGGGGATATCGCTGGGCGCCGTCGGCGGCGTGGCGATTCTCAACGGCTCGTGCTGGTCACATTCATCAAGCAACGCATCGACGCCGGCGTCGGCGCGGAAGTGCAGCGGTCGCTGGCCACCGTCGTGATCGGCGGGATTCTCAGCAACACGCTGCTGGTTCTCCCTGTTCGGCCGCTCCAGGACGTGAGCGTTTTCACGTGGCCGAAGGACGGCGCATGAACCGGATCCCGTAATGCCAGGGCGGAAGGTCCAGGACCGAACCCGCGCTCCCGAGCTTTCCGGTCTGTTCGGCCCACGACACGATATGCGCCGGGCGCGGACGAATATCCATGCTCGGCCCGCGTGGCGTGGCGGAATCGCAGCGCCAGTGAATCACCAGCACCGCCCCGCCGGGGCGCGTCACGCGAGATGCCTCATCCAGCAGCCGCACCGGGTCCTCGGCGTGCAGGATGTTGAACAACAGGCAAGCGTCTTGTGACGATGCCGGAACACCGAACCCGTCGGCAAACACATCGCGAACAAGGCATACGACGTTGGCCAGACCGGCCGCCGCGGCGCGCGCGCGTGTGTGTTCCACCATGGCCGGGTCGAGGTCCAACGAGGTGACCGCGCCGGCGATCCGCCGGGCCACGGGAATCGTAAACGTCCCGTAACCGCAGCCGAGTTCGACCACGTCGTTCACGCCGCCATGGATTCCGAGCCGGTCCAGGATCAGCGGGACGTCAAACAACGACTCCCAATACGCCTCCCCGGGCATGCCGCTTTCGCGCAGCTTCATGTGTCGGTTCTCTTTTTTGATCTGGATACGCACACGGACCCCGGCGAAACAGCCTCTGCGGAGCGCGTTTTGCGGCGCAAGCAGCGCGCGACGGTCTCAATCAGTTGCAGCGAGGCCACGCTACCTGATGACTCGCCCTTTTCGAAATCGTTTTTGGTGTTCCCCATCTGGTTCGTGACGTGCGCGAAGCATACAACGGTCTTCCGCCTCGCCTCGGCGAAGGCATAGAGCGAAGCGGCTTCCATCTCCACGGCCAGGATGCCTTCTGCCTTGGCGTAGCGAATCGCGTCCGCCGTTTCGCGATAGGGGGCGTCGGTCGTCCACGTCGCGCCACGCTCCACGGCCGGCGAACAGTGTTTCAAGGCGCCAGCCAGCGTCTCGCGAACCACGCGACCGAGGTGCGCGTACGGGGCAGGTGGAAGGTAGTGGTGGCTTGCGCCCTCATCCCGCAACGCCTTTTCGATGAGCACAAAATACGGCGGCGGGCGGAGCGGACGTATCTGGCCGGCCGACGTGATGCTGATGAGCACGCGGCAGCCGGATACAAAAAGCTGCTCGGCCAGCAACACGGCGAACGGACCGCCCACGGCGCAGCCGATGATGCCGTACGTCATGCCGTTGCGCTCGAATTCGTGGAGCGCGGTGTGGTAGCAGGACCACGCGCGATTGCGCCGCGCCCACTTCTTTCGCAACAGGTAGGCAACGATGTCGCCGTCGGGATCGAGCACACACACCGCCGGCACATTGCCCGCCGGCAGCTCTTTCTGGCGGCGCGCTTCCCGCAGCAGACGCTCGGGCCTGAAAACGGACGCCTGCCCGTAGTGTTTGTTTTTCAGCAATGGAGCCGCTTCAGCCATCACGCTACCCCCGCCATCTCTGCGACAGCTTCGCAGCCGCAGCATCTGTTTGCGGCCCTCATCGCACGAAAGACCAGGTTTCCGGCGCACCGCCGACCCGCGGCCTATTCCACATAGCGCTCCAACACCGTCAGCAGATCGCGGAGTTTGCGCTGGGCCTCGCGCTGCGTCGCGGCATCCTCCACGCAATGGTGCATGTGCAAGTGAATCAGTTTCTCCGACAGCGACTTCAAGCCCTTCCGGGCGGAAACCAGTTGGGTCAGAATCTCGTCACATTCCCGATCCGCGTCCAGCATACGCTCGATGCCATTCAACTGCCCGGCAATCCTGCGCAAACGGGCAATCAGCGCGCGCCGCTCTTCGGCAGGATGATGGCCATGATTCCTTTTCATACGCATGAGGGAATCTAGCCAGCCGTCGCCGCAAAGACAACTCCCTTGTCGCCTATGGGGTATGGGGGTATAGTCCATGAATGATCTCCGAGATGTTGGCAACCCTTGCGGTCACAGGTTTCGCCGTGGCTTTCCTTCACGCTGCCCTTCCAACGCATTGGCTGCCGTTCGTCCTGACCGCCCGGGTGCAGAAGTGTAATCTCCCCAAAACGCTGTTGATGACGACCCTCGCGATGCCGGACTTGGAAAGCCCATGAAGACCGAGAGCCATGACGATCACGGTGGTTGCTGCGGCGAGCACGTCGAAGGCTCGGCGTTCATGCAGCGCGCGCGTGTAATCTCCGTGGCGGCTTCCGGCGCGCTCACGGGACTGGGCCTGTTGATCCCTTGGCTCGGGGTTGCTCCGGGCTCCCCGCCGATCGCCTTCTTCATCTGCGCGATAGCCGCGGGCGGCTGGCTGATCCTGCCCCAGGCGCTCGGCGCGCTGCGGCGGCTGTCGCTCGACATGAACGTGCTGATGTCGGTGGCCGTCCTGGGCGCCGCGGTCCTCGGCGAATGGAGCGAAGCCGCCGCCGTCGTGTTCCTGTTCGCGCTCTCGGAATTGCTGGAATCGTTCAGCGCTGCGCGCGCCCGGCGCAGTATCCGGTCGCTGATGGAGCTCGCGCCCGAAAAGGCCTGGCTCAAGGATGGCGAGGCGTTTCGCGAAGTGCCTGTCGAGCAGGTCCGCGTGGGCGACCAGGTGGAGGTAAAGTCGGGCGCGCGCGTGCCGCTCGACGGCGAAGTCGTCGCGGGCGTTTCGACGGTGAACCAGGCGCCGATCACGGGCGAGTCCATGCCGGTCGAGAAGAAAGCCGGCGCTACCGTGTTTGCCGGAACAATCAACGGCGAAGGCTCGCTGGAGCTTCGCGTGACGAAGGCGTATGCGGACACGACGCTCGCCCGCATCATCCACCTGGTCGAGGAAGCGCAATCGCAGAAGGCGCCATCGCAGCGTTTCGTGGACGTATTCGCCCGGTACTACACGCCGGCCGTGATGCTGCTCGCGCTTCTCGTCTGGTTGATTCCACCGATGGTGTTCGCCGGCGCGTGGCCGGTCTGGACGTACCGCGCGCTTGTCCTGCTGGTCATTGCCTGTCCGTGCGCGCTGGTCATCTCGACACCGGTCTCCGTCGTTTCCGGCCTGACGGCGATGGCCCGGCGGGGGGTGCTGATCAAAGGCGGCGCATTTCTCGAAGCCATCGGCAAGCTGCGCGCCCTGGCCGTGGACAAGACCGGCACGATCACCGAAGGCCGTCCGCGTGTACTACACGTCATACCCTTCAGCGCAACATCCGCTGCCGAAATCATCCGCGTGGCGGCCGCGATCGACGTGCACTCGGAGCATCCGATGGCGCAGGCCGTCGTCGCCTATGCCCACGAGCAGCGCGTCGAATTTCCGCGCAGTACGAACTACCAGGCCCGCACGGGCCGGGGTGCGGAAGGCGAACTGGAGGGGCACCACTACTTCGTCGGGAACCACCGCATGGCCCACGAACTGGCCGTATGCTCCGAAGCGCTCGAACGCAAGCTCGCCGACATCGAAGCTGCGGCTCAATCGGTCATCGTGGTGGGCCACAAACCGCACGCCACCTGCGCGGGCGAGGTATTCGGCGTGCTTGCCGTGGGCGATACCGTGCGGCCGCAAGCCGCCGGGGCCATTCGCCTGCTCCACGCGGCCGGCGTGCGAAAGGTTGTGATGTTGAGCGGCGACAACCAGAAGACCGCCGACGCCATCGCGCGGCAGGTCGGCATTGACGAGGCCTGCGGCGACCTGCTGCCCGAGCAGAAGGTCGAGCGCGTGCGCCAGTTGGTGGCCAGCCATGGGCATGTCGGCATGATGGGCGACGGCGTGAACGACGCACCGGCGATGGCCGCGGCCACGGTGGGCATCGCCATGGGCGCGGCGGGCACGGACACCGCCATCGAAACCGCCGATATCGCGCTCATGCAGGATGACCTGGGCAAGATCGCCGAAGCGGTGCTCCTGGGTCGCCGCACCGTCCGTATCATTCAGGCAAACATCGCGTTCGCGCTGGGCCTGAAGACCGTTTTCCTCGTGCTCGCCATCTCCGGGCACACGAGCCTGTGGCTGGCGATCCTTGCCGACACGGGCGCCACGCTCGCGGTCATCGCCAACGCCCTGCGCTTGCTCAAGCCCTGAACCATAACTCCGATTTCGACAGCACGGCTGGTCGTTTTTGCGGCCGCCGTCGTCTTTGCCGGCATTACACAGTCCAGCCTGAACAATGACTGCGCGGAACACGCGGGCGAGGATCACTGCATCGCTCACTGCGCGTGCCAGGAATCGCCGGCTTTGGACCACACGACAACGCGGCTGGCTCCCGCCTTGATCATGGTGGGATACTTCTCAGCCGACCACGACACGCCGCGTACCGGCAGGGCCCCTGACATTTTCATCCCTCCACGAAGCTGAGCCTCCTCCGCTCTCTTCCGTCCGTCCGTAGTTTGTCCATTCGTATTCTGTGGAGGTTTTCATGTTTCGTCGTCTCCTTTGGAGGATCTTCTGTTGCTGCGCTCTGTCTGGTCCGGGCGCATCCTACGCGCAGAGCAAGGCCCTGACGGTCCCCGTTGAATTCGAGAAACTGGACGCCGGGCTCAGCGGGAATCCGGATTGGTCGCGATGGGACAGAGACGCGCCCGCGCGGAATCGCAACTGGCCCGGTCGGAACGATGGCCCGATGTGGAGATCGGCGGCGACGGGAAGATCTACATTTCGCGCGTGGACGATGCCGTCCGCATCGACAACGGCCTGCGGGGCGATACTGCGGTGTAGCCCGGATCGCGCGACAAATCAGGGCTTGCTCGGGGCCACGGGCGCATCTCCGATCTTTGGCATCCCCCAGGGGGGGGTAGTGCATCAGTTTGAGTTGTTTTTCCGTTTGGCAGGGCGCTTTCGATGAAAGCGCCGCCCCGCGACAGGCTCAGGACAGGCGGCGGTTTCATCGAAACCGCCCTACCCCTGTGTGAAACAATTCAAACTGATGCACTACCCTCTGGGCTGCCTGACCGCCAAAGATCGGAGATGCGCCCCGGGGCCGCCGCCTCCGGACTTGAAGGCACAGCCCGGATATGGCATCCAACAGGTGATGAGCGCCGACAACGAGGCGGAGTACGTACGCAGCGGCGTGACGCGCGAGCAGATGATCCTGCGCGACCATCTCGCGGTGGACCGCACGGACCTGGCCAACGAGCGCACCCTCCTCGCCTACGTCCGCACGTCGCTCGCCTTCCTGGTCACCGGCGCCAGCGCGCTCCACTTCATCGAGGACGCCTGGGCCCGCATGAGCGGCATCGCTTTTCTCGGCCTGTCCCTCGTGACCGCCCTCCTCGGCACCTACCGCTTCGTGGTCATCCGGCGAAGGTACAACCCGCTGCGCATGCCCTAGCCCTCCCTTTGTTTCGTGGAACTCTTAAGCATTTCCTGCGCGACATGGACCCTGTGTTTGCCTTCGAATAGGCCATGCGTGTTTCGGTAGGTGGGGCGCGTTCGACGAACGCGCCGCCCTTCGACGGGCTCAGGGCAGGCGGCGGCTTCATCGAAGCCGCCCTACCGATGGAGAAAAAGGATTCGACCTAGGAAAAGCAGTTGGAACCGCGGATTTCGCGGATGTACGCGGATAGCAGGAGGTTCTGGCTTTCGATCAGCTCACCTGAATGGTGAAACGACCGGCGTTCTTCGCGTGATTCCTTCTTGCGCATTTTGCCTACCCTGAGCGAAGCCAAAGGGCGCCTTTTTTTGCGGTTTCCCCTTCGGTTGCGGCTATGCCGCGGCGTTTGACGTAACACGCTCTGCGCGAGAAGACTGCGCCTGATTGACCACTTCCCGCCGCGCCGACGATTCTTGTCCGATTCCTTTTCCACGAGGGTTTCTTCGACCGGTTGCGTTTAACTGGTTGATGAACACGGATATCGACCCTCTGAAAAAAGCCCTTGCCACCTGGCGCGACATCGAGCCGCGTCAGGGCTTCGAGGATGCCGTCTGGCGGCGAATTGAAGCTCGGCCCGAACAGGCTGCTTCTCCCTTCCGAGCCTTCATCGAGTTGCTAACGGCCCGGCCCGCATGGGCTGCGTGCGCCGGCGTGGCAGCCGGGGTGCTCATCGGCCTCGCCCTCACGGGCCGCCCCGCCTCGGCCTCGGAACAGTTCGCCCTGCTCGGGTCGGATTCGCTCGCCTCGAACTACATCCAACTCGCAACAGGTTACAAACCATGAACAAGAGACTCGTCCTCGTCGTCGTCCTCGTCCTCGGATCCGCCATCGCGGGCGCCCTCGCCGTCCGCTCCTTCGCACGGCCGGCGGCGGCACAGCTCGACGTCCTGAAAGACGCAACGCACCTGCAACAGGCGCTCGGCCTCACCGAAGCGCAGGTGGCGGACGTGCGGAAATTGCAGGACGACTACGGCGTGCAACTCGAGGACTGCTGCAGCAAGCACTGCGCGGCCCGGGCCGAACTGGGCAAGGCGCTCTTTGACGGCGCGGACGACGAGCAGATGCGCGGGATCGTGGAAAAGATGTGCAAGGCGCGGCTCGAGAGCGATCTCGCGACGGTCCAGCACATCCGCAAGGTCCACAACGTCCTCATGCCGGAGCAGCAGACGAAGTACGAAGAAATGGTCACCGTCTGCGTGTGCGGCGGGTGCCCTTCCGGATTTCGCCATGCGAAATCCGGACATTGAAGCGCGAAAGAGAGGAGAAACCATGAAGACGACCCTGATGACACTGACCGTACTACTGGCCCTCAACGGGTCCGCTTGGGCCGTGGCGGCCGACAAGGCCGACACCTACCCGCTCACGACCTGCGTCGTGTCGGGGGAAAAGCTCGGAGAGATGGGCGATCCCGTCATCTTCAACTACGAAGGCCGCGAGGTCCGTTTCTGCTGCAAGAACTGCAAGAAGGACTTCCTGAAGGACCCGGCCAAGTACCTGAAGAAGATCGACGACGCGTCGGCGAAGAAGGCCGCGGACACCGAGACGGAAGCCGCCACGGAAAAGGCGGATGAAGACCACGATCATCTTCACAAGTAACGACAGCCCGGTCAACGCAGGGCGACGCCAGGAGACGTATATCAGGTTGAAATTTGTCTCCTCTTAGGTAGGGATGGCGCTTGCTACTCTGCGAAGTAGCTTCGCTACGTAGCACGAGCCGCGCCGTCCGCCCTTCGACTCCTTTCAGGGCAGGCGGCCCGATCTGATCTGACCGGGGAGGCATCCATGCAGAAGCGAACAGTGATTCACCACGGTCCCACGCGGGACAAAGATAAACCGACGCGGACGTGTCGCGTATGCGGCATGGAAGTGGACGAGCGGACCGGCCTGTCCGCCCAACGCGACGGGCAGACGTTCTTTTTCTGCAGCGAGAAGTGCAGAAAGCAATTCTTGAGCGGGAAGACCAACGATGCGCCGGCAAAGGCCGGCGCCGTCTGGACGTGCCCGATGCATCCAGAGATCCGGCAGGACCATCCGGGCGCCTGCCCGAAATGCGGCATGGCGCTGGAACCGGAGTCCCCAGCCACGGAGGAGGACGACAGCGAGCTGCGCGACATGACGCGCCGCTTCGTCGTCGCGCTCGCGCTGGGCCTGCCCGTGGTCGCGCTCGCCATGAGCGGCATGTTCGTCGACATCCCCGCGCGGCGTTGGTTCGAACTGGCCCTCGCAACACCCGTCGTGCTCTGGGCCGGCTGGCCGTTCTTCGAGCGCGGATGGCGTTCCCTCGTCACGCGCAACCTGAACATGTTCACCCTCGTCGCGATCGGCACGGGCGCGGCGTACCTCTTCAGCGTCGCGGCGGTCCTGTTCCCCGGCGCCTTTCCCGAAGCGTTCCGTCACCACGGGGAGGTCGCGGTCTACTTCGAGGCGGCCGCAACGATTACCGCCCTCGTGCTGCTCGGGCAGGTTCTGGAGCTGCGCGCGCGGAAGCGAACGGGCGGTGCGATCCGCGAGCTGCTGCAACTCGCGCCGGACACGGCGCACGTGCTGCGCGACGGCAAGGAACAGGAAGTGTCGCTGGACGAAGTCCACGAGGGCGACCTGCTCCGCGTGAAGCCAGGCGACAAGGTGCCCGTGGACGGCGAAGTCACCGAGGGCGCAAGCACGGTGGATGAATCGATGATCACCGGCGAGCCGCTGCCGGTGGAGAAGAGCAAGGGGGAGAAGGTTACCGGCGGCACGATCAACCAGACCGGCTCGTTCGTCATGCGCGCGACGAAGGTCGGAAGCGATACGGTTCTCGCGAAGATTGTGGATATGGTCGCGAAGGCGCAGCGCAGCCGCGCGCCCATCCAGCGCATTGCGGACCTCGTCGCCGCGTGGTTCGTACCTGCCGTAATCCTTGCAGCGATCCTTACCTTCGCCGTCTGGGCCATCTTCGGGCCCGAACCCCGCCTTGCCTACGCCCTCGTCAATGCCGTCGCCGTCCTGATCATCGCGTGCCCCTGCGCGCTCGGCCTCGCGACGCCGATGTCGATCATGGTCGGCGTCGGCCGCGGCGCGAAGGAGGGCGTGCTGATCAAGGACGCGGTGGCCCTCGAAGCGATGGAGAAAGTCGACACGCTGATCGTCGACAAGACCGGGACGCTGACCGAAGGACGCCCCGCGTTGACCGAGGTCCAACCCGTCCCGGGCGTCGAGGCGAAGGACCTGCTCCGGCTCGCCGCGGCCCTGGAGCTTCACAGCGAGCACCCGCTTGCCGCGGCGGTGGTGCGCGGTGCGAAGGAAAAAGGCGTCGAGTTCCCCGAGGCGCAGGAGTTCGCGTCCACCACCGGCGGCGGCGTCTCCGGCAAGGTCGATGGGCGCACGGTCCTGGTTGGCAAAGCGGAATTCCTCCGGGACCAAGGCGCGAAGGGCCTCGATGGACTTTCGGCGGAGGCGGACCGGCTGCGGGGTGAAGGTCGCACCGTGATCTTCGCGGCGGCCGATGGCCAGGCGCTCGGCCTCCTTGCCGTGGCGGACCCGATCAAGAAGTCGACGCCGGAAGCCGTGGAGCAGCTTCATCGGATGGGCTTGAAGGTCATCATGGTCACGGGCGACAACGAAAAGACCGCGCGCAGCGTCGCGGAACAACTGAAGATCGACGAGGTCCTGGCCGGCGTGGCGCCGGAGGACAAGCACAAGAAGGTCGAGTCGCTGCGGAAGCAGGGACGTTTTGTCGCCATGGCGGGCGACGGCATCAACGACGCCCCCGCCCTCGCCGCGGCGAACGTCGGCATCGCCATGGGCACCGGTACGGACGTCGCCATCGAAAGCGCGGGCATCACCCTCGTAAAAGGCGACCTGCGCGGCATCGTCAAGGCGGTCAAGCTCAGCCGCGCCGTGATGCGGAACATCCGGCAAAACCTCTTTTTCGCCTTCGTCTACAACGCGCTCGGCGTACCCATCGCGGCCGGCATTCTCTATCCGTTTTTCGGCCTGCTGCTCAGCCCGATGCTCGCGGCGGCCGCCATGAGTTTCAGCTCGGTTTCGGTGGTCGGCAACGCACTGCGATTGCGGGGAACGTCACTTTGATCGAGGGATTTCCAGTCGTTCTGCGTTCAACTGTTCAGATACACGCATGATCCATGTCACTACGAGTACCGCCGCTTTGTTCCGCGCCGCCCGCACAGGGGGCGTGGCGATCATGAGCCTGTTGCTCACCGGCTGCGTGGGCTTGCGCGCGAGCGGCGAGAAGCAGGCCCGCCACGACGCCAAGGCTGTGGCGGACGCCTACCGGCCCGAGGGCCGGCGGCCGGACGTGTCAACGCTCTCCACGAACGCCGGCATCGCGGATTTCCTCCGCTTCGCCATGCTGAATCAGCCGAAGGTCGAGACGGCGTATTACGACTGGCTGGCCTCGGTCGAGGGCATCACGGTCGATCGTTCCCTTCCCGATCCGCAGCTCAGCTTCCAGGCGGACATCGCCAGCATCGTCATGACGGTCATGCCGGGCCTGATGCAGATGTTTCCCGGCCCGGGCAAGCTGAGGGCGGCGGCGCGCGTGGCCACGGCGGAAAGCCAGGCGAAGTACTACGCGTTTGAATCCGCGGTGCTGCAGGCCGCGTTCGACGTCAAGCGCGCCTACTACAACCTGTATTTCCTCGACGAGCGCATCCGCATCAACCGCGACACGCTGGGCCTGCTGGCCGATATCGAACGGAGCGCCCGCGCACAGAACGAAGTCGGCAAGGTCACGCTGCAGGACGTCTATCGCGCGCAGATCGAGCAGGACCAGCTCACGACGGAAATCGCGAATCTCGACGACTCGCACCGACCGCTGTTTGCGCAGTTCAAAGGGGCGCTGGGGCTGACACACGACCAAGCGGACCCTCCGTTACCGTCAGTGTTTGCATCCACGCCGCTGGACCTTGCCGCGGACGATTTGCTGGCCGCGGCATTCGCCCGCAATCCGCGACTCAAGGCGATGGAGGCCGACGTGCGCATGGCCGAGGCCACCATCGCGCTGGCGGCCAAATCCAAGGTGCCGGATTTCAGCCTGGGGTTGATGGCGGACGTCAAGGCGTCGCCCACGATGTTCCGCCCGCTGGCGACCCTGACGCTCCCGATCTGGCGCGACAGAATCGCGGCGCAGATCGCGCAAGCCCAGGCGGGCCAGCGCGCGGCCGCGGCGCGGCTCTCCAACGAACAGATCATGCTGACGGTGGACTTTGCGATGAAGTCCTACGACTACCGCGAAGTCACGCGCATGCTGGCCCTGCTGCAGGACCAGTTGATCCCCAAGGCCCGCAAGTCGCTCGACATCGCGCGCTCCGGCTACCTCTCCGGGCAGATCGATTTCTTCAACCTCGTGGACGCGGAGCGGATGCTCCTGGGATTTCAGCTCGACGAGGTTGAAGCCCGCACGCGGCGCGAAATCGTGCTGGCCGAGCTGTCCCTGATGATCGCGGGCGTGCCGCCGGCCGACGCCCCGGTGCTGGCCTCGCCTCCCGACGTGGGCGCACCCGCTGCGAAACATCCGGGCAAGCCCCAACGGTAGACAGATTATGAAAACGAAAACCGTTCTTCTCGCAACCGCCGTGGCGGCCCTCGCCGTCGGTGCATTCTTTGTTGGCCGCTCATCCTCACCCGCAACAGGAGGCGTCGCAACCCAGGAAGCGAAGAAGACGCTTTATACCTGTGGCATGCACCCGCAGGTCATCCAGGACCACCCGGGCAACTGCCCGATCTGCGGCATGAAACTCACGCTCATCAAGCGCTCCACGGGCGACGGCGAGCGCACGATCAAATACTACAAGTCCACCATGATTCCCGACGAAGTTCGTGACACGCCGGGCCAGGACAGCATGGGCATGGACATGGTGCCGGTCTATGACGACGAAGCCGCTGCCGCCGGTGCATCGACCATATCCATTGACCCGGTGACCATCCAGAACATGGGCATCCGTACGGGCATCCTCGCCAACGGGCCGTTGCGCCGTGTGATCCGGACGGTGGGATCTATCGGCTACAACGAACCCGGGCTGGCCGATGTGACCACCAAATTCGCGGGTTGGATTGAAAAGCTCTACGTGGATGCCACGGGGCAATTGGTGATGCGAGGCGACCCGCTCTTTGAAATCTACTCGCCGGAACTCTACAGCGCCCAGGTGGAATACCTGCTCGCCCTGGGCAACGCGCCCGCGGAGGGCCAACCGGGACGCGACGACCTCCTGCGCAGCGCGCGGCTCAAATTGAAATTCCTCGACATTTCGGATGAGCAAATCGCGGAACTCGAAAAAACGCGCGAGCCGAAGAAAACCCTGAGTGTGAGCGCGCCCATTGACGGCTTCGTGACCGAGAAGATGGTGGTGGAAGGGATGATGACGGAGGCCGGCATGAAGCTGTACCGGCTGGCGGACCTGGGCCTGGTGTGGGTTTACGCCGAAGTGTATGAACAGGACCTGCCGTTCATTCAACTGGGCCAGGAGGCGCTGGTCAGTCTCTCCTACCTCTCCGACCGCTAGTTCCGCGGGCGCGTCAGCTATATTTATCCGACGGTGGACGAAAAAACACGCACAGTCCGCGTGCGCATGGAGTTTCACAATCCCGGCTACCTGTTGAAACCGGGGATGTTTGCCAGCGTGGAACTGCGGGCCGACCTGGAACCCTCGGTTCTGCTGGTGCCGGACATGGCGGTCCTTCGCAGCGGCGACAGGAACACGGTCTTCGTCGCCCTTGAGGGCGGCCGGTTCGAGCCGCGCATGGTCACGCTTGGTCCGCGGGCGGAGAACGACATGTACCAAGTCTTGAGCGGCCTGAGCGAAGGTGAGCGCGTGGTGACGTCCGGCCAGTTCATGCTCGACTCGGAAAGCCAGCTTCGCGAGGCCATCCAGAAGATGCTTCACCCCAAAAAGGCGTCAGAGCGTGAGAGCGTAGGAGCGTCTTCCACGCTCACCGCTACCAACGCTCCTCGCTCCACGGACGCATCGGTCGTCGAACCTCATACCTACGTCTGCCCGATGCCCGAGCACGTCTCCATCGAGTACCAGCATCCGGGCAAGTGCGCCCTGTGTCGCATGACGCTGGTCCCCGTCTCAGCGGCGACGCTGGCGAAAATGCAACCCGGTGGCAAGGTGGAGCATTACACCTGCCCCATGCCGGAACATGTCGATGTGAAACTCGACCGGCCCGGCAAGTGCCCCAAGTGCGGGATGACGCTTATTCCGGTGATGGAACTGCCTCCGCCCGTGCAAGCCAGCGCCACGCCCACGGACATCCCCTCCACGCTCTACACCTGTCCGATGGGATCCCACGCGGATGTGGTCTCTGACGCGCCGGGCGAATGCCCGAAGTGCGAAATGCAACTCGTGCCCACGGGCACCGTGAAGCACGGCCACGTGGCCGAAGACATCTGGCACACGCAGCACGCCGCGCAGGAACGTCAGTGAAAACCGTGAAACACAGTTACGTTCCTGCGAGGTAGGGCGCGCTGGCCCAGCGCGCCGCGGACGGCCCGCCTCAGGCGGGAGCCGTCCCTACCTTTCAGCTACGCGACACGATCGCAGAAGGATAAACAGGACGGGATTCGCGAAACACCATGCTCAAAGGCATCATAGATTTTTCGCTGAACAACAAGTTCATCGTTCTTCTGGGAACGCTCGCACTGGTGGTCGGCGGCGTTTATGCCGTGAAGAACATCCCGCTCGACGCGATCCCCGACCTGTCCGACGTGCAGGTCATCATCTACACGGAATACCCGGGCCAGGCGCCGCAGATTGTGGAAGACCAGGTCACCTACCCGATCACCACCAAGATGCTTTCGGTGCCCTACAAGAAGGTGGTCCGCGGCTATTCCTTCTACGGCTATTCCTTCGTCTACGTCATCTTCGAGGACGGCACGGATCCCTACTGGGCGCGCAGCCGGGTGCTCGAGTACCTGAGCCAGCTCAGCAGCCAGATGCCCAAAGGCGTCACGCCCTCGCTAGGCCCGGACGCCACCGGCGTGGGTTGGGCCTTCATGTACTCCATCAACGCCACCAACCGCAGCCTCCAGGAACTGCGCGCCTGGCAGGACTGGCATTTGCGCTACCAGCTCACGGCCGTGGATGGCGTTTCGGAAGTCGCGTCCATCGGCGGGTTTGAGAAGCAGTACCAGGTCACGGTGGATCCCGTGAAGCTGCGCGCCTACGACTTGCCGCTTTCGGACATAAGCAAGGCCATCCAGATGAGCAACGGCGAGGTCGGCGGTCGCTCCATCGAAATGGCCGAGAAGGAATTTATCGTCCGGGTCAAGGGCTACATCTCCGACGTCGAGATGCTGCGAAAAGTCGCCGTGGGCGTCGGCGAAAGCGGCGTGCCCATCCTGCTGCGCGACGTGGCGACCGTGCAGATCGGCCCGGAAATGCGCCGCGGCATGGCCGAGCTGAACGGCGAAGGCGAGACCGTGGGCGGCATCGTCGTGGTCCGCCAGGGCGCCAATACGCGCCAGGTCATCCACGACGTGAAGTTGAGGTTGGACCAGGCGATGAAGGCGCTGCCGCCGGACGTCACGTACACCATCGCCTACGACCGCAGCTCGCTGATCGATCGCGCAGTGAAGACGCTGCGGCAGACGTTGCTGGAAGAAAGCGCAGTCGTCGCCATCGTCATCATCCTTTTCCTTCTGCACGTCCGCACCGCATTGGTGCCCATTGTGATCCTGCCCATCGCCGTGCTGGTTTCCATCCTCATCATGCACCTCCAGGGCATCAGCTCGAACATCATGTCGTTGGGCGGCATCGCCATCGCCATCGGTGTGCTGGTGGACGGCGTCATCATCCTTGTGGAGAACGTCCATAAGCATTTCGAGCAGGACGGGGACAAGAAGTCGCACGCGCAGATTATCCGCGATGCCTCGGTCGAAGTCGGGCCGACCATTTTCTTCGCGCTGCTGGTGGTTACGGTTTCATTCCTGCCGGTCTTCACCCTGCAGGACCAGGAAGGCCGCTTGTTCAAACCGCTGGCGTTCACCAAGACCTACTCGATGGCCGCGGCGGCGTTCCTCGCCATCACGCTCGCCCCCGTATTGGCCGGGTTCTTCATTCGCGGCACCCACATGCCCGAAGAGAAAAACCCCATCAGCCGCTTCCTGATCTGGCTTTACCACCCGGTGATCGATTTCGTCATCAAGCGGCGCTGGGCCGTCATCGCCAGCGCGGTGGCCATCGTCATTTCGGTGTTCTTCCCATGGAATGCGCTGGTCGTGAAACATCTGCCCGAGGGGCGCCTCAGGACCCTGGCGGAAAAGGTCGGGAAAATCTTCCCCTACCAGAACATCGGCTCGGAATTCATGCCCCCGCTTTATGAAGGCGACCTGCTGTATATGCCGACCACCTTTCCCGGCATCTCCTCGACCAAGGCGCGCGAACTGCTTCAGCAGACGGACAAGATCATCAAGACCTTCGGCGAAGTGCACCACGTCTTTGGCAAGGTCGGCCGCGCTGAAACCGCCACCGACCCCGCGCCATTCGACATGATCGAAACGACGATCATGCTCAACCCGGAGGAGGAATGGCCGGAGGTGGACATCACCAATGACGAGGGCAAGGTCATCGCGCATCGCCGTCGCACCACCGACGAACTGGTGGACGCGCTCAACAGCGCCATCCAATTCCCAGGCCTTGCGAATGCCTGGACGATGCCGATCAAGACACGCATCGACATGCTTTCAACGGGGATCAAGACGCCGGTGGGCATCAAAATCGCCGGCCCCGACCTGGCCGAATTGGAGCGGATCGGCTCCGAAGTCGAAGCCGTGGTGAAGCAGGTTCCCGGAACGACCAGCGCATACTCCGAGCGCGTGATGGGCGGTCGCTACGTGGAGTTCGACATCGATCGCGATGCCATTGCCCGTTACGGCCTCACCCTGGGCGAAGTGCAGGACGTGCTTGCTGTGGCCCTGGGCGGCATGCCGATCGCCACCACAGTCGAGGGGCTGGAACGCTATACCATTAACCTCCGCTACGACCGCGACTTTCGCTCCAACCTCGACGCGCTTCAACACGACATCGTCATTCCAACGCCCACCGGCGCGCAGGTGCCGCTGGGCCAGTTGGCCAGCCTGCGCATCGTGAATGCTCCCATGGCCATCAAGAGCGAAGCCGCCGTGCCGAATGCGTGGATATACGTGGACGTGAAAGGAATCGACATCGGCACCTACGTGCAGGAGGCGATGCGCACCGTCAACGAGGCCATTGCCGAAGGCAGCATCACGATACCTGAGGGCTACAGCATTTTCTGGAGCGGCCAGTACGAATACATGCTTCGAGCCAAGCAGCGGCTGCTGATCGTCGTTCCCGTGACGCTGCTGATCGTGGCGCTGCTCATCTATCTCAGCACCCGATCCTTCGTAAAAACGGGCATCGTGCTCCTGGCCGTTCCCTTTTCGGTGGTGGGCGCTTTCTGGCTGATCTACCTGCTCGACTACAACATGAGCGTCGCTGTGTGGATCGGGTTGATTGCGCTGGCGGGCCTGGATGCCGAAACCGGCATGGTCATGTTGCTCTACCTCGATCTCGCCTACGAGAAATGGCAGAAGGAAGGCCGCATGCGCAACGTCGCGGACCTCCGCGAAGCCATCTATCACGGAGCCGTGAAGCGGCTCCGGCCGAAGGTTATGACCGTCTCGACCACATTCATTGCCCTCGTACCGATCATGTGGAGTCATGGCACCGGCGCCGACGTGATGAAACGCATCGCGGTGCCCATGATCGGCGGCGTCGCCACGTCCTTGATCATGGAACTCGTGGTCTATCCGGCGATTTTCTACCTTTGGCGATCACAACGCCTCAAGCGCCAAAACCAGCCACCGGAACACACCGGCCCGGCGACCGGGGCTCCACACTAGAGGAAACACTGCCACGATGAAACGACTTGCCGTATTGACCAGCGGGGGCGATGCCCCCGGCATGAATGCGTGCATCCGCGCGATCGTCCGCGCCGGTTTGCAGAAGGGCCTTGAGATCATGGGTTTCGTGCGCGGCTACCAGGGGGTTGTTGCAGGTGACTTCCGCCTGCTGGATTCCCGTTCCGTTTCCAACATTCTCCAGCGGGGCGGCACCATCCTTCACACCGCCCGCTGTCCGGACTTCCAGACGGAAGAAGGTCTCCAGCGCGGAGCGAAAACACTGAGCCAGGTCCAGGTCGATGCCCTGCTCGTTATCGGCGGTGATGGATCGTTCCGCGGCGCTCATGAACTGAGCCGTTTCTGGAAGGGTCAGATCATCGGACTCCCCGGGACGATCGACAACGACCTGTACGGTACCGATTTCACCATCGGGTTCGACACCGCGGTCATGACGGCGCTGGAATCGATCGACAAAATCCGCGACACGGCCGACGCCCACGAGCGTTTTTTTCTGGTCGAAGTCATGGGCCGGCACAGCGGCTTCATCGCCCTGGAGGTCGGCGTCACCGGCGGCGCGGAGGAGATCCTTGTGCCTGAAGTGCCGGTGGACCTCCCCGCCATTTGCGAGAGACTGTGCGCCGGAAAACGGCGCGGAAAAGCCAGCAGCATCATCGTGGTCGCCGAAGGCGCGTACGAGGGCGGCGCCTATGCCGTGGCGGAGGAACTGCGAAAACTCAGCGGCTGCGACTACCGTGTCTGCGTTCTGGGTCACATCCAGCGGGGTGGAAGTCCCTCGGCAAACGACCGGCTTCTGGCAAGCAAGCTCGGGGTTTACGCCGTGGACGAGGCCCTGCGGGGAGCAACGGGCGTCATGGCCGGCCAGATCAACGCGGAACTCTTGCTGACACCACTGCCGGATACGTGGGGGAAGCGCAAGGCTGTCGACGCCAGCCTCGCACGAATCGCGCGCATTCTGGCCACCTGATGCGGCGCATTGCCGCTCCGATGATCGGCGGCCTGATCACGTCATCGATCCTGACGCTCGAAATCGTCCCGGCCATCTACTCGCTCTGGTGCGGGCGGCAGGTCGAGTGGGTCAAAGGCCCGCCGCCGCCGCGTAAGACGTGGGACGACCTGAGCGAACAGTTCCACCACGCCGAGAAGGCAGGAACTTGAACCGCGGCGGATGTTGGGCCGTATCCATTCAGGAGAGAACCACGCCCGCCTGCAACGCTATGCGTAGCATTGCGGGCAGGAATGGACACGAATAAGCACGAATTGCCGAATCCACTGAACACACTTAAGACACTGAAGGTATCCGACAAGCTGTCAGTGAACTTCAGTGTATTCAGTGGACTCATCCGAAATTCGTGATTGTTCGTGCCTGCCCGCCGACGTGTCCGCCATAGCCCGAAGGGCGACGGCGGAAGCCTTGGCGAAGGAGGGTGAATTCGTGGTTTCCGCCCAAGGCGGATTCGCTTTGGCGGAGAACTGAATAGTTCCGGCTGAGGTACGCGGAGGCTTTCCTCCGTGATCCTCCGCGACCTCTGTGGTTCAATCTTCCGCATGAACCAGGGCGGCCTGCACGAGTCGATCCTGGGCATCGGCATCCTTACCGGTCCCCTCGCGGGGGATATCGGCTCCATGACTGGAGCGGAAACCGAAGGCGCCAAGTGGGCCATCATCGGCGTGGCGGTCACGGTCACCGTGGTCGGGATGACGATGACACGCGGACCCCGGCGAGCTTGTCTCGCCGGTGAACGAGGTTGCTGAAGGCCGCGTCTGCACGGACTTCAGCAACCTGACGCTCCTGCCGGGTAGGGCGCGCTGGACCAGCGCGCCATGGACGGCTGGGCCAGCCGTCCCTACCAGCGCAATACCTCACTATATTTTGCGAACCTCAATACTTCCTGAGCGCCCGCCACTGCTCGCGCACCCGGGACACTTCTCCCGTGGCCTCGGCCGACGCCTCAAGCAGGCTGAGATCCTTATCCGCGCCCACCAGATCGCCGCGAGCCATCAGCAGCTGGGCATGCTTCAGCCGTGTCGCGGGATCCGTGCCTTGCGCGAGAAGAATCTGCTCCGCCTCGTCCCACCGCCCCCGCAACGCCAGGAAAGCGGTCAGCTCGTCGCGCGCCGTGACGTGACCGGGCTCCCGATCGAGCACAGACCGAAGGCAGCGTTCCGCGTCCTGGTCATGGCCCAGCGCGGCGTGTCGCGCGGCAAGTTCCAGCATCGCGTCAGCATTCTTGGGCGACTCGGCGACTGCCGCCTGGGCAAAAACAAGGGCCTCGAGCAAACGCCGGTCCCGCCCGAGGGTCCGGGCAGTGCTGAGGAGAAATTCCGCCACGAAATGGCCGTGCTTCCCCGGCGCGTCGCGAAGCGCCTGCACGCCCTCCTCCGCGCGACCTTCATAGCCGAGCAGCAGAGCAAGTCCCGCGCGCACGTCGAACCGATGCGGAAGCAGGTCGATCTCGCGCCGCAGGAGCCGTTCGGACTCCCCGTACTCCTCGGCGTTCATCAGGATCTCCGCCCAGTTGTTGATCAGGCGCCAGTCACCCGGGCTTGCCAGCATGGCAGCTTCGTACCGCTGCCGCAGGGTCGCGAGGCCTTCGCGATCGAGTTCCTCCCGCCATTGCGCCTTTCGCTGCACGAGCGCCGCCCGTTGCTCCGCGTTGCCGGGCTGGCCGCCAAATGGCGCACGCCGGCGGCGCTGGATCATGCCGTCGACGAGGTCCAGTTCGTTCCACGGCGTGTACAGCATGCGGCCCAGACAGTCGGCCAGCGTGGGAACAGGGCCCGTAGCCGGGAATATCGCGTCCGCGATTGCGCACGCGAGCCGGTAGTTGCCCTCGGGGTTGACGTGGACATGATCGATGAACACCTCCCTGCCCGCGTCGCCGAAAAGCTTTTCCGCATCGACCAGCCGCACCCCGGCGCCCGTCCAGTTTCCGAGGTTGCGGGTGATCTGGTTGATGACGCTGTCGGCGCGGAAACGCAGCTCATCAAGGTCCCGCGCCTCGGCGAACGTTCCTTCCGTGAACGCCGACCGGGCCTTATCGCCCGCGAATGGCGCGCAGTCGCGGAGGTTGACGGCGACGGTGCTGAGCACGACAGTCGCCCCAGCCTTTCGCGCGATTGCGACAATCCGGTTCAGATTCGCCTGGAATCCGTTGTAGACCGCGTCCAGGCACGAATCGTCGGCTGCGACCCGCTGCTCGTTGAACATCTCCATGCCCGACCAGCGCGGTCCCGGTCTGTCGACTCGCAGGAGTTGCGCGAGCCGAAAGCGCGTGAGCCAGACCCTGAATCGGATGAAACGGCCCGTATTTTCGAGGACCGTTCCGGGGCCGTAGGGTCCGACGACCTCGTTGTTGCCCATATAGAGGACGAAACAATCGGGCTGAAACACCGCAAGGTCGTGCGCGATCTCAACGATCACGTGTGAATTGATCGCCGTCATCGCGGCGTTCACCACCTCGAAACGTTTCCCCGGCGCGCGATCGGCCAGCAGGATCTCGAGAAACCGGGACAGGCCGAATTCCGACTGCGGCTCCCCCATCGCCGCCGACTCGCCGAGCACGAAGACGCGAATCACGCCCGGCGCTTTTTTCTTTTCGAGGACGATCGGCGCGGATGTGCGGGTCATGCGCTGGGGGAAAAAGCGGTAGCCGAAAAACGGATCGTCGACGTATACGCGACGACCGCCTATTTCGCGCGGGACGAGAAAGGAGGTCGGATAGCCCCACCCTGCCGCACGGAGACCGACCTCGCCAAGGCCAATCACCACCACGGGAGCAAGAATGGCAAGAAGGAGGCGTTTGAGGAACGTGGCTGCCACGAGACCGATGTACCGTGACTCGGGACCTGTGTCCAGTGATCGGTCCTGGGACATTCGGTTTCCCCCGACTGCATCGGGGGTAAACCGACGCTACATCCGCTGGTCGAGGGATGTAGTGTTCGTTTACCCCGGCGCTGCGACGGGGAAACGAATCCGGTTGCATCACGACTTCACGATCACGCGGTAGAACCGGTTCGTCGCGCCGGCGCCGCGTGGCGTCGGAACAAGAAGGAAGAATGACCGACAAGAACACCTTGCTTCCCAAGCGATGGGCTTATTTTGCTCACAATCAACCTGAAACAGGAATGGGCTGCCACGTTGTTTCCATCGCGTGCCTACGAGATCCCCGCCCAAAGACCACGCGAAAAGGAGCAGGAGATGACCAAGCCTACTTGTAGGCCATGTCCCATTTCAGAAGAACAACCGGAGTAACAGCTTCATAGCCCCTGTACGTTGACATGATGTATATGCCGGGACCGCTGGAATTCTGATCTTCGATGCAAAACGTCTCGCGCGTCGGGAAATCCGGCAAGTTTGGCTGGTCCAATATTTCCCCCACTCGAGGTCTTGGAAGAACTTCCGTGGCGTCCGCGGTCTTCGTCTGAGAAGACCATTTCGCATAATGACCCTCAACGAGGGATGGAATGCCATTTGCATCCCACACACTCAAATGGGTCCGATTGGTTGGCGGTTGGCAATCGCATTCGTGGCGAATCGCGGGCACCGTGCCCACATATAAGTCCACTGTCGCGGAATAGCCCGCGACAAGATTTGTGGCCTTGATATACCCATAGGCGGATCCCCAACCCGTCGACGTGCTGACCGGGTTGTCGATCGGCCATATCGCACAGCATGGCCCATATCCGCCGTTGGTGAGTTGCGGGCCAGCAAACGAGATGGTTTTCTTACCCCACGCGCTCGGCAGAACATAACTCTGGTAGACCCCATAGTTGTTCGAGGCGCAATTTTCGCCTGATGGGCAGTCCCATTGTCCGATGATCGCCGTCCACCGCATTGCCGCGACCATGTTCGAAGCAGACCTCCAGCCATAATCCGCAACCGTGAAACCGGCGGCCGTGTGCTCGTTCGTGTATTGATCCGCATCCCCGTTGAGCGGTCGCCAAGGCGAGTAGTCGAAGTAGTTCGCGGGAGCCGCGATATGCCCGATCAATTCCGTTGCCGATAACATGGGGAACTCGCCGTCTGCGATACCGGAAAACCAGGAGTTGAATGATCCGTCAGATTCCAGCGCAGAATCCACAAACCCCGCGCTCGTCTGAGCAATCTCCGACTTCCACGAACTCAACTGGCCTTGCTGGGATGCACGAGCGGGCAAAACGGCCTGCCCGTTGTTCCGGACCAGTCTCCGCTCCCGCAAAGCATTTCCGAGCCAAGTTCCCGTATCAACCGCATAGTGGTACGTGCTAGCCGTGGGGCGGTTGGTGAATGAGGAAGATTGACCCGTACTGCATGCCATCTGCAGCACAGTCACCATCACTATCCGGGCTTTCATTTGTCGATGACTTTTCATATCGAAGCGCGCATCGAATGCTCCTGTTCCAAAATCAAGCTATGGCCATCTCGGTTTGTTGCCCCGCAACACCCCTGCCACATTCTTGATTCCGGAGATCTGACCCATCCTCTTCTTTCAGAACGACGAGGCCGCGGAGCGTTTGTCCTTCAGCTTTCTGACCTCATTCTGAAGATAGTTGGGCAGATTGGTGGTACTGCTCAAGTTTTCGAGGATCGCGCCGAAGTCTTTGGAGAGCTCGGCAACCTGCGTGAAGAAATGCTTCTGCTCCGCCGGGAGATTCTTGTCGCCTGCGACTGCGGCTACGTCTCCGGCGGCGATGGCCTTTGCGATGGCAGGGGCAGGACCTTTCGCGGCCGTCTCTTTACCAGAGTCGATGACGTGGTCGATCTCGCGCAAGGCGGTCTGAAACAAGCCGGGATGTTGGTCCGGTGTCGTCACGATCTCCTCGAGAGACCTTGTGAATTCGCTGAATTGGGCAGCGGAAAGGGATTCGTACTCAAGTCTGAGCAACGCTTCCCTTCGAATGCCTGCCATCTCTTCCTCCGAGACAACGAACCTGCGGAGCAGGGCTTGGTAGTCCTTTTTCTGCTCAGTCGATTGCGGACGTGCCTTGGACGGAGTGTCCGCGAGGATTATGTTGCGCCATTCTGCCGGATACGACCTGTCCGCGACGTCTGTTGCCCACTCCTCGTATCCGTCGTTCTGACCTGCGCCATGCTCGTAATAAAGAATCGACAGCATGCTCATACCCCCAAACACGTTCACTTGGGGTGATGGGATGTTCTCCAGGCGATACTCGATTACTAGGCGTTTGAAGTCCTCTTTGGAAAGAGACGCGACGAAGGAACGCAAGGACTCATCGGTTAATCCTTCCTTCGACAGCGAGATCATTCTGTCATAAGGGGATCCCTTCTCCTGGCCGGAGACAAGAACGGCCAGTGATAGCAGGATGCATGCGGCAAGAACGGCGTTTTTCATTCGTGCGGCTCCATTGTTGAAGGTTCAATGAGTGGCTGGGACTGAAATCAGTTTGTCCTTCATTTTCCTCGCCTCATGCTGAAGATAGTTGGACAGATTGGTGGTACTGCTCAAGTTTTCGAGGATCGCGCCGAAGTCTTTGGAGAGCCCGGCAACCTGCGTGAAAAACTGCTTCTGTTCCGCCGGGAGATTCTTGTCGCCTTCGACTGCAGCCGTATCCCCGGCGGCGATGGCCTTGGCGATTGCTGGAGCAGAACCTCTCGCGGCCGCCTCTTTCCCGGAGTCGATGACGTGATCGATCTCACGCAAAGCGGTCTGAAAGAAGCCGCGGTGCTGGTCCGGTGTCATCACAATCTCCTTGAGTAAGGCAAGATACTCGCCGAGTTGGTCCGCCGAAAGGGATTCGTACCTCACAACTCTCGAGAGCGCGAGCAACGCTTCTCTTCGCAGTCCAATATCTTCGTCTCGTGAGCTGAAAATGCTGAAGAACATATCCTGATAGTCCTTCTGCTGTGCCCCTGACACTGGCCGTGCCGCCGATGGGGGATGCCCCAGGATGATATTGCGCCATTCGACAGGAAACGAATGATCCCGGACATCTTTCGCCCAGTCCTCATACGTGTCGTTCTTTCCCGCGCCGCTCTGGTAGTAGGGACCTGCAAGCATATTCATGCCCCCGTAAACATCTACTTGAGGCGATGGTTCGTTCCTTTGGCGATACTCGATCACTAGCTGCTTGAACTCCCCCTTCGACAGAGATTGCAGGAAAGGGTAAAAATTGCGCGCACGCGTTTCAGGCGCGAGCGTCTTCATCATCTTGTCGTAGAGAGACGGCGAGGGCTCCTGGGCATTCAGATGCGTCACGAGCACGAACAAGAGACCGACACCTATTGAAGCGGGAATGATTTTCATTCGTGGGGCTCCATTGTTTGGGGTTCGACAAGGGGTTGTGCAACGAAGCGAGTAGGACTGCCGGCAAGGCCGCCCCGTTGCACGATGGGAGTAAGATAGTCGATATCCGGCAAGGCGAACCAGCCATTGTGTTCAATGGGCCAGTCCTGAATCAGCCAGTACGTCCAGTCTCGTCCCCACACCTGAATTCCGGCAAGTTCGTAAACTACTTCCACCAAGCCGTCACAACGAAGGTTCTGAATGTGATCTATGTCTCCATCCCAATCTGGATCACCGCCCGGACCCTCCACCGCGTTATCCCAGCAGTAATTCGCGACAACACCTTGGACCGTTTCTGCATTGTCAAGAATCTGAAGCCTCAAGTCATCGTGCGTGGCAAGCCCATCATTCGAGACCAAGTACTCGTGGTTTGCACCGGGCCATGGTTCTGCGGGCGTGTGCTGATTAACAAGGGCTTGAAGAGTTGAGCGCTCTGCACCCTGGTTCCGTCCCGGCATTTCCAGGATGTGATAGTTGGCCAACATCAATAGCTGTGCCTTTTGCCGGCGGCCACTCCCTTCAGCAGCATCAATCCCGTACGGACCAGTGCCGCCATATCCCGAAACAAGTGCTGCGTGATTGAAATCAGATCCGCCGATGTTGACCGGAGACCTGTACGCCGCAAGGGCCAGGTTGATCTTGGTGCACGTCAGCGTTATCTGATCGTTGCAGATTGTGCCGCCATTATCCCACTTCACGTTGAGGACCGTGTCGCCCTCCGCGGAACTCTTCCCGACGGCTTCAATGTAGAGATTGGTCGGAACGTTTTCCGATGCAAGATTCCACGTCTTGGGCAACGAAATGGAGCCGGTCTTGTTGGTCGACTGCCACACTTTGATTCGGCTTCCTCCGGACGAAGCCTCCAACGTGACCGTGCCCACGGTCAGGTTGGAGGGCGCAAGACTCAAGGCGATGCTGACAAGCTCGTCTTCCCCGGAGACGCCGGTCTCGGATGCGTCGTAATCGGGCGTCCCGTTGTCATTGTCATCGTCCCAGTTGACGAAGATGATCCCCCCGGGGGCGGAATCTTCCGAAGCTCGGTCCGCGTTGTCCTTGTCGCCGTCGTCGTCTACGTCGATGTCCAGTTCCACATCAAGGAGACTCGCCTGCCACTTGTCCTGGCATATAAAGTTCTTCGGCCCGGCGCCATCGGGATCAACGGACATCGTGATCTGTTCATTCATCCACGGTTTCACGGCTTCAACATGGAGCTCGACCAGCCTGTTTGTCATCGAGAAGCCAAGGTTGGTGGCCACGATGGTGACATAGCCCGGAATAAAATCGCCGCCATTGGTCACGGCGACCTTGTTGCGCGGCTTGTTTCCTTGTTTCTTCCACAACCGGAGCCAGCCGCTCCCCGGCGCGTAGCCGTTCGTGGCCGAATACGTGACGTTCCGAGGGTCCGACGCGTTGTACCTGATGTTCAGAAGCGCCTGCGTCGGATTGACGTTCGTCGACAGAAAAATCTGCCAGGTCGCGAAGAAATCGTTCGTGGACCGATCGTCCGGCGTTCCCTGCAAACCATCCCAATTGAAGCCATCGGCGAAATCGGGAACTCCGTCCGCGTCCGAATCGTCGTTGTTCACGCCCATGAAAGAAGTGGGCATCAGCTTGTAGTACGTCGTCAGGTCCGGCTTGAAAAAGGCGTTGGTGGCCGTGTTGGTCCCCGGAAAGTTCGTCTCCAGCTTCGGCCCCAGATCGGAAAACATCTGGCCGGGACAGTAGTCGCCCAGAGTTCCCACCAGCACGCTGGAAATCGTGCTGGTCGCGCCGTTGGGCGAGACGTAGAGGGACGATGCGGAGGACGTGAAGGCGATGTTGTTCTGCAGGCTCCAGAAGTACGCGCCCCATGTCCCATACGCCTGCCTCGTTCCCTTGATCCAGCCCACGTTGTCATAGATTTGCCCCGGATACGAAACCGAGCCGCCACCGGTCAGGGTCGTATTCCAGGCCTCGGAAACATTGGTGTAACCCCAAGCAACTGCTTCGTTTTCCACTCCGTACGTCTGATTTGAGCGTATGAATATATTGGTCGGCCCGACGATCCCGGTCAGGGCCTTCGCGCCCAGCATGACTTTGTAGGCCGTGACCACGCCGTTGCTGTAGGTAACCGGCTCAAACGTGCGATTAAAGTGGTAAAAGTTCGTTGTCTCACCGAACGAGACGTTGATCGTCAGGCTCAGGGCCGCGGCAATTCCCATCTGTCTCTTGGTCAGATGGTGTTGAAAGAGTCGTCCGACGGACGGCCACGACGGAGCGTGGCCCTCCAGTCCGAACACAAAGGGCTCTTGCTCATCCCGGAGGGGCGTGCTCCGTCGCGTCCGCAGATATTTCAACACCTTCTTCATTTCTGCCTGTAGAATTTCCCCGAAAGACTTTGGAGCGCGTTATCCAAATCCTGCAGATCTGCCGCCGACCCCGGCGCGTTGGTGAACGTCAGCGTCGTCGGGTAGATCATGTTCCAGTAGTAGACGATCCGCTGCCGGGCATCCGCGGTCATCCCTTGCCCATCGTTGGGATTCAAGGGATCGGTGCCCATCACGTTGACTTCCTCGCCATCGGAGAAGCCGTCGCCGTCCGTGTCGCTGTTTTGCGGATTCGTACGCAACTGGTATTCCTTCCAGTTGCTCAAGCCGTCGCCATCACTGTCCGCCCCGGTCTGATAGACGCCGTGGACCCTGTTGCTCGTCCAACCCTCCCCGTCGAGTTGCACGTCGTCGATGGCGCCGGCAAAGAAATTCGTGGGCGGATCGAAGGCCGTTGCCCCAATCCGGGGATTCGCGCCGTTTGTCCTGATGTCACCGATCGACGTTCCCCAATTGTAATTGGTCTGAGCCACCGCAATCCCGTTGACGTAGAGGGCCTGGTTCGGACCGCTGTACGTCGCCACGAGATGACTCCAGTTCGTCGAGAGCGTCTGCGCTGCGCTGAGTTTGCAGGCCGTGCCGTTGACACCGACTACAAACACCAGCGAGCCGTTGCTGTAGCTGAGGCCGTACCCGCTGCCGGCGCCGTTGGTCAGCTTGGAGAAGAAGACTGCCACGGTATTAGTGCCCATCGCCTGCGCGGGTCTGACCCACATGGAGAGGCTCAGCATGCCGGGACTGAGATTCGCATTGTGGGAAAGCTGCACGTGGTTCGTGCCGCTCAAGGTTAAGGCGTTGCTGATCACGCCCGCGGTCCATGCGTTTGTGCCGAGATTCACCGCCGCGCCGTGATTGCTAAGGCTGGAGGAGTCGAAAACATTCGTCCCGCTGCCCTCGTTGAGCTTCCACCAGCCGAGGCCGTTGCCGCCCCCGCCGCTTGCCGTGTTGAAGCCGTATTGCGTCTCCCACCAGTCCGGCAAGGCGTCGGCGTCCTGATCGGGGTCCGTCAGCGTGAGCGTGACGTTGGTCGCGTTGTTGGTCAGCAAGACCGGGTTGGACGTGGAGACGCCCCATGCTTCCGAGGCTTCATTGCTTGCGTCGCCGTTCGCGTCGACAAACGCCTTCACCCAGTAGTTGGAGCCGGGCGGCAGGTGCGTGATCGTGAATGCGCCGCCGGCATTCGTTGTGAACTGAACCGCGGTCCAGCTATCCGAGGACGCCGCCGCAATGACCCGGACAACGCCGGTCAACCACCCGCCGTAGGTCGTGGTTCCGCTGATGTTCCAAGGATGGCTTGCGCTGTTCGTCGGACTGGTCCCGGACTGGTATTCCTCCAGATTGTTGTACGCATCGCCGTCGGGATCGTCGGTCGCGGCTTGATTTGTGATGCTTCCCCAGTACCGGTTCTCCCACCAGTCCGGCAGGCTGTCGGTGTCCGCGTCAGGATCAGCGAGTATGATATTGATGTTGGTCATTTGGCTCGTGATCACGATGGACACGTTGCTGTGCACGCCGAGCGCTTCCGTCGCGTTCGTGGAGCCGTCCCCGTCCGTGTCCCGGAAGGCCTTGAGCCAGTAGTTCGTCTGACGCAGGTTCGGGATCTGGTAATTGCCGGGTGCATTCAGCGTCACGGAGGCATTGGTCGACCAACTGTTTGACGAAGTCACCGCGATCACGCGGATCACGCCTGTCTGCCCGCCGCTGTATGAAATCTGGCCGAGGACGTTCGGAGGATCGTTGGGGTTCAGAGGATTCGTGCCGTCGGCGATCTCATCGCCGTCTTGCACCCCGTCGCTGTCGGTGTCGGCCTTCAACGGGTCCGTGCCGTTCGTGTTGATTTCTGCGCCGTCGCTCAGATTATCCGAGTCAGAATCGCTGTTCGTTTCGTCCGTGCCGTAGACGAGCATCTCCCGCGAATCGCCGATCCCGTCGCCGTCCCCATCTGCGTCCGACTTGCCCGCGCCGAACGCATATACCGTCGTGCTCCAGTTCGTGTAAGTCCATACCAATGAAGTAGTTCCTATTGTGGCCAGGTTCGTAGCCAAGATCACCCACACCTCCGGCACGATGTTCGTGCAAGCATAGATGTCGAGAACATTGGTGGTTCCGGAAGGATAGCCAAGCGTGACTTGAAGGCCGTTGGTCACTTTCCGGATGGCGGTGAAAGAAAAATTGGTATCCTCTTTTTCAATCGCCGGCCCCCGCGCGGCCATGCTGTTTTCTCGCTGTTCAGCCGCCTCCATCTGTGCCTTCGCGTACAAGTACGGCTCAAGCATGTCCGGCTGGATCAGTTTCAAGGAAATATACAAGCGACACATGCTGTAGACGCCTTCCCAGAATTTCACGTCATCCGGCGAATAGGCCCCTGAATAAAGCCCCGGCATTTTCTGCTTCACGTAGGCCAGCGGGTCGTAACCGGGCACGGGCGCCAAGGCAAAGATCGCCTTGCCTTTCACGTTGTAGAACACCGTCTGCCGTGTCACCGAATCGACCCCGATGGTGATGGGGAAAACCGGGACCGTGTACTCCGTGACCGGGATCAACCCGGCATTGAATTTCTTCGGGAAAGTCAGGTCGTCGAAAGGAATCAAGTTTGGCGTGCCGGTTTCCAGAAAAATGGATTTGTCGTCTGGCGGAGCAAGTTGAACAAGGTCATCCTGTTGTTCCGTGAACCAAGACCTCAGATCATCGACACCGGACATCAGATACGACATCAGGAAGGCGTATTCCTCCTTGTCGATGGAGACCGGCTTCGTGTCCTGTTGTTTGGCCATCAACAGGCACACAGCGGACAAGAGAGCGAGTACGGTGGCGATGGAAAGTTTGAAACGTAATTTCACAGGGGCCATCCCGGATCGTGCGCACCCCCCGCCTCCATGAGGCCACCCACTAACCCCAAGTTGGGCTAACCGTAACACGCTCCTAATCTCAGTCAAGCTCAGACTGAGAATGAACGTCTACGACTCCAGATATCAGGAATTCATTCGCCGACTTCGCAAGGCACGACAGCACGCCGGGTTCTCACAGGCGCAGGCCGCCAAACTTTTGAACCGACAGCAAACGTACGTATCCAAATCAGAACTCGGCGAAAGGCGCGTGGACGTAATCGAGGCGCTTGAATTCGCGAAACTCTACAAGAAATCAGTCGCGTCGCTGACCAACGGCCTTCTCGGGAAACGGGCCATGGCGCGAACCTCACGCAAATAATTTCGTTGACCTCTTGCGGTCATGAACGATGCTTCGACACATCATGAACACAAGTGGACAATCTGATCTATCGTTTGGCCGGCGATTACGCATCGCGTTCGCCTGTTTTGGCCGGGCGCTGACCAGTCCCGCCTTCGCACGGAAATCCGCCCTGCTTCTCGGCGCGACGGAACAGCCTGTGCCCGGCAAAGCCGTCGAGGAGCCTCAGGAACGCATGCATGCGTCCGGGCTCTTCGTGCTGGCCATGCTCCAGCGCGAAGGGCGGCTGATCGATTTCCTGCAGGAGGACGTGACGTCCTTCGCGGATGCGGACATTGGCGCGACTGCGCGCGTCGTGCATGCGGGCTGCCGCAAAGCGCTCACGCAATGCCTCATGCTGGAACCGGTGCTCAAGGACGCGGAAGGGGACGCCATCACCGTGCCCGCCGGTTTCGATGCGAATCGCATCCGGCTCACCGGTAACATCGCCGGCCAGCCGCCGTTTCGCGGGTTGCTGAAACATCATGGCTGGACCACCACCGCCGTGCATTTCCCCTCGTCATCCGATACACTGGACCCGCGCGTGCTGGCGCCCGCGGAAGTAGAACTGACCTAGGATCTCATTATGGCCCGCTATTCCATAGGCATCGATCTTGGCACCACAAACTGTGCCGTGTCCTATTTCAATCTCACAGAGGCCGAAGGCCGCGGCGCGCAGCAAACCATGCTGACGATCGCGCAGGTGACGGCGGTCGGCACGGTGGAGGAGCGGCATCTGCTTCCCTCTTTCCTTTACCTGCCCAACGAGCAGGAATTCCCGGCCGGCGGTCTCGGCCTGCCGTGGGACCAGAACCGCGACGGCGCCGTCGTGGGCGAGTTTGCTCGCTCGCACGGCAGCAAGGCGCCGATGCGGCTCGTTTCGTCGGCGAAGAGCTGGTTGTGTCACGCAGGCGTTGACCGTATGGCCGCGATCCTGCCCTGGCGGGCGCCCGCCGATGTCCATGGTGTCTCGCCGCTCGACGCTTCCGCCCGCTACCTGAGCCACTTACGCGAGGCATGGGACCATCAGTTCGGCGACGACGCGCTCGCGGAACAGGACGTCGTGCTCACCGTGCCCGCATCGTTCGATGCCGGCGCGCGCGAACTCACGCTCAACGCAGCGCAGTTGGCCGGCCTGCCGAATGTCACCCTGCTTGAGGAGCCGCAGGCCGCGTTGTACGCCTGGACCGAGGCCATGGGCGAGACCTTCCGCAAACACGTCAAGCCAGGCGAAATCATTCTCGTCGTGGATGTCGGCGGCGGCACGAGCGACTTCTCACTCATTGCCGTGACGTCCAGGGACGGCGAGGTGGAGCTGACCCGCGTGGCCGTCGGCGACCATGTTCTGCTGGGTGGCGACAACATGGATCTCGCGCTCGCACATGCCGTCAACCAGCGGCTCCTCGACGGCGGCAAGAAACTCGACGCGTGGCAATTCACCGCGTTGACGTTCGCCTGCCGTCAGGCCAAGGAACATCTGTTTGCCGACGATAGCCTGAAAAAGGCGCCGCTCGTAATTCCGGGCCGCGGCTCTTCGCTCGTCGGCGGCACCATCAAGGCCGAACTTTCGCGCGACGAGCTGACCCGCATTCTGACCGACGGCTTCTTCCCAAAGGCGTCCATCGCCGATCTCCCGCAGACCGCGCGTCGCACCGGACTCGCGCAAATGGCGCTGCCCTACGCGCAGGATCCCGCCATCACGCGCCATCTGGCGGCGTTTCTCACGCGTCAGGCGCACGCTCTCGCCATCGCGCACGACGCGCCGGTGAAAGTCCAAGGCCAGGCGTTCGTGCATCCGACCGCGGTGCTGTTCAACGGCGGCGTATTCAAGGCCACCGCGCTCAAGAACCGCGTTTTGGAAGTCATCGACGACTGGCTCGCGGCCGATGGGGGGCAGCCGGCCAAGGAGCTGCACGGCGCCGAGTACGACCTCGCCGTCGCGCGCGGCGCGGCCTACTACGGCTGGGTTCGCCGGGGCCATGGCCTGCGCATTCGCGGCGGAACCGCGCGCGCCTACTACGTCGGTGTCGAAACCGCCATGCCCGCCGTGCCCGGCATGGCGCCGCCGGTCAAAGCGCTCTGCGTCGCTCCGTTCGGCATGGAAGAGGGAACACAAGCCGACGTGCCGCCGCAGGAATTCGGCCTTGTCGTCGGCGAGCCCACGCGTTTCCGTTTCTTCGCGAGCTCCGTGCGCCGGGACGACCGCGTCGGCACGATGCTCGACGATGTTCCCGGCGCGGACGGACTCGATGAAGTGTCGCCCATCGAAACCACGCTGCCCGCCAAGGCGGGCAACGAAGGCCAGCTCGTGCCCGTGAACCTGCAAGCCACGCTTACCGAACTCGGCATCCTGGAACTGCGCTGCCTTGAAAAAACCGGGGCGGGCCAGTGGAAGCTGGAGCTGAATGTCCGAATGAAAGAGTAAAGCGCCCTCCTGCCTGAATCCTTGTAGCCGTCCCGCTTCGCGCGCATGTGCGTCAACCTAAGCATGATCCGAAATAGGCCCATTTTGGCGTTTTTCGCCAACGCGAGGTGGGTTGGCTTTGGAGTGCGGTGGCTTGACACCGCTCTTCTTCGCCGCGGCTTGACGCGGCGTCTTTTCAGCGCGCGTCAAGCCGCACGCTGACAAGGCGGCGTCAAGCCGCCGCACTCCAAAATCCGGCTCTCGCCGGATTAAAAGATTCGTGGCAGCGCTGCTTCTGCGTTAGGTTGACGCACATGCGCTCTGTCGGGGCGCATGTGCCCGCGGAACGCGGCGACAACGAGCTCCCATCCATTCGTGGTTGATCTGCCTTGTTACGGCTGATACCGCTCTGCCATGGCCAGTTCCCACATCATCGGCATCGACCTTGGCACCACGAATTGTGCCGTGGCGGCCGCCTCTTTGGAGACGGGGACCGCTACGTCGGTCGTCGATTTTCCCATACCGCAGTTGCAACGGCCCGGAGAGGTCGCGTCGCTTCCCTTGCTGCCGTCCTGTCTCTACGTTTCCGGCGCGCACGAACTGCAGCCCGGTGCGGCCACCTTGCCGTGGGGCGAATCACCGGAGCTGATTGCGGGAGAGTTCGCGCGCTGGCAGGGCGCGCGCGTGCCCGGCCGGTTGGTGGCGTCGTCCAAGAGCTGGCTGTGCCACACGGGCGTGGATCGTTCCGCGCCGATCCTGCCCTGGGGTGCGCCGGCGGACGTGCGAAAAGTTTCGCCCGTGGAAGCATCGGCGCTGCTGCTCGCGCATATCGCCGCGGCCTGGAATCACGCGCATCCCGATGCGCCGATGGCTGACCAGGAATTGGTCATCACGGCGCCCGCGTCGTTCGACGAAGCGGCGCGCGCGTTGACAGTGACCGCCGCGCAGCGCGCCGGCTTTGGCAAACTTACGCTGGTCGAGGAACCGCAGGCGGCGTTCTACGATTTCACAGCGCGTTACCAGGCCCATCTCGCCGACACGTTGCAGGACGTGCGGCTCGTGCTGGTCGTGGATGTGGGCGGCGGCACGTCGGATTTTACGTTGATTCAGGTCGGCGTTAACAAGGACGGGCCGGTGCTCCGGCGGATCGCGGTGGGTGATCATCTGATGCTGGGCGGTGACAACATGGACGCGGCGCTTGCGCGCCTGGCGGAGAAGCGGATGCCGGCCCCCGACCGCAGGCTGAGCGCGACACAGTGGACGCAGCTTGTCCAGGCCACGCGCGACGCAAAGGAAAAAATGCTGGGCGAAGGCGCCGCCGACCGGTACGGCCTTGCGCTGGTGGCGGATGGCAGCAGGTTGTTCAGCGGCACGCTGGCATGCGAGATCAACCGCGAAGAAACCGAGCGCCTGCTGCTCGATGGATTTTTCCCGGCCTGCGCGCCGGACGAAGTACTGCAGGCGCGCCCGTCGGGCCGGGTCGCGCTGCAGGAACTTGGCCTGCCCTACGCTCAAGACCCCGCCATCACGCGGCACCTGGCGGCGTTCCTGCGCCGGCACGCGGCGGCCGGATTTGCCGCGCTCGGCGTTGCGCCACGAGCGGATTCGCTGCCGCGGCCCGATGCTATTTTGCTCAACGGAGGCGTCTTCAATTCGCCCCGGATCACCGAACGCCTGGTCACGGCGGTCTCCGCCTGGTGGCCGGACAAGCCGCGTCCGAAACTGTTGACGCACCATTCACTCGAACGCGCAGTCGCGCGCGGCGCAGCCTGGTACGGACTGGTTCGACGCGGCGTTGGCCGCCGTATCAGCGGCGGCGCAGCGCGCGCATTCTATATCGGACTCGCGGCGGAGAACGTGGATGCCCCGCCGCGCGCCGTCTGTCTCATACCGCGCGGCCATGAGGAGGGCGAATCCATCGATCTCAACAGCCGGCCGTTCACGCTAACGCTCGGGCGGCCGGTGCAATTTCAGCTCTTTTCGACGACCGCGGATCGGGTGGACAGCCCGGGCGACGTGGTGGAGACCGACGCGGAATTTCTCGCCATGCCGCCCATTCACACGCTATTGAAAGCCGGTGGCGCCGGCCAGGCCGGCATATCCGTTCACTTGCGCGCGATGATGACGGAGATTGGAACGTTGGAGTTATGGTGCGTATCGAACGCGTCCACCGAGCGCTGGCGTCTTGAATTCGAGCTGCGTGGCGTGGCGGCGCGACCCGCCGCGACCGTGACGGAGTCCCTGCCGCCGCGTTTCGCAGAGGCGCGGAAAATCGTGGAGAGCGCGTTCGGCAACACGCCGGCGCCGGACGAATCAAGAAAAACGAAGCGCCTCTTCCGCGCCCTCGAGCAAGGCCTCGGTCCGCGCGAAACCTGGCGGCTGTCGATGCTGCGCGAGCTGTGGAGCCGGTTGTATGCCGGCGCGAAGAAGAGGCGGCGCTCCGCGGAACACGAGCGCGTGTTTTTCCAGCTCATGGGTTACTGCCTGCGCCCCGGTTTCGGCTATCCACTCGATGAATGGCGCTGCGAACAGGCCTTTTCGCTTTTCGCTGAGGGTGTTTCCAACCACGGCAGGCATCCCGTATGGAAGGAGTTCTGGGTCCTGTGGCGTCGGATCGCCGGCGGCCTGAATGAAACACAGCAACAGGAGCTGTGGACCTTCCTCAAACCGCATCTGGCGTACCACATCGCGCCGTCGCCCTTGATGCAGCGGCCCCCGGGCATGCAGCCGGAGGGTCTGGACGAGATGGTGCGAGTTGCCGCATCGTTGGAGCACCTCGACCCGTCGGATAAGATGGCGCTCGGAAACTGGATCGCCGGACGGCTGAAGAATCCGGCCACAGCCGCCGGACCCTGGGCGTGGTCCCTGGGCCGTCTCGGCGCGCGAGTGCCGATGTACGGCAGCGGCCACAAGACGGTCCCCGCCGCGCAGGCGGAAAGATGGCTGGCGTTGCTGCTGTCGTCCGCCTTGCGCTCCGTGGACGGGGTTTCCTTCGCCGCCGCGCAAATCGCGCGTCTCACGGGCGACCGCACGCGCGATCTTGACGATGCCTTGCGCGCGCGAACGGTCGATGCGCTGAAAACCGCCGGCGCGTCCGCGCGCTGGTTGCGTCTGGTCACCGAGGTGGATGCGCTCGACGAAGCGGACGAAGCGCGTGCGCTGGGCGATTCGCTTCCGATCGGCTTGAAATTGCACTAGCCCTAGTCCAAGCGCGTTTTGCTGAAGCCCCCCCGCGGCCTTGTGCCGCGGGGGTCTCAAAGATCGAAAATGCGCTTGTTTTAGGACTAGTGTGGTGTAACAGCAATAGGAGCCTGTGGCAAAAGTACGATGACCAGCGGCGCCGGTCTTGCGGCTCGTCACTATGTTTTGCAGGAATCAATAGATAAGAACGACACGCCTCACGGCGTTGACTATGAACATGGAAAAGGTGGCATGAATAAAAGAAAAAAGGCTGAACGAGAAGGCGTTGCGGCGCGCACGCCGACGCAGGAGGAGATTGCCGGCCGCGCCTACAGACTATTCATGGACCGCGGCGGCAGGCATGGACACAGTCTCGAGGACTGGCTGCGGGCCGAACGCGAACTGATATCCGCAGGCGTACCGCAATGGCGAAGCGCAACGGATCTTCCGCTGGGACTGCGACTGCTGGCGGAAAGCTGAGCTGTGCCGGGATTCCGTAGTCGGTCCGTTTGAATTGTTTCGCGTATGGGTAGGGCGGCTTCGACGAAGCCGCGGCG
>JAZDKY010000007.1:0-10346 GCA_043802525.1 bacterium
CCGACACCGCGAATTTGGGCCCCACATGTAGTGGCGCTCCCCCGCCTCCATGGATCCGCATCGCGTTCCCGGGGGGGACGCGCCTCTACATCACTTGGGGAAGAAGTCCCCAAGCGTTGGCTTGGGCCGGGATTGTTGCATCTTCCTGGCGGTATGCTTGGTCTCGGTGTCCTTCCGGCGGCTGAGGTCGATGAATTGCGCGCAGGACATGACCTCCGCGCCCGCGGCGGTCACGGTCTCGCGTTCGCCGCGGTCGGAGGTGACGACGAGTATTTCTTCAGGTTGGGTATCCGCGTGGACGAGGCGTTCGATCACGGTGTCGGCTGTCTTGTCCGGCGGCGAAAAGACGATCTCGACAAGGGTGGAGTCGACCGCAAGAGGGAATTCCTTGCCGCGGCCGTCAAAAACGATCGTGGTTTTGTCGCTCAGTGTTCCCGCGATGCGCTCGACGGACTGGATCAAGCGCTGGCGCGCGGTCATCAGGTTGCCCGCGAGAAGCGGCGCCAGCTCCGGGTCGCGATGGAGCAGGCTGTAGCCGTCGATGATCAGCTTCCGGTACGTCATGGTCCCGTGCGGTCATGATACGGCATGCGCAGCGCTTGCGCCGCAAGAAACGTAGCCGGACGTGCCGTCCATTACTCGGTGGCCTTGACCCTGAACCAACGATGGTCGCCTGTTGTGTTGGTATCTGCAGCAGAGAAGTAATCCCCCGTGGCTTGGACGGGCGTGCCGACGGTGGTCCAGAGTCCCCCCGTCGAGGACTCCACCAGGTAGGTCATGTTCGACACCGTGGTCCAGCTCACCGTGAATGGCGTGCCCGGAACCCCAAGTACCTCCGCCTTGGGTGTAGGCCATGCACCCAGGTTTCCGCCGTCCGAAGCACCGCCCAGCGCCGCCCGGCCTGCGTCGGTCGCACCGTTGAGGGCGAAGTTGCCGTTGCCGTGGGCGGGGTCGAGGAACGGCGGCGCGTTGGTGTAGCTGATGCGCAGGCCCGCATCCTGGCCCGCCACATCGAACTCGGAACCGCCGAACCACCCGGGATCCTGGGCCAGCGGAGCGCCCAGCGCGTCGGCGATGTTGCGGGCATCGTCGACGAACAGGAGATTGTGGTCAAACGTGAACCCCCCCATGGGGAAGTTCCTTGCGAAATTGGCGTACTGGTAGTCGCTGCGCACGACGCTGCTGCCCCCGAGATCGGCGAAGATGTTGTCGCGCACGAGGAGCGACTCGAATTTCTGGTACTCATGGCCCTCCGTTCCGGATCCGTAGGCGAAGAGGGTAAACGGCGTCTTTTCCGTGACATGGATGGTGTTATGGACGAACGCGACGGCGGCCTTGTTCGTGATCGGGTTCTCGTAGCAGTCCCACAGGAACGGTTCGCGTACGTCATGGATCGTATTGCTCGCGAGGCGCAGCACGCCCGCGCACAATTCCGTTCCGATGCGGGCCTCGATCTGAAACGCGCGACGAACCCTGGTCCCGCCCAAGTAGCCGAGCAGGGCCCCCTCGATGTGGACATTGGCGATATCGACGGTGCCGGTGAATCCGGTGATTTCGAATGCAAGAGCGTCCTGGCCATAGGCGGAATCGCTCGCCGCATCCATGTCGCGGATCAGGCAGTTACGCATGGTGAAGTTCCCGGGGTTCATCAGGACCGTCCGGGTCCCGCCAACCAGGTCGAGATTCTCGAGCGTGATGCTGTCATAGTGGCGGACCGTCGGCCAGTAGAAGTCAACGCCGGTAATCTCGATCACGGCGCCGAAGGCGAGGAAATTATCCCGTTCGACCGTCAAGTCGGCCATGGATATGCCGTCCGCGTTGAGGCTGAAAGCATGGATGTTCTGCGACGCCGTGAAATTCGACGGAAAATAAACGGTCGTAGCGTACCGATCTTCACCCTTCAGATGCACGGGCAGGGTCACCAGAACCGTGTTACTTTGGGTGTGCGTCCCGTTTTTCAGCAAGATCGTGTCATTGGAGACGGCCGCGATGAGCGCATGCTGCAGCGTGGCAAAAGGTTGCGCGTAGGTGCCGGGTCCCGCGTCATCGCCCTGCCCGTCAGGGCCCACGTGCCATGTGGCAGCCGATGCCTTCCCGGCGATCAGAACGGCAAGTACATGAGCGCAATGAGACCACGGATATCGCATCAGTTGGAATGTTTCCCGACAGGATCATACCCGGGAGGGCGGAGGATCGGGTAGGTGTGCGCTCAACCGCGGGGCTTGGCCGGGCCTGAGGATTCACGCACGATGAGGTTTACGGGCAGGATCTTGTGGCACAAGTCGATCTCTTTGCGGAACAGGGCCAGCAGGCCATCCACCGCGAGCTGCCCGATGCGGTACAGGTCATGTCGCACAGTCGTGAGCTGGGGCGTCGTGAACTGCGCGGCGGGGATATCGTCGACACCGACGACCGAAACGTCATGGGGCACCTTGAGGCCCTTGCTCAGCAGGTAGCGCATCGCGCCGATGGCCATCTTGTCGTTGCCGGCCATGATCGCGGTCAGGCGCGGGAAACGTTCCATCAGCCACTGCGCGGCTTCGTAGCCCCCTTGCTCAGTGAACCATCCGTCGGCCCATGGCATATCCTCCTTGCGGAGCCCTTGGCTGGCACAGTACTCGATGAACCCATTCAACAGCTCCGTGGACGTGTGTGTGTTCGTGCCCGTAATGAAACCAATGGCCTTGTGGCCGAGGTTGATGAGGTGGTTGCCCGCCAGCCGTGCGGTGCTGGGATAATCGGCCATGATGCAGTTGAGGCGGCTCTTCGGGAAGTAGTGGTTGACCAGCATGAACGGGTACGGGTTCTGGTCGAAATCGAGCAGGTACTCGTCGTGGACCGACGACCCGATGAACAGCATGCCGTCGACGCGCTTGGACTTGAGGATCTTGAGGTACTCCTGCGAGCTGACGAATTTCTGGTTGGCCACGTCGAGCAGCACCTTGTAGCCGAGGTCGGTGGCGTGTTCGTAAATGCCGCTGACGATCTCGCCGAAATAGACGTCGGCGAAGACGTGGTTCAGGTGGGGCACGACGACGCTGAGCGCGCGGCTGGACCGGGACGCGAGACTTTGCGCAAAGGCGTTGGGCTGGTACTCGTGCTTTTCGACCGCCGCCAGCACTTTTGCGCGCGTGGTCGCACTGATGCGCGGGTTGTTGTTCAGTACGAGAGATACGGTGCTGAGCGAGACATCGCACTCTTTCGCAATGTCCTTGATGGTTGTGCGTGGCATTTTCAAGGGGTGTCGACCGCCAAAGACATCACATACTTGTTCGATCCCACCGAGGGAATCAATCCTCTAATTTCGTCACCCACACCGGGAACCGGGGGTCCTGTTTCAGGGCCCGCGCGTAGGGCCGCGGCTGGTTGAACCACGCCGCCCACGCCGGGCGCGCGGCGGCGGGTATGCCGTCCAGCAGGCTCCACGCATCGTCGGCGCGCGACATCGCGGCACGGGCGCCCGCCAGATGGACGGTGATTTCGAAGTCATCCGGGTTGATTTGATGCGCCCGGGCGAACGCGTCCTCCGCCGTTTCGTAACGTTCCAGGTCCATGCACAGCAGGCCGAATTTGAACTGGACGAATGCGCTGTCCGGATACGCTTCTGCGAGGCCTTTCATCATGTCGAAGGCCTTGGTCGCGTCGTTCTGCATGACCCTGCAGTAGGCGAGGCCCTGGGTGGCGGCGGGTGCGGTAATGCCGTGCTCGACCGCGGCGGACAGGTTCGTCTCGGCGGCCTGCCAATCTTTCCGTTGGATCGCCTGGTAGCTCGACCACAGGTCGGATGCGGCGCGGTCCATCGTCGCCCGCAGTGCCGCGGCGTCCATGCCGGCCACGTTCACGGTCCCGGCCGGCTTTGCTTCTCCTCCGCCGAGGACCATCCCGCAGAGTTGCCGCAGATGGTCGCTACCCATCAAAGCCTCGAGCGCCTCCGCATCGTCACGGATCCACGTCGCGCAGTTCCCGATTTCGAGGAGGTTCATGGAACCGAGGTTTTCGCGCGCCTTTTCGGGGTCGTTTACCGCAAAGCTGAGGCAGGCGAGGTGGAACCGGGCGACGATTTCGCGCCGGTTGAGGGTATGGGCCTTCTGCAGAAGGTCCTGCGCCTGTTCGCGCTGCCCGAGCCGCACCAGGATGCCGCCCCGGCAAGCCAAGGCCCATGCGTTGTTGGGGTGCAGTTCGGCCAGCCGGGACCAATAGCCCTCGGAGATGGCATACGCCCGCATCATCATGTAGTAGTGGCCCGCGCGCGAAAGCAGGTCCGTGTCATCCGGGTACTTCTCGAGCAGGGTATTGACGATGCGGACCGCCTCGCCCCACTTTCGCTCACCAGCCAGCCGGTCGGTCTCGGCCATGCTCCGGCTGACCTTGTCCTCACCCGTGGCCCGGGGCCTTGTGCGAAGGCGGGGAGGGTTGTACTCGGGGGCTGTGTAGGCAAACCGGGCTGGGGCATCGCCCGGCGTGGCCGCGCCGGTGATCAGACCGGCTGGCCCCAACACGAGCGCACAGGCGGCCTTGATACTTGCGGAAAAGCGTCGCATAGCGGTGGCCAACATGAAGCCGTTCGCGGAGCCCGGCAACCCCAAAACAAGTCGTGTCCTGATTTGCCCGGTGCGCCGGGTCGGTGACCCGGCCTACATCGTTCTGCGTTGTAGGCCGCGTGACCTCACGCGGCGATTGCGGCAAATTGGGATACTGCCCCAAAACAGGGCCTCTGGAAGAACTTGCCCGCGCGGTGTATGCTGTCCTTGAGAGCGGCGCATGACAGCATGAATCGTTCAATGGAGACAAGGGCCTATCAGATTGACCGCGAGTCGCGGTACTTACGCCGGTTCCAGTACCGGGCGGATGAGATCGCTCACCTCATTGTCAACACCGACGTTCCGTGGATCGACATCTCGATCGCGATCGAACAGTTGCGCGAAGAGGGCCGACGCCTGTTCCCTCTGAAAATGGACCTCTTCGAACTGATCTTCGTGAGCCGGTTCAAACGACTGTGGCACCAGTGGCGGAACTCATAGGTTTCAGTGGTCGGTGGTCAGGTCGGACGAGTCAGACTGAGACTGAACGCTGAAACGTCAAGAGGCCGCTGAAAAGGTATCGGACTTCATGACAAGAAAAGCGACATTTCGGCAAGACTGGAGGGCCACGTTTACCAGCCTTCGGCGGAGAACGAACGCTTCATTCCCGCGGCAAACCGAAACACGGCGTGACGGCTGACCTACCAAGCCCTGCTTGAAGTTTCAGATCAGTTCGGCCCCCGGCCGCGGCCGGATCGTTCAAGTGAGAAACATCAAGCCTGGCTTGAAGTTTCAGGCTAGCGCGTGTTCATGGATGTAGTTCCGAACGGCCGTCTCGTCGGCGGGCAGGACCTCGCAGCGGGTCGGAGCCTCCTTGAGGCCGTCCAGCGTCTTGTGGTGGGCGATATCCTTGCCGACGGCATCGCGGATGGCCTGGCTGAACTTGGCCGGGTGCGCGGTTGCGAGGCAGACCATGGGTTCGTCATCCTTCCTGTGCTGCTCACCGACGTGCACGCCCACGGCGGTGTGCGGATCGAGCAGGTACTGGTGCTGCGCGTAGTATCGTTTGATCGTGGCCAGGGTACTGGCTCGCTCGCCGACGCCCGCGAGGAAAAGACCGTCCACCGTTTCGCCCGCTTTGAGCGGGATGGACAACGACCCGGAGTGCGTGAACTGCTTCATGGTATCGGTGAGCTTCGCACTGTCGCTGCCGAGCCGGTAGTAAAGGTACCGCTCGAAATTGCTGGCCACCTGGATATCCATCGAGGGGCTGATCGTGGGCACGACGTGGCCGAGGCTGTAGACACCCGTCTTGAAGAAGCGGGACAGGATGTCGTTCTCGTTCGTCGCGAGGATGAGCTTGGAAACCGGCAGGCCCATGCGTTGCGCGTAGTAGCCCGCGAGGACGTCGCCGAAATTCCCGGTCGGCACGGAGAAGCGGAGCGCCTTTGCGCCGGTCCGGCCCAGGACATAGAGACCGGCCGAAAAATAGTAAACGATCTGGGCCATGACCCGGGCCCAGTTCACGGAATTGATCGCGCCCAGCGCGTGGGCCTGCTTGAAGTCGAGATCGCTGAAGATCGACTTCATGATCTGCTGGCAGTCGTCGAACGTGCCCTCGATCGCGAGGTTAAAGACGTTCGGGTCCAGGACCGTGGTCATCTGCCGTTCCTGCAGCGGTGCGACGCGGCCGTGCGGGTGCATGATGAAGATGTTGATCCGGTCCCGCCCTCGCACGCCGTGGATGGCCGCGCTGCCCGTGTCGCCGCTGGTCGCGCCGAGAATGTTCAGGTGCGTCTTGCGGCGCTGGAGGATGTACTCGAAGAAATTGCTGAGGAACTGCAGCGCGATGTCCTTGAACGCGAGGGTGGGACCGTGGAACAGCTCGAGGATTTGGATGTTTCCCACCGGGATTGCCGGCGCGATCTCCGGGTGCGTGAACGGCGCGTAGCTGTGGTCGATCAGGTCCTTCAGGTCCTTGTCGGGCAGGTCCACGAAGAGCCGCAGGATCTCGAACGTGATGTCCTGGTAGGACAGCGTTGCCCAGTGCGCGAGCCTGTCCCGGACATCGGGGATCTCTGCCGGGATCAACAGCCCACCATCGGGAGCCAGCCCCGTCATCACCGCGTCCTGAAAGCCCATCGCGGGAGTCTGTCCGCGCGTGCTGATATAGGTCATCGATTTCATGAAAAGAAGTGGGGAAGATAAGCGCGGAAAGCCAGGCGGAACAAGAAAAGACTACCGCGCGGCCGTGGCCATGTACGGGGGGCCGTCGTACTCGCGGACTTCCTTTTCGTCGCCGGCGTCGAGGGGGAAATCGAAGACCGGCTTGAGCGGAATCCGGAGATCGGGAAAGGAGGGACTGACCAGCTCGTGCCGCTGTGTGAAAATGCTGTGCAGACGGTAGAACTCGCCGTCGAACAGAAGAATTTCGATCATCGGAGGGAAGGGCGTGACGATCCAGTATTCCTTGACCCCAAACTGCTTGTAGAGTTGCAGCTTCCGCACTTTATCGTGCTGCGCCGAAGACGGTGAGATGATTTCGATGACCAGCGCCGGCGCCCCTTCCACGTGCGTTCTCTTGATTTGCCGTGGGTCGCACACGACCAGGACGTCCGGCTGCACGATGTCTTCGTCGGACAGCTTCACATCGTAGGGGGCCACGTATACCTGACATGGCTTGCCTTTGAAGTAGTTAAACATCGGGCCGAAGAGTTCCCGTAGGATAATTTGGTGACGGGAGGCCGGCGCGGGCGTCATGTCATAAAGTTCGCCGCCAATGATTTCCGCGCGCTGGTCATCTTCCATCCTCTGGTAGTCGGACCAGGCATAGCGGCGTTTGGGTTGTCTTGCTTCCTGAGGCATAAGTGGAGACTACGCTAAAACAGCCGGTCGATCAAGGTGGGATGGATGCCGAGCAGGGCCTGATTTGCGTCCTCGCGGACGTAGGCGTCCGGATTTTCCGCCAGCGCCTTGAGCAGCTTGTACGCTTTCTGCGATTTCATCTGCCCGAGCAGGTGAATGACCGGGCGCATGGCCGTATTCCGCGGATGTTCGAGGGCGTGGATGAGTTGACCCTCGGCCTGCGCGCCGAACGACTGCAGTGCCCGTTCGGCCGTGTTCCGAACCGTGAAAATCTGATCGTTCAGTGCGTCGACCAGCGACTGAATGCCGCGCGGGTCGCCGATATCCCGGAGTGCGTTGGCCGCGGCCACACGGGTGCGCTCCTTCGGATTCTTGAGCAGGGCGGCGATTTCCGGCGTGGCGTTGGTGTAGCGCCACTTGCCCAGCGTGCGGATCGCGGCGTTGAGCGCCTTGTCGACCTTGAGGAGCGGAGCGACCGCTGCCGCGTTGGTGGCGGCCGCGGGGTAGAAGCCGAGGAAGAATACAGCGAGCTTCTGCGTATCAGGGTCCTCGGACTTCGCGAAGGCGAGGAGCACGGGAACCGCCTCGTCGGCGGCAAGCTTGTCGATCATCTCCTGAGCGAGCACCTGGATACTCACGTTGTCGAGGTGTACGCGCTCCATGAGGAACCGGAACGCGTCGGTTTTGCGAGCGTAGATTTCCTGCCGCGCCTGTTCTTTCGCCGCGCGCCGCTCTTCCGTGTTGCCGTTCCGGGCCACGCGCGCGAGCAACTCGTCCATCGTCGCCGTCCTGGGATCGAACGATTGCCCCATCACAGATAGACACATCAGAAAGAAAGCAAACCACGGATGAACCCGCCTTCGCAAGGCTACGGCGTGGCAAGCACAGATGGACACGGATGGTCGGCGGTCCGAATTCTGAATCCCGTGTTTATCCGTGTTCATCCGTGGTTCTACTCTTTCAAATCGTAAATGATCCCGTACAGCGGCCGCCGCAGGCGCGCGCCGTCGGCGGCGCCGCTGGCGTAGCGGTCGGTGCCGGCGAGGTCGACCAGCAACGCCAGGCTGCCGTAGTCGCGGTACCCGCCGTCGTTGCCCGCGCCCTGGCAGCGATCCGGTTCCAGGGCAAAGTAGCCGTCGTCGCCTGCGGAATCGACGAGGATGGCGAGTGCGTTGTTCATCGCGTGGCCCTGCGAATCGCGCAGTGCGGTGTAGAAGTCGTTGCCTTCGCGGTCGACGAGCATGCCGACGGCAAAGTCATGTGCGCTGCCCTGCGTGAGGATGCCGCCGGTGTAGGTGTCGTTGCCGCTGCCGTCGGCCAGGAGGCCAAGGCTCAGGTGGATGCCCGTGCCTTGTCCGTACTGGTAGACGCGATAGGTGTCGTGGCCCGCGACGTCGAGCAGGAACCCGGCGGAGTACCAGTAACTGGCGCCCTGTCCGAAGATGTCGGCGATGTACGTGTCGTTCCCCCTGATGTCGATCAGCGCCGCCGCGCCGCCGCCCGCGTACGGACGCAGTCCGATCGAAAAGCCCTGCGCCAGCGAGACGAACCGGTCCTGGTTCCGCTCGTGGTCCGGCTCGCGCCCGCCGGCGAAGTAGACGTCGTCCCCCTCGTCGTCCACGAGCAGGCCCACGCCCAGCGTTCCGGAGAACGCCTGGCCCTCGTAGCCCACGACGTAGTGGTCGGAGCCTTTACGGTCGCGCAGGTAGCCCAACCCGTACACGGCCGCGCCCTGCGCCATCGCGTATGCACGGTAGGTGTCGTCGCCGCTGCGGTCATCGACCCAGCCGACGCCATACATTCCGGCCGCCTGTCCCGTAAATGCGGCCTCGTACAGGTCGTCGCCCTCGCTATCGATCACGATGGAAACGCCGAAGAGCGCAGAGCCGGCGCCGGGCATGCCGGTGCCACGGTATTCATCCCTGCCGGAGAGATCGATGATGGCTGAGAGCCGCTGCTGCTGGAGCCCGTTCGCGATGCCGGCCTGGCCGCCGTACACATTATCGCCGCCGCGTTCGATGATCAGCAGCGACCGGTCGACATACTTCTCGTTGTTCTTCGTGGCGATGCGAACCTTGCCCAGTTCTGTGACGACCATGAGGCTGCCCGACGGCCACGTGCTGATCCGCTGCGCGTCATTGTACATCTTGCGCACGCCCTGCTGGAAAATGCGGCCTGCCTCAAGCAGGGCCGCCATGTCGATTTTCGACGCGATCGCGAGGTGGTTCGTAGCCGCAGGATTGGGATCGATGTCGAGGCTCTCGCGAATCGCGCGATCGACATCCTCTTTCGAGATGCCGGTGTCGACGAGCGCGGCGCGGACGTCGGCGCGGTCCTCGGCGTTGAACAATCCGGCGAGCCACGATGCTGCGAGGTAGCTCTGTTCGTCGTGCGTCAGTTTCCCGAAGGCACGGTCCAGCGCGTCGTTAGCCCGGTGCGCTGCGTCCATGAACTGCGCGAGGCTCTGCGCGAGGGCGGGGTCGAGCCCCTCCCACATGTCCGCGTTCGACGCGTCGGGCGCCGCGTCAGTCGCGGGCGCCGAAGCGATCTCGAGCAGGGACGCGGCGGTGGACCAGATGGTGTCGGATTTCTCTGACGTCACGCCGCGCAGGATCCTGTCGGCCGTGACCGGCATGCCGAGCGGGTCCGCAAGCTCGTCGCGGATCCATTGCAGCACCTGCAGGGGTTCGCCGTGGTCCTTGGCGAAGCCGAGGTCGGCCTTGGTCATGTTGATGGCTGCCAGCGCGGCCTCGATGTGGTGCCGTTCGTTCGCGGGGAGGACCAGCGCATTATCCGCGGCCCGGGCCGGCGTGATGAGTAAGGCGAGGGCAAGGAGGAACATTCCAACCATTGGAATTTTCACCGGGATATTTTCCAACGATTGGACAACCTTGGAGTGCGGCGGCTTGCCGCCGCCTTGTCTGCGCGAATCAAGATTCGCGCAACAGGGCGCAGGCAAGC
>JAZDKY010000008.1:0-35428 GCA_043802525.1 bacterium
GCGACTCTGAGCATCAATCTCTCACTCATCACAACCGCCAAACGACAACAGCGCGATCCTCTCGCTTTCCTTCAGACCCTCCTCCTGCACGGCCCATCCGCTGCTCAACCGCTCCTCTATCGCAACCCCCTCCCAGACACCTCGTAATCAGCCGCCGGAATCGGCTAAACTGTTACGACAGCCATCAAACGGTAGTAAGGGCCGGGCCGCAGCCACTTCGGGGCAAGAACTCATCGTACCCCCCCCCCCCGTGAAAGACCCCTCATCAAAAGATGCCAACAATTCCTTGCTGACATCGGGAAGCAGGCTTATCCTTTTCCATGACGGTATGAGCAAGTGGATCAGGATGTTTGGCTGTGAGCGGGGCGACGTGCTGATGGAGTATGTCGTGCTGACGGTATTGATCCTGTTCCCGCTGGCGGTCTATGACGAGGTGCTGTTCAACCCGGCGGGCGCCGTGAAGGGGGATTTGGGGTTTTTCGGAGAACAGTTCGTCGGCTGGTTCCAGCGCATGATCAGCGGCATCAGCCTGCCCATACCGTAGGCATCAGATCGACAATCCAGGAACGGGCCGGAAACCCGCATAAAGGAGCAGAGGCGATGAGCAAGTATACTGAACGTAGGAAGCTGGCTGCGATCGCGCGTGCTAAGCGCAGTGCATTGGGTCGCGTGATCTGCCGACTGATGGGCGACGAGACCGGCGCGGTCATGATGGAATACGTGATCCTGTCCGTCCTCGTGGCGGCAGCGGTCGTCGTGGCCGTCATTTATTTCGGCCGCACGATCATGAAACAGTTCGGCGCCGCGGCGAACGCGACGGCGGGCGAGACGAAGCAGGCCGAGAAGATGGCCAAGGAAGCGACGAAGGAAGCGAAGAGCGCGGACAAGTCGGGCGACAAGTCCAACAAGTCCTTCCACGACCAGAAGTAGGCACGGGGGCGGGGTGTTGGAGTACTGGAGCGGTGGAGTGATGGGCTGACCCACGGTACCCCAGCACTCCATAACTCCATCACTCCGGGTGGTTCATGCACTATGTCGTCCTTATGCTCGCGACGGCTTGGGCGGCTACCCTATGCTGGTTTGACCTGCGCGAACGGCGACTTCCCAACTGGCTGACGATCGGCGGCGCGATGACCGTACTCGTGGCGCGGTTCGGCTACGGTGGCGTCCCGATCCTCCTCGATGGCATGGCTGCCGGGTCCGTGGCCTCCATCGTCCTTCTCCTCCCCTTCCTCGTCCACGGCGCCGGCGGGGGCGACGTGAAGATGCTCTTCGCCTCCGGCGCCATCGCGGGCTGGGCCGGCCTCTTTCCCCTGCTCTGGACCATGTCCCTGACCGGCCTCGCGCTCGGCAGCATCCTGCTCGTGGCCGGACGCCTCGACGGTTCGCGGCTCCGGCACTATGCTCTGTGCGCGTTCAACTGGCGCTACGACCGCCGCGCCGGCGCGGCCGCCATCGCGCCGAGGAACAGCGAAAAAGTGCGGATGCCGTTCAGTATTCCGATTGCCGCGGGCCTCGTCGCTGCGCTCCTCGGAGGAATGGGGTGATGGAGTGGTGGAGTGGTGGGAAGATGATGGACAGAAGTCACAACATTCGGAACCCAACCCTCCACCACGCCACCACTCCATCACTCCGCCGCACCGGCTCCGTCATGCTCGAATTCACCATGGCGTTGCCGCTGCTCCTCGTCCTCATCTTCGCGTGCGTGCAGTTCGCCCAGCTCTGGACGGCGCGCCTGATCACCAACTACGCAGCCTTCTGCGCGGCGCGGGCGGCGCTGGTCACGGTCTGCGACGAACAGGGTCCCTCATCGGACAACGACAGCTGGCCCACGCGCGATGAAATGCCCTACGAAGGGCTCAAGGATCAGTTCACACACCTCGCCAGCATAGGGCTCGGCTACAGCGGCAGGGCCAAGTCCGAGGCGGGCTGGGCCGCGGCCAAGGCCGCGGAGCAAGTCTGCACGTGGACCATCCTCGGCGCGGCGGGCATCGAATTGAACGACCGGAAGATCCCCGGCTGGGGCCGGATCCCGGGCACGGACGCGGCGGAGCGAAAGACCCGTACGACAATTTCAGTCCAGAACTGGAATGTTCAGGCCACGGTCGAGCACGACTTCGCCCTGGTCATGCCGATCATCGGGCCGGTCATTGCGTGGGGTATGAATCCGTGGGATACGGCGAAGCCGTGGGCGGAACAGGGCATGGACCCGACGGACGACGCGCATCGCATCCTCGACAAGGTCCAGTACCCGCACATCCGGATCACGTCGAAAGTCTCCATGTCGAAACCCTACCGCACGGAAATCGCGGCGGGGAACTGGAATGGAAGCCCGCCGGGCGGCGGGGCGAATACGGGATGGTGAGGGAGGAGGGAGTGATGGAGTATTGGAGAGATGGGTCAGTTGCCCAGCACTCCACCACTCCTTCACTCCAACACTCCGTTTTGAACATGCTGAAACAGCTCAATAACACCTGCATCCGCCTCTGGAAGGATGAGAGCGGCGTGGTGCTGGCGATGACGGTCGTGATGTTCCTCACGCTGTTCGTCATCTCGTCGGCCGTCTTCGTCGTCGGTGAGAATATCCGGCTCCGCGTCGAGGTGCAGAATGCCGCGGACGCGGCCGCGTACACCGCCGCGATCGTGCAGGCGGATGCGCTCAGCCGCATCGCCGCGATCAATCGCGCGATGGGCTGGACCTACGCGCAGCAGGTGAAGCTGGAAATGGACTTCATCGTCAACAAGTGGCTGATGCAATCGCTCATGGCCTGGCTGAAGGACTACATCAAGGTCAGACTGCGGGCCATGGTCAGCACCTGCTCCCTGGGCCCGCGCACGGGATGGGACGACTATTACTGCGGCCAGGGCTATTTCAACAACCGCGAGGCGATGGAGTTGAACGGGCACGACTGGGTGGACGTGAAGGACATCGTCAACGCGATCAAGAGCGCCAAGGCGATCAGGAACATCGGGCCGATCATCAAAGCCAGCGCCAACATCAAGGGCATGAACAAGGCGGAAGCCGCGATCATCAAGAAGCTGGAGGACAAGATCCACAAGGCGGTGAAGAAGAGCCTGAAAGAGAACATCAAGCAGGGCCGGAACGACCGCATGTCGAAAGACAAGACCGCCGACATCCGGTTCGTCATGCTGACCGAGCCGAAAAAGTGCTTCACGGTCATGGACAGCGAGCACATGTTCCTGCGCAGCGTCTTTGGCCGCGGCACGCAAGCGAAGGACCTGTTCGGCATTGGCACCGACGTCTGGTTCGTGGAAAACGGCGGTGGCGAGATCGGCCGGCACTACGAGCAGGCCGGCAACACGCTCGAGTCCAGGTGGTCCTACTATGGCAACACCTGGGTGATCGATCCCCTGCCGCCGTTTTGCATACCCACGATTCCGACGGTGGGCAGCAGTTCGGTGAAAGGTCAGGACGGCTATGCCGCGCGGACTTACGAAACGGCCATCTGCGAGCCGCAATGGCTCACGCCGGAATATTTCGAAAAGGCGGGCGCGATTGTCGTCGGCGTGGCGCGCAAGCTGCACAATCCGTTCCAGTTCATGTTCCGGCACAAGAAGCCCGACGGCATCTACGGCCTGTACAGCGTCCCGGAAGGCAGCGACGGCGGCAGCCACTACATCTGGGGCGTCGCCACGACCCGCGCCGGGTACCGCGATCACGGGCGGGCGGCGGGTTCCTACAATCCGACCGTCGACTCGTGGGAGCAGGAATACGATCCGGTCGTGCCGCCGAACCAGGCGCCCGAGTGGTGGCGCAGTAACCACGGTTGGGCCGGCTTGTCGCCGCACAACCTGACCGAACCCGACTGGGATGCGGTCTTCATCCCGCTGCACCGCGCGTGGTCGCAGCGCGACGCCGGCTGGCAGAACCGCGGCCCGGCCTCGGGCACGGGCGGTCCGCCGGGCGCAGGCCGCTGGCAAAAGGAAACGGCTTCCGACATCCTCAACAAACTCTGGAAGTCATCGAAGTGGGAAAGCCTGCAGAAGAAGAACGACAGCAAGCACGGCCTCAACGCCGTCGCGAGCGACAAGGGTCCAAAGGGCATGGGCGGAAACATCTCCTACGGCGGGCAGATGGAGGATCATGTCTACCACTGATGAATGGAGTGATGGAGAATTGGAGTCATGGAGTGATGGGAAGATGAAGAGCCGGCTCATATCCGAAAACCCACCACTCCACCACTCCATCACTCCACCACTCCCCCGTTTTCAGCGCCGCCGCGCTGAAAACGGCGCCGTGCTCATGGAGACGGTCATCGCCATCCCGATCTTCCTCCTCTTGATCGGCGCGACGGTCTGGCTCGGCGACCTCAGCCTGAACCGGCAGCGGCTCCTGATGGCCGACCGCTACGCCGCGTGGAACAAGGGCAACCGGCACGGCGCCGTAGACCCCACGCCGTTCGATATCTCGCAGAAGCTCTTCAATGAAGAGAAGTCGGTCAACATCAAGAACGTCCGGGTCAGGGCCAAGGACAAGGGCTGGTACAAAGAGGTCACGGCCACGACCAAGGCCACGATCGAAATGCCGGACTGGACGCGCGGAATGATCACCGCCGGCACCGTCGCGGACTACGGGCGCATGAGCAAGCGCGAGCCGATGACCGGGCGGGACGGTCCGCACCTCATCGTCATGCGCGCCGGCTCCCGCGACGAGAGCATGGAGGACGTGAATTGGATCTCGGTCCGCATGGACAACTGGTGGCCCTCCATCGGCGGGGGCGGCGGTATGGGAGGCGGAGGGGGCGGCGGAAAGTTCACCAAGGCCGACAAGTACGACCGATTCGGGACGTTTGAAAACTGGAGTGATTAGGATGGAGATTTCAACCACGAATAGTCACGAATAGTCACGAATGCACACGAATGAAGAAGGGAACCACGGATGCACACGAATATTCACGGATGCCGAGGGGAGAATCGGTATTCCGGAAAGCAGCACCAGAATCCGTGTACATCCGTGGTTCTGCCTCCTCCTCTTGCTGCCGATGCAGGTTTTCGCTGAAGGAAATGCAGTTCGGATCGTGGCGCAGTCGGCGGAGGCGCGCCGTCTGGAGTTGCCGCGTGAGGCGGTCGTGCTGGACCGCGACGACACGGGCACGCGATGGCAGTTGTCGGGCACGATCCCGGTCTCGATGACCGTAGCGCGGAAAGATTTTGAAGTTTGCCTGAACCGGCAGGGCTGGAAGCTGCTGCATACCACGCCCACGAGTGTGCCGGGCCAGCGGTCGGAATTGTCGACGTGGGTCAAGGGTGAGCGCCGGCTCTTGCTCATGCTCACGGAGAGCGACGGGAGGCAGTCTGTGTTCTGCATTGGGGAAACGTGAAATGACCACCGCAAGACAGGTTTGGCGGACGGCCACGACAAAGCGTGGCCCTGCACGGCGGAGGGCGGAGGGACGCGCTTTGTCGCGTCCGGCGGTTTTCCAACGATTGGAAAAAACGTGGAAAATCTTTCCAAGCATTGGAAAAAATGAAATAAGTCGATCGTTACCGAGGCACATTCATCTATGAAGAATTACATCCCCCTCGTACTGGCCGTCCTGCTGGGCCTAGCCGCCGTGTTTGCCGTCAGTCGACTGCTCGCGGCGAGGCATGAGGCGAAGGAAGAGACCCTCTCGGTCGTCGCCGCGGCGCGCGACATTGCCGCCGGCGAGGAGTTGACCGAGGACGCGTTCATGCGGAAGGTCGTCGCGGTTTCCGCGCGGCCCGCCCAGGCGATTGCCTGGTCCACCTACTCGATGATCCAGGGGCAGAAGGCGTTGCGGCCCGTTGCGGGGGGCGACTACATCCTGCTGTCCGACATCGGCCTGAGCCGGAGCATGGCCAACATCGTGGGCGAAGGCGAGTGGGCGATCACGCTCAACGTCGGCGAAAGCGGCATCTCCAAGTTCATCCAGCCGGGCGACGAAGTCGCCATCGTCGGCACGTTCATCATCGAGACCACGACCGCCGCGGCGGATATTGCGGCGGGTGCGTCGAACCTGATGAAGCAGGCCACGCTGGTGCTCTTCCCCCGCGTGCGGGTGCTCGACGTCACGCGCCCGATCGAGGCGGGCGAAGGCCCGACGGGTGAGATCCTGCTGGCCCTGCCTCCACCCCAGGCGCAGGCGCTGATCGCCGCGCAGCGGCAGGCCGTTGAACTGACGCTCGCCCTGCGCCGCCCAGGCGACGAGACCGCGATTAACCGCCTCGATGCAGGCATGGTGGACGAACAGACGTTTGCCTCGCTGCTGAACGGGTTGAAGTCGGTGACCGTGCCCGCGGTACCGGGCAAGGTCGAAACAGTGGCTAAATAGAACAAACGTGCGGACGGTTCGGCGAACCGTCCCTACCTTGCTCGACAAAAGGTAGGGCGCGCTCGCCGAGCGCGCCGCGTAAAGTGGGAGAGATACATGAAAACTGCTGCGATGATGTTGGCGGCCGTGTTCTTCGGCCTCGTAGTCCGCCCCGCGTTCGCCCAGGAAGAAAAAACCATCTCCCTCACGGAAGGCGAGATGCACGTCGTGGCCGTACCGTTCGTGATTTCATCGTACCGCCTCGCGGACGACACGATCGCGAAGGTGGAACTCTTCGACAACCAGAACCTGCGCGTCATTGGCCAGGTCGCCGGCTCGACGGACCTGCAGGTCAAGGGCAGCGGCAATCAGTTCGCGACATTCACCGTCACCGTCGTGGAGAACGTGAAGGCCATTCTCGACGCGATGCGGCGCGACCTCGACGAGGTGCCCGAAGTCGACCTCAACGTGAGCCTCGGCCGCATCGTCATCCGCGGTGAGGTCAACAACGTCGGACATTGGGATCTCCTCCAGAAGGTCGCCTTGTTGTACGGCGACCGCGTGGCCAACCTGGCGACGTTCCGGCCCGCGCCGGAAGTGCTCGTCGGCCTCAAGCAGGACCTCGAGAAGGCCGGCTACAAGGTCGTGGACCGCAGCGATCCCCTTGCCAACCAGCCCGGATACCTGACGGTCGAGGTGTCGGCGAATAACCTCTTCATTAATGGAACGGTCTTCAGCCGCAACGACCTCGCCAACATCCAGAACGTCATCTCCGCCCAGCGCTGGCTCGCCGTGACGAAGGCCGGCGAGGAGCCGAAGGAGGACAAGATCCACGGCATCATCAACGTCACCGCGATCCCCTCGCTGATTGAACTCGACGTCGCGTTCCTCAACGTGACCGCGGTCGAGGAAAAACAGGTGGGCCTCAACCTCGTGAAGAACGGCCTGCTGCTGATCGACTCCACGTCCGCGGCATTCCAGGGCAATCTCGACGAGGGCAGCTCGGGCATTGGCGGCACCTACACCATCGCGTCGGGCCTGCAGGGCGTTCTCAGGATGTACGGCGCGAGCGGCCCGGGCCGGCGCGTAACGAAGGGCCACATGACGTTCAAGAACGACGCCCCGGACTGGCAGACCTACCAGAGCGGCGGCACGCTGAAGGTTCGCGTGACGTCGGAGAATGCAGCGGATCTTGAGGATATCGAGTACGGTTTCATCATGAAGGTCAAGGGCGGCCTGGTAAACTCCGAGATTGCGTCCCTGGACCTGGACCTCGAACTGAGCTTTCCTATTCCCATCGGGCAGGACTATGACCTGAAGAGGGAGCACCTGTTCAACACAGTCAATGTGCCGTTGAACAAGACCCTGGTCATGGGCGGCATCAACGACCTGTCGGAAAAGGCGTCGAACGAAGGCGTGCCCTTCCTCCGGAACGTGCCGATGCTGAGCTACCTGTTCTCGGAAAAGAACCAGCGCATCGAGGATCGCAAGGTCCTGATCCTGATCTCGCCGTCGTTGACCGGCGTGACCCTGCCGGGCACGAAGTACTCGGACAGCGCGGGCGAGACGATCCACCAGACCGAACAGCCGCTCAAGGAAACCGAGAAGGAAAACAAGCAGAAGGATAAGGAAACGGAAGGTTTCAAACGCTTCTTCTAGAAGCCAAGTGTCGAGTGTCAAGTGACGTGGGGGGGGCCGTCCCCTCGACACCCGACACGCGACACTCATCCCTCGACACCTGAAACCCCATGGCTCTCCTGCAGATCAAATCAGGCGCCCCGGCGGATATGGGCCGGAAGCTGCCGCTTGACCCGAAACAGCCCATTACCATCGGCCGCGCCCCGGGCAACGCGATGGTGCTGGCAGACAACAAGGTCTCGCGGCAGCATGCCGACGTCCGCGCCGGGAACGGCGGCTTCGTCATCGTCGACAAAGGCAGCAGTTTCGGCACGATCATCAACGGCCGCAAGATCGATACGCCCGTTGCGCTGAAACACGGTGATGAGATCATGTTCGGAACGACGTGCGTCGTCTTCCTGACCGACGAGAGCGCCCCACTACCCGCATCGCCCCCCCAGCAGGCCCGCCCCGCGCCGGCAGCCCAGGCGCGTCCGGCGCCGGCCGCCCCGCCGGTACCCGCGGGCAAGGCGGAGGATTCGGACGACATCTTTGCCGCGCAGGAAGTCCTCTACACCGAGGAGATGATGGTCCTGAAGCGGAAGATCCACGAGCAGATCCTGACCAAACTCCAGCTTCCCCAGATCGCCTCCACGCAGGAGGTGGACGATGAATTGAAGGCCAAACTGGAGAGCGCTCTCGACCCCGTCTTGCGCGAGTTCAAACACGAACTGCCGTCCGGCATCCCGTTGCCCACGCTGCGCCAGTCGATCATGGACGAGCTGATCGGGTTCGGGCCCATCTCGCCCCTGCTCAACGACCCGACCATCTCCGAAGTCATGGTCAACGGCCCCACCAAGGTGTTCATCGAACGCCAGGGCAAGCTGAAGGAAACCAAGATCCGGTTCTTCGACAACCGCCACCTCATCACGATCATCCAGCGCATCACAGAACCACTCGGGCGCCGCATCGACGAGGCCAGCCCGATGGTCGACGCACGCCTGCCCGACGGCTCGCGCGTAAACGCCATCATTCCCCCGCTCGCGCTCGACGGGCCGTCGCTGACGATCCGCAAATTCGCGCAGAAAAAGCTGACCACGGACGACCTGATCGGCTACGGCAGCATGACCAAGCCAATGGCAGATTTTCTGTCCGAGGCCGTTCGCACGCGGCAGAACTGCGTCGTCTCCGGCGGCACGGGCTCGGGCAAAACGACATTGCTCAACATCCTTTCCCAGTTTATCCCGCAGGGCGAACGCATCGTGACGATGGAAGACTCCGCGGAATTGAAGCTGACGCACCGAAACCTCGTCCGACTCGAATCGCGCCCGCCGAATATCGAGGGCCGCGGCCGCATAGCGATCCGCGACCTTGTCATCAACGCGCTGCGCATGCGCCCTGACCGCATTGTGGTCGGCGAGTGCCGCGGCGCCGAGGCGCTGGACATGCTCCAGGCCATGAACACCGGCCACGACGGATCGCTGACGACGATCCACGCCAACACCCCGCGCGACTGCCTGATGCGCCTCGAAAACCTGGTCATGATGGCCGGCTTCGAGCTGCCCTCCGTCGTCATCCGCGAACAGATCGCCTCCGCCGTCAACATCGTGGTGCAGCAGAGCCGCCTCGTGGACGGCACGCGCAAGATCACCTACGTCTCGGAGATCACGGGGCGCGAGGGCAACACGATCCTGATGCAGGACATTTTCGTTTACGAGCAGACCGGCTTCGCGGCCGGCGGCAAGGTCGAAGGCCACTTCAAGGCCACGGGCAACATCCCCCGGTTCATCGAGGAACTGCGGACCAAGGGCGATTTGCGGATCGATATGAGCATTTTTAAGTGAGAAATGAAGAAATAACCAAACACCAATAACCAATGAGGGCGGTCTTTTCTGCGTTTGGTTATTGGTTATTGGTTATTGGATATTTTTTCCATGTCTGAGCTCTTCACCCTCATCCTTGTTTTCGTCGCCGTCTCGACCGCGGTCTGGGTGCTGACGCCGCTCCTCGCGGAGGTCGGCCTCAGCAAGCTCGAGGCCCGGCTGCCGGACGCGGAAGAGTCGGCGGACGAGGCGATCTTTCGATTCACGTCGCCGCAGCAGCTCCTGCAGACCTCGTGGTCGACGGCCATGCTCGCCGGCGGACTGATCTGCGCGGTACTGATCGCGACGGGCAATATGAACCCGGCGCTACTGGTCGTCGTTACGGGGCTGGTCGGCCTCGCCGCGTTCCAGGTGCCCAGGCTCTGGCTCAAGCGGAAAGTGGCGCTGCGACGCAAGGAGTTCGAATCGCGCCTGGTGGACCTGACAATGGGCCTTTCCAACGGCCTCCGGTCCGGCGCAGCCCTGCCGCAGAGCCTTGAGATGATCACCCGCGACATGGGCGGCGTCATGGGCGAGGAGTTCGCGCTGCTGCTCCGCGAGTACCGGCTCGGCGTGGACCTGCCCGACGGGCTGGCCAAGCTCTGCCAGCGGATGCCGAGCGAGGACCTGCGCCTGCTGGCCACCGCGGTACGGGTGACGCTGCAGGCGGGCGGCAGCCTCGCCGAGGTGCTCGACAAGATCTCCGGCACGATCCGCGAACGCATTGAATTCCAGGAGAAACTCGCAACCATGACTGCACAGGGGCGGTTCGAAGCCATCGCCATGGCGCTGGCGCCCATGGTCTCGTTCCTCCTCCTGTATGTTATCGACCCCGAACTGATGGGCCCGATGGTCACTACGCAGACCGGCTGGATGATGTTGGGCTTGGTCGTGCTGCTCGAGTCGATCGGGTTCCTGTGCATCAACAAAATCGTGACGGTGGAAGTGTGAAAGAAGGTGTCGGGTGTCGAGTGGCGGGTGTCGGGACGAAGGGGGCTTTGCTGACACCTGACACCTGACACCCAACGGAAATTTTCATGGAACTGTTCCTGGTCAAACTCCTTTGCTTCCTGTCGGTCTTCCTCCTGATCACCGGCCTCGCCGCCATCTTCAGGAAGGGCGAACCCGAGCGGCCCAGCGAGGCGGCTGAGAAACCGCCGCTGTTCAAAGCGTTCAAGAACGAGTTCGAGACGATCGGCGCCCTGCTCGAGCCGACGATCAACCGCGCGTTTCCGGAGGACACGGAGAAGGTAAAAAACGACCTGATCGTCGCCACCCTGTCCGACCGCCTGACCGTGCGCGACATGCGCGGGGCGCAAGGCATGACCGCGACCACGTTGTTCATCCTCGGCGGCGTCGGCGTCTTCCTGTTCAACGCCAATGTGGGCTATGCGATCATCACGGCCATCCTGATGGGATTTCTCGGATGGATTTATCCGACGAAACTCTGGCTGGACCGCCTGGCGCGAACCCGCCAGGAGCTGATCTCGAAGGCCCTGCCCTATGCGATCGATCTGTTGACGGTGGCAATGCAAGCCGGCCAGGACTTCGGCGCGGCGGTCCGCTTGTTTGTGAATGAGGGCCCGAAGGGCCCGTTGCGGCAGGAGTTCGGGATCATGCTCCGCCAGGCGGAGCTGGGTAAATCGCGCGTAGAGGCGCTGAAGGACCTCGACTACCGCGTCCAGCTCCCGGAACTGAAGTCGGCCGTGACGGCCATCGTACAGAGCACGGAGATGGGTTCCAGCGTGGCGGAAACCCTCAAGCTGCAGGCGGAAGAAAGCCGTCGCGCACGGTTCCACAAGGCCGAGCGCAAGGCGGCCAAGGCGCCCTCGATCATGCTCATCCCGATCGCGCTCTTTATCATGCCGGCGGTTTTCATCGTGATCTTTACACCGGTATTCCTTCGCATTAACAGTGTGCTGGGATCGGAGTGAGGAAGTGGTGAGTGGCGGGTGTCGAGTGGAGTTAGTATGCGAACACAGGCCTTGGACAGCTTTGGCGGGTATGTGAGAGCCATGGAGCTTTTCCAGCTTGTCGTGGCCGATATGAAAAGCATCCAAGGGGATCCACTCACCTACAAGCTGGTAAGCCAGCAAGTCGGAAGCGCGGATTCGATTGCAGCAAACATCGAAGAGGGTTATGGCCGTTTGGGAACAGGTGAGTTCATTCGTTTTTTGGATTTTGCGCGCAGTTCTGCTCGCGAGACGCGAGGCCGATACATCAGGATGATGCCTTGGTTTTCAAAGGAGATGATTGAAGACCGCGCCGCCTTGTGCGACGAGATCATCGGAATTCTCACGAGCACTATTGCCACTCTACGTGCCAAAAATAGTGTGCGCGAGGAGGGCGCCGAGTATGTCGCGTCACCCCTCGCCACTCGACACTCGACACTCGCCACTCGCCACTCGCCACTCGACACTCGACACTCGCCACTCATCTGACATGTACAGACTGACCATAGAACAAGGCGACCCGCAGGGCGCGGTGTTCGATTTCACCGACGGTGAGATCATCATCGGGCGCTCCCACTCCGCGCGCGTGAAGCTGGCTGCGCCGGATGTGTCCGGCCAGCACGTACGGCTCACGGTCCGTGGAGGGCAGGTCATCGTCGAAAACCTCAGCCGCTACCAGACCGCCATCGACGGTACGCTGATCCAGGCCCCCGCGCTGCTCGCGCCGGGCCAGCGCCTCAAGCTCGGCAAGTCGACCGTCCTCCTCTTTGAGGCGGTCAACGCCACGGCGGAGGCGGAGGGCCTTGTTGAGGCGGCCACCGGCGGCGGCATTGATGTCGAAGTGACCGGCGTCGCGCACGGCGGCGCCACGGGTTCCGGCGCACAGCCTCCCGCACCGTCCGGTTCTGAGATGCGGACGATGGGCGGCGCCCGCGATGCGGGCGCCGATGCGCTCTCGCAGCCCGGCTCGTACGCAGGCGGCGCGGAAGAGGGCATGACGCGCGCGATGCAGACCCGCGCGGCGGGCCAGGACGAACTGGAATTCCTGCGCAGCATGGACCGGCACCGCGCGCGCAACCGCGTCCTGCTCATGGCAGGCATCGTACTCGTGGTCGGCATTGTCGCGGTCCTGCTCGTCACCCGCCAGCCCGAGGTGGAGACCACCATTTCCTGGCCGACCGATGAGGAAGGCGAAATGATCGAGGGCCGCGAGGAGTCGCCGCTCGGCGGATTCGCACTGATTTATCCCAAGACATCCGACAGCAAGGTCAGCACGATCCCCGGCGGGATCATGGCGGAATGCGCGCTGGGCCGGCGTGGCGACCTCCAGATGCGCGTCACGCTCGAGGAGACGGTCGACGACCGGTACGTGAAGGAAACGATCGAGGACTCGATCACCCGATGGAAGGAGCAGGTCACCGCGGAGAATCCCCGCTGGAATATCGACACGCCGATCCCGGTGAACCTGTTCCTGGGCAACGACAACGGCATCCTGTTCAAGATTCTCCCCTACCAGCGGCAGGATGACGAGTCCTGGTCCGGACTCGCGAGCATCCTTCGGCACGGGCGGCGCTTCATCGTGGTACGCGCGGAGGTGCCGTCCGGCGACCGCGCGCGGGCTGAGGAAATCCTGTACAACCGGTTCCTCGATCCGACCACCGAGTTTGTGCGGTCGCATTGGGAGGGCAGCCGTGATATCCCGAACACATCGACCGCGGATATCCTGGGCCGGGCGCATGAGGAATTGCGCCGGCTGGCGCCGGCGACGTGGGACGACGTCGAGGAGCAGCTCGCCAGCGCGCTGCAGAAATCCGTCATCGAAAAGAACGAGGATTACGAAAAGGATGCGATGGAGATGCTCGTCACCCTGCGCAACAAGAAGGCCCTCTGGTACAACGAGCAGCTTGTCCAGAAAGAGGCGGCCCTCGCGCAAGGGGACGCGGAACGGGTGCGCCGCATCGCGGAATTCTGCAAGGCGGTTTTCTCGAGCCTGCACGACCAGCGTTACTACGAGGTTCGCAAGTGGTAGAAGGGACGGGTGACGAGTGTCGTGTGCCGAGTGGAGTCAGAACGAATACTAGATGCTGGACACCCGACACACGACACCCGACACTCGACACTCGACACTTTTTTCCTGCTAAGCCATGCTGATCAAACTCGAACAGAACGGCGTCAGCCTCTTTGAAGCCGACACCGGCGCGCTCGACAAGGATATCGAGGTCGGTCGCAGTTCGCAGTGCGCCTGGCGCGTGCCTGCGGACGAGAAGGATGTCAGCTCGCGCCACGTGAGGATTTCGCGCAAGGGCGGCGCAGTTTGGATCGAGGATCTCGATAGCTCGAACGGCACGTACTACCACGGCAAGACGATCAAGAAACTCAAGCTGAAGCCGGGCATGCGCATCGGCGTCGGCACCTGCATCATCGCCGTTGAGGCCGGCGGGGCGACGGGTCCCGTCGAAAGCATCCCGGAAATCGTCATGTTGTCCGGGCGCAGCCGCGGGCAGCGAAAGGACATCCGGCCGGGTACGTTCACCATCGGCTCCGACCCCGGATCCTCGATGAACCTCCTCGACATGCTCATTTCCAGGCATCACGCGGAGATCGTGATGAAGGAGGACAAGAGCTGCTGGATGAAGGACTTGGGCAGCAAGAACGGCACGTCGGTCAACGACACCCCGCTCCGGTCCGGCCAGGAGCGCCTCCTCAAGGACGGCGACAAGATTTCGTTCGCGCACTTCGAGGCCCGGTTCTACGACGGGACCAGCAAGCGTTCGAACAAGATGGTCTGGATCCGGCTCGGCGTCGTGGCTGCGACGATTCTTGTCGTGCTCGGGTTGTATGCCAGTTGGCAGCGTCTCAAACCCTCCGCCACGGCCTACATCGAGAGGGCCCGCGATGCGGCGGCCGAGGAGGACTTGGGCGCGGCCCGGCAGATGCTCGACAAAGCCGCGCAGGCGCGCGGCGCGGCAACCCGCGAACTCGAAATCTCCGACCTGAGCCGGCTTGTCTCCCTCTGGGACAGCACGCTTTCGACGTGGCGCAGCGCGAGGGACAACCTTCATGCGGGCGAATGGGTCCGGGCCTCGCGCGACCTCGGTTCGCTCTATGCGCTCAAGCCGGACGCGTGGACGTGGAGCCCGGATGCGACCGACGAGAAAAACGCGACGTTGCGCGCCAAGACGATGCTCGACACGCTGCTACGCGCCCAGGGCGCACTGCGCGGCGACGAGGTGGCCGGACTGTCGCTCGAGGGCGAACTCGACTCCGTGCAGAAAGTCCTGTCCGATAACGCGGGCGACATCCCGGAGTATCTAGGCAAAGCACGCACCGAGCTGATCGACATCCAGGCCAAGCTGGAGCTTTTCCTGTCGGAAAGCCACGACCTGGAATCCGCCCTGGACAGCCTCGGGACGTGGCCGCCGCCGTACGGCAACGTCATCCAGGTGCTGGACGACACCTACCGCAACTCGCGCGGGCTCCTGAAGCGCCGCAGCGAACTGATGCTGGACCCGGTCAAGGCGCTTTCGCGGAGCTACGACCAGCTCATGAAGGCCTTGGACCTGGCGCACGACATGAAATTCGACGACGCACTCAAGGTCGCGCTGACTCTCCCTTCCACCAGCGCATGCGCGCTCGATTCGCGCGTCTCGGCCGCCCGGGCCGCCATTGAGGCCACCCACCAGAAGCTCGAAATCCAGATCAACCAGCTCACCTACCTGTTCCGCGAGGTGAACAAGCTCGTGCCGGAAGACACCGCCGAGATGCCGTCCCAGATCACGGCATGGAAGAACCGTGACGCGCTGGCCAGGATGCTGGGCTGCGACTCCCTCTCCCAACCCATGCCCCGCCGCAGCCGGAAGGAACCGTCGGGCGACTACGATCGTTATCTCGGCATCGAGGAATTCTACGAATACATGGTGGCCGTCTCCCTCCGCCAGCCATGGAAGGAAAAGGCGGATGCGCCGTTCCCGACGATCCTGTTCCAGACGGAGAGCATCATCAACGCGGTGGAGGCGCTCCAGGCTTTCTTCGCCAAGTCGGACTGGGCCGTCCAGTTGACACCCGTGAATACAACGTACGGAGTCACCCGCCTCGACAGCGGCCCCGATACGGCGACGCCCACCAACGCTGCGGCGGCAGCCATCGCCGCAACGCCGAACAAGGAAACCGCGTGGCTGTTCGAGGGCAAGCTCGCCGAGCGTGTGCAAATGCTCCGGGAAATCCTCGTGGCACGTGACGACCTCGTGCAGCGCGTGATGCGCATTGCCACCGAGATGGAGGACCGGCCGGCCCTCATGGCCGCCGGCATCGCCTATCGGCTCGCGGCGAACACGGCCGACCTCAAGATCAAGGACGAGTCGCTCTCGGCCTACCTGATCCGCAGCATGCAGGACAACCGGAACCGGTTGCGCGAACTCGGCCAGGAATACGACCTTGCCGCGCCCTCGCGGCAAATCGCCGTTCGCGATGACATCCTCAAGCTGGGCCTGCCCGGCGACCCGATCGTCAAACGCATGTGGTCTTCCTTCACCGCGTCGCAACAGCCGTCGCACTAGACCGCCCCGGAGAAACACGACATGAAAACCATGCGCCTACATTCCGCCGCGCTTTCGCTTGTGACTGCGCTGGTCCTTGCGTCCGGCTGTGCCACCGCGCCCACGGGCGATCCGGGCGCCCTCGACATGCCGACGGGCGTGGCGGTGTCGCAGGATGGCCTGCGCGAAGCCACGCTGTCATGGACCCCGCCGGCTGACGGTTCGGTCCGGTACCGCATCGAACGCTCGGAAGCGTTGGACGGCGCCTACCGCAACGCGGGGGAAGCGCTTCCTGCCAGGGGCGGATTCACGGACCGCGGCACGCAGGATGAGCCGCTGGCCGACACCACGGCGTACTACTACCGTCTGGTTGCCATCGCAGCGAGCGGCGCAGAGAGCATCCCGAGCGAAATCGTGAAAACCGTCACGGCGCCGCCGCCGGAACCGCCGACGGAACTCCAGGCCGTGGCGCCGAAATCCCGCGGCGTCAAGCTGGCTTGGACCCCGTCGCTGTCACAGGGTGTCGTGAAGTACCGGATCGAGCGAACCCAGGCCGCCACACCGGACACCTACCAGTTCGTCGCCGAGGTTACATCGGCCGAATACATGGACGGCGGCACCGCCGCCTCGACCCTCGCGGACAGCACCCTGTACCTGTACCGCGTTACGGCGATTAACCGCGTCAGTTCGGTCGGCGCGCCGTGCGAGCCTGTCGAGGTCACCACCCTCCCGCCACCCGAAGCGCCCGCAAATGTTCAAGCCGGAAGTCGCGAGGTCCGTTGTATTCCGCTGACGTGGGGCGCCAGCCCGGAGGAAGATGTCATCCGCTACGATGTGTACAGGAGCCTGTCGAAGAAGGGCCCGTTTGAGTTGATCGGATCCGTTACGGACCGGAACAGGCCGGAGTTTCTCGACGGCAGGACGGACCCCGGCAACTTGGAAGACGATGGAACGTACCACTATCGCATACGCGCCATCAACGACGTCACGGCCGAAAGCGCCGACTCCGAGGTCGCCAGCGCAACCACGCGCGAGGTGCCGCCCCGCGTCGACGGCGTCAAGGTGCAGGTGCGCCAGCCGCGTGAAGTTCCGATGACATGGAAGGAATCACCCGACGAAAAGGTGCTCGGCTACGAGATCTGGCGCGCCGAGGGCGACAGCGAATTTGCACTGGTCGGCCGCGTGGGCGGGCACCCTATCACGACGTTTGTCGACCGTGGCGGCTTCAAGCAGGTTCCCGACGTGAGCCAGCTCAAGGACGACACCGTCTACAATTACAAGATCGTCGCGTTCAACACGGCCTATGCCCGCTCCTCCGCCTCCGAACCGCAGGCGTCGCAGACCAAGGCATCGCCCGCGCAGCCGACCGGCCTCGACGCCACCACGGAGTTGCCCCGCGTAATCAACCTGACGTGGCCGGCGAATTCCGAGACGGACATCGTGGCCTATGTCGTCGATACCTCGAGCGACGGCAACGACTTCAGACGGCTGACCGTCGTACCTGCAACGATGAACGATCATTCGCCTTTGCACGCGCGCGAGGATGGGCTCGCCGACGGCACGGGACGCCGCTACCGTGTGCGGGCCATCGACAAGGACCGCCTGGTCAGCGAGTGGTCGGAGACGATCAAGGGCCAGGCCAAACCGATCCCGAATGCGCCGCGCGGGCTGAAACAGGAACCAACCGATGCAGGCGTTCGCGTGAGCTGGGATCCGCCCGAGCAGGCCGATATCAAGGCCTACAAGCTGTACACGAAGACCGTGTTCAGCTCCGAACCGTATGCCGTCACGGAAGTGCCGGAGTTCGTGGTCGAGTGGCCGATGCTGAAGACGCAGCTCAAGCTCATGATCGCCTCCATCGACGCGGACAACCTTGAGAGCCAGCGGAGCGAAGTCATCACGGTTTCGCCCCGCTAGCCCCGTTTGGATGCGGCATAGCCGCATCCATCACGGCCGCGGAGCGGCGGATTGTTCGCGTTTCGCGAATAATCCGGGCTAGGCCATCTCTCATGTCAAAGTACGGCCCTTGTCAGCGTAAGGCGGCATGTTAACTGTGCAGGTGTGGATCGACATCTTTCGCATAACGGCTGTGACGTTCGGGCTGGTATTCTACGCCGGCTGGGGGCTGACGCTCTGGCTTGCGCCAGCCACACTCCGCGACCGGACCTACGTGCTCATGCCGTTTGTGGGGCTGTTCCTGATCGATAGCCTTTCGCACCTGGCATACTATGCAGGGCTCGCGGGCAGCAAGCCCATGTGGGTTCTCGCAGTCGCGGCAACCCTGGCAAATGGCGCCGCCATCGTTTGGAGGCGGCCGTACATGCGCCGGCCCAACCGGCTTGAACTGTCGCTCGCGGCATGCGCGCTGCCCGCCTTGTTTCTCGGCGTCCTTCCCATGGCGCTCAACGGCACGCTGCTGCCGATCGGTGACAGCAACGCCGATCCGATTTCCTATACCGCCGTCGCCAGCCATCTCCGAGAGTTCGGGATGCGCCTTCCGATACCGGTCTCATTGGAGCACCCGGTCAATGTCCCCGTTCACGGAATCATCAATGCGACAACCGAACGACTGGGCCTGGAGTTCTTCGATATCTGTGTGAACATTTTATCGGGCGCCACGCCTACGCAGAGCTTCTCCATCGTCTCCGCATTTGGTCTTTTCCTGTGGGGCCTCGCCGTTGGTTTCACGGCAACGCTATTGCTCCCCGCCGCGCCTGCGGCAGCACTGCTTGCCACGATCCTGTTCTCCGTTCACGCGCTTCCGCTCTGGATGGCCTACGGCGGCTATGCCGCGCAAACGCTTGGCATGGGCCTGCTGATCGTCTCCTTCATGACCTGTACGATCGCCATCGAAGAACGCACGTTGCCGGCCGTCACCATGGCGGCGATGTTCTCCGCGGCGCTGGCCGGAGTCTACTGCGATAGCCTGCCCTACCTGGTCGTCCCGGCAATGGCCTATGCTGTCGGAGACACGGTTTTCGCGTGTCGACTGAAGGAATGGCGCAAAACGGCGACCGTATTTGTGGGCGGCGTTGTACTCACGATTCTCGCCAACCCGGTTGGCTGGATGCGCGCCATCCCGCACGTCGTCCGGAAAACCCTCCACCCGAATGCCGGAAATGTGGACTGGATTATTGACGTACGGCAGGTCGCGGGCGTCATCCCCTTTGCCAAACACGTGACAGGCTGGTTTGCGGATGGGTGGACAAATGCGTTGTGGCTGGCAGCCGGACTCATCCTGATTCTTGTGGCCTGTGGTTTCGTCTCGCTCGGCCGCCGCTCCAGACTGATCGCCGCCTCCTTTCTGCTTCCGCACCTGTTTTCGCTCGCCATGTTCCTGTATCGGGACAATCCGTACAGCTACTTCAAAGGCTGGTCCATGGGCTGGTTCATGTACGTCGTACTTCTGGCTGCCGGGCTCGTGATGGTGCGGGACTGGAAGCAGCGACCCAAGTTCGCCCTTTATGGCGCCACATCGGCCGGAGTTTTCATCGCCGCCTGCCTGGCGGTGAGCAGCGGGACGATGGCCCGGTCCATGACATCCCATTTCGCCTGTACGCCCGACATTGCGGAATTGGAGACATGGGTCAAGGAATTCAACCCAACAAAACCGATATACGTTCGCACCGGCGACATTTCCGTCGTCTCGGTCTTCTGGATCGCCTATTTCCTTCGGGACCACCCGGTGCACTTCGATACACCGGTGGTATACACGGAATATACGGCCCAGCCCTACCGCGGAGAACCATTGGCAATATGGTATCGGAAAGCCGACGCGCCCGGGGCCGTCGCAACATGGTCCAAGTATACGGTTCGGCAGAATGCCAGCTTCAGTTTGTTGTCACTTCATGAGCGCAAGACGCACGGGCTGTGAGTTCAGTGTGCCTGGTCGATAACCCGGCCCGCACGATACCGAGCGGCCGGATCGTTCAGGGATGAAACTTCAATTTGCCCGATTCGGACAGCCGGCCGCCTTCGTCCCGCCTCCGAGGCGGGACGGCGCGCCAAGGGAGGTTGCCCCGGGTTATGACATCGTCCCCGCCGCCGGTGACAGGCTAGAAAAAGCCCGATTTCTTCTTTTCCTTGGTCATCAGGATGTCGATCGTTTTCACTTTGCCGGCGCCCACACGATACGACTGATCGTAGGTTTCGTAGCCCGGCGCCTCGACGTGCAGCTTGTGGTTGTCGTCGGAACTGACGGTGATATCACCCGCCTGGATTTCCTGTTCATCGAGAAGAATCCGCGCCGTCTTCGGGCTCACGGTGATCCGGAACGTTCCCATGTCGGCCGCCTGCGTCTCAGCCGTCGGCACGGTGGTCTTCTCGGGTTCGACCGCCTCCAGCGACGTCAAGGCCAGTTCCTCGCTGCCGCCACCGACGAGCGCCACCACCTTCGTCCGCGGCTTGTAACCTTCCCCGCCTTCGATCAGGAAAGGCGCGCCCGTTTTGACATCCGTGGCCGGCAGTGTGATGTCCACGCGCTGCGCAGGCGCAAGCACGGTTTTCTTGAGGACATCGCCGCTCGACAGGGTGAGATTGTGTCCGGCCTGGTTGGCCACCCGCAGGATGAACTTCGTGCGTTGCGCGGCCAGCTTCGTCCGCAAGCCGTCGAGCCCCGCCCCGAACACGGCATCGGCCCCTTTCATTCCAAAAATCTGCTGCAACGTGTCGAGCCGCGTCGCACGTTCCGCCAAAGGCTCCTTCTGGGCGACGGCAGCGTCAATGACGGTCGAATATTCCGCGGCCGCGGCATCCCATACTTTCTTCACCGATGCAACGCGCAGCATATTGGCATCGAATTCCACCAGCGTCTTGACCGCGTCCTTCCACTGCGCGGGCCCGCCCTGGGCGGCTTTCTTCTGCAACGCGGCCAGTTGACGTTCCGCCTCGGCGATCGCGATTTGCCGATCGCGTTCCTTTTTGGCCGCCGTAGCCTGCGCTTCCTTCTGCTGATTCTCCAGGGCCTGTTGCTTCTTCTGCGCCTCGGCCTTCTCCAGTCGCGCCTGGGCGTCCTTCTGCAGTCCCGAAAGCTCGACGTCCAGTTTCTGGAGGTCCTGGCGTCCAAACCGCTCGGGCACGAGGGTAAGCAGGACTTGGACGTTCTTCTGGTGGCCCGTGCCTTCCTTGATGCGCAACGTGTCGTAGTCGGCGCGCGCCTGCTTGTAATCCGCCATGACGAAATCCCGGTATCGCGCGGTCAGTGCATCGGCCACACCCCTGGCCAGCGTGGCGGCATCCGGGCCCGTGTTGCTCTTTTTCCACGCATCAAACTTCATCACGATGGGGTCAAGGTCCGCGACGACGCCCGCGGCCGCGATGTCGGCAAGCATCTGCCTCGCCTCGCGAGCCCCTTCCGTCGCGCTCTGGGCCGCGTCAACGCGTTGAACAGACGCGTCATACACCGGCCGGACCAGTTCCACAAGGGCCGGCGCCCTGGCCTGCAACGTCTTGACCGCGTCGCGCTCCGCGTCCGCGCCCTCGCCGCGCGCATATTTCGCCTCCGCCGCGCCGGTCAGCTCCGCGATGTACGCCAGCGCCGCATTCGTGAGCACGCCGACCACCTGGTCGAGCTGACGCTTCCGCTCGTCAGGGCTCATGCCGTCCCAGCTCCGCCCGGCGATGGAGCGGTACTGCATCGCGACGTCCTCAAACTGCTTCAGCGTATCGTTGCCGGTGATGTTCTCCGGGAGCTGCTGGCGGATCGTGGAGAGGAACTGCTCGAACTGCAGCTTGCCCGCAACGCGCTTCATGTAGTCGAGCCGGTCTTCGTACTTCTCGACGGTGAGCCCCATCAATCCGGCCGCGCCGGCAAGCTGCTGCCACTCGGCCAGCAATCGCGCGACCTCGTCGGATTTCCGTTCGACCGCAGCGACGGCGAAGTGTTCCTTGAACTGGTCCGGCACGCGGCGTCCGTAGCCTTCGACCTCGTTGATGCTGGCTCGCCACTCGCTCTTGAACTGCGGGTATTTGTCCGCGTAGCTGCGCAGCCTGGCCACACCGTCCTTGAGACCATCCACGTAGGCCGCCGTGGCCTCCGCCTGCTTGAGATCCTCAACGATCTTCACCGCCTCGCCCCGCGCCATCTTCGCGGGCATGCCCGTGAGAAGCTTCGCGGAGAGGACGGCGAGGACCACCACCGCGGCGGCGATACCGCCCCAGAGAATCAGCTTCTTCTTCGCCTTGTGCCGCGCCGCCCAGTTCTGACCGTCGCCGCGCGGGCCGTCCATCCGCGTGGCCCGCGTCGCGAACGGCTCGTCAGCCTCCTCCGAGGCCTCAAGATCCGCCGCGGCTGCGGACGGACTGCGCGCGGCCGAGCCGTTGGTGCTCTCGCGGCCCCTGGGCGCGGGAGATGCGGAAGGGTGCGGCGTCGGCTCGTTGTCGAACGACGGCATGTCCTCAAGGGACGGGCTCGTCGCACTCGTCACCATGGTGGCAGCCTCTTCCGATCCGCCGATGCCGAGAATCAGTTCCAGGTCGCGGATCATTTGCCGCGCGGACGCATAGCGATCCTCGGGATTGCGGGCCATCGCCTTCCGGATCGCTGCGGCGAGCCGGGGATTCTCCTTGAAGACCGGCGCGTCGAAATTGAGGTCCTGCCGGCCCTCCGCGCGCTTCTGGAACTCGACCCACGCCGTGTTCAACTCCGTGGGCAGCTTCTCGTAGGCGGATTTCCCCGTGACCGCCTCGTACATGCAGAGTCCGAGCGAATAGAGGTCGGAATGCGGGCCGCCGCGGTCGCCGCCCGCTTTCGCGAATTCGGGCGCCATGTAGTCGAGCGTGCCGGGTACCCCGCCGTACGTGACGGTGCCCGTGACATCGCGGGCTACGCCGAGATCAAAGATGCGCGCCTTGTCCGGCTGGCCGCGCGGCGCGTACAGGTTCGTCGGCTTGATGTCGCGGTGGATGATCGGCTTCTTGCCCTCGTGCAGGAACTGCAGTGCTTTGAGGTAATTGATAAACAGCGGAACCACCTCGTCGATCGGCAACGCGCCCTCCTTCTTGATGCGGTAGCGCAGCGACCAGCCCGGCATGCCTTCGAGGTACTCCAGCACGAGGTAGTACTGTTCCTCGGTCGCGGTCTTGATGACGAAGAAATCGATATAGCGGCAGATGTGCGGGTGCTCGACACGCTGGATCATCTTCGCCTCGCGGATGAACCGTTCCGACTGCTTCTGGGCGAAGAGATGCTTCACGGCCACCTTCATACCGTCGCGGAGGCGCCGGGCGAAGAAGACCTCGCCGAACCCGCCGCGGCCGAGTACGGCCTGCAGCTCGAATTCCTCGCGGTCACCGTGGCGGATCCGGCGGTAGTGGATTTTGGCCAACTCCTCCTCGACCTGCGGGAAGGACCTGAACCGCTGCTCGCACGCGGGATGGATCGACCGTTCCACAAACCGCCGTGCGTTGGCGAGCACGCGGAAGACCCCGGCGCGAAACGATGGCTCGGGCGGCTTCTCCGACCCGTGCCAGCGGTTGAGGTACGCGACGTGCGCGCCCTTGCTCATCGGCTCGAAGGGCACCTTGCCCGTGAGCGCCTCGAAGAAACAGATGCCGAAACTGAAGATGTCCGACTGCTCGTCCCCGCGGAAACCCGGCACGGTCAGGAAGTCGGGCGCCATGTAGTCGAACGTGCCCTTCCACGCCGCGGTGCTGGCATCGCCGTCCTGGTCCTTGCGCGCGATGTCGAAATCGAACACTTTGACCGCACCGTCCCTGGTCAGGAAAATGTTGGACGGCTTGAGGTCCTTGTGGAGGACCCCCTTCCCGCACGCGAACGTGAGGGCTGCGGCCGCCTGCTGGAAGATCGATTTGACGTCCGTCCATTCGAGCCCCGCGGGGCACTTCTTGATCCGGGCCTCTAACGTCTCGCCCTCCAGCAGCTCCGTAACCAGGCAGCGCACCTCGTCCCACTCGCCGGGACGCCAGACGAATACATCGAGGTACTTGATGATATTCGGGTGCGTCAGGCCGCACAGCACCTCGGCCTGCTTGCTGAACCGCTCGGCATCGCGTGCATCCTGTCCTGGGGAATGGAGCACCTTGATCGAGACGATCTGGTCCTTCGCCACGCGCGGATTGCCCGACGCCGTGCAACGTGCCTTGAAGACGCGCCCCCGGGATCCCTGCCCCAAGGACTCCAGCATCTCGTAATCGCCGATCTTGTCTCTGCCCGGACCGCTCATGCCGCACACTATCCAAGGGGTGTAACAGTGAGTCAAGCCACGCGTCGCACGGGTAGTGTGGCAGTTTAAAATCCGTTTCTTTTGGTAGGGCGGATCGTCCCGGTCCGCCGCGGCGCGCGAGGGACCGCGCGCCCTACCCAAGCGGACAAATTTCGAACTGACGCACTACCGTCGTATGTGAGTTTTGCGTAAGGAGGGCGGAATCGGCATCTTGGCTTTCCAACGTGACGACTGCTATAGTCGCCCTCCTCCAGCCAGCTTCGGCATGGGCCGCAACCGAAAGGCTCTGACGTGAATTGGATCGCCCCCTCTGAAAAGGATGCCGCGACGGACACGCTGGAAAAGCGACTCTGGGCAGCCGCCGACCAGTTTCGCGCAAATTCGGGCCTGAAATCTCAGGAATACTCTGCGCCCGTCCTCGGCTTGATCTTCCTGCGTTTCGCCGAAGTCCGGTTTGCCGCCCAGAGGGGCAAGCTGGAAAAGGGCGAATCGTCGGCCCGGCGCGGATCCCGCGTGGATGACCCCGCCGCCTATCATGCCGATGGAATCCTCTACCTGCCCGCCGAGGCACGATTCGATTACCTGTTGAACCTGCCCGAGGCAAAGGACATCGGCGCGAAGGTCAATTCCGCCATGCGCGACATCGAGAAGCAGAATCCGCAGCTCGCCGGCGTCCTGCCCAAGACTTACAACCTCTTCACCAGCACCCTCCTCAAGGAACTGCTCAAGAAAGTCTCCGAGATCCCCGCCTCGATGGACTACGATGCCTTCGGGCGCATCTACGAGTACTTCCTCGGCGAGTTCGCCATGAGCGAAGGGCAAGGGGGCGGCGAATTCTACACCCCCAGCAGCATCGTCCGCCTCCTCACCGAAGTCATCGAGCCCTATCACGGGCGCATCCTCGATCCCGCATGTGGGTCTGGTGGAATGTTCGTTTCGAGTGCTCGGTTTGTCGCGGAGCATAAACGCAATCCGTCCGCGGCAGCACCCACACCCTCATCCCCAGCCCTTCTCCCAGCGGGAGAAGGGAGCGGGCACTATCGCGGTGGTTACGACTTTTCTGGATTGAAGAAGCGAGCGCGTGAATTGCGGCAGAAACAAACACCCGCCGAAGAACTGCTTTGGGAACTGCTCCGCGACCGGCAATGCTGCGAATTGAAATTCCGTCGGCAACACCAGTTCGGCGATTACCTCCTCGATTTTTACTGCCACGAAATGAAACTCGCTGTGGAACTGGACGGCGAACCGCACAACACCGCGATCCGGCAGAAGAAGGATGCAGCGCGTGACGCCTACTTGAAATCCCAAGGCGTGACCTCGCTCCGTTTCGAGAACCGCGTCGTCTTTGAAGATGTCGAAAAGATTTTTAATGCGATTGCAGCGCACGTCTCTCTCCCTTCTCCCGCTGGGAGAAGGGCTGGGGATGAGGGTGCACCGCCAGATTTCTCCGGCGACCCCGCGCGCGAATTGTCAATCCACGGAGTCGAGAAGACAGACGAGACAGGCCGCTTGTGTCGGCTGAATCTGGCGGTGCATGGCCTCGAAGGCGAAATCAAACACGGCGGCAACATCAACAGCTACTACGACAACCCATTCGATGCTTGCGGGGCAAGCATCGAACCCTCAACCCGGCCTGTCGGCCACCCTTCTCCCAGTGGGAGAAGGGATGGGGATGAGGGTCACGAAATCGAACGCCACGGGCGTTTCGATTTCGTGTTGGCCAATCCGCCATTCAACGTCAACGCCGTGGACAAGGAGCGGTTGAAAGACTCCGTCGGACCGGGCCGCCGCTTCCCCTTCGGCCTGCCGCGCACGGACAATGCGAATTACCTGTGGATTCAGCTCTTTTACTCCGCACTCAATGACAAGGGCCGCGCCGGCTTCGTCATGGCCAACTCCGCCTCCGACGCCCGCTCGTCCGAGCAGGACATCCGGAAGCAGCTCATCGAGAACCGAGCCGTGGACGTGATGGTTGCGGTGGGGCCAAACATGTTTTACACGGTGACGCTTCCGTGTACCTTGTGGTTTTTTGATAAGGGGAAAGCGTCACCGTGTAAAACACCCTCAACCCGGCCTGTCGGCCACCCTTCTCCCAGTGGGAGAAGGGCCGGGGATGAGGGTGGCGCGCCCAACCGAGCAAACACAGTTCTCTTTATCGACGCGCGCCATGTTTACCGCCAAATAGACCGCGCGCACCGTGAATGGACGCCCGCGCAGATTGGCTTCCTCGCCAACCTCGTCCGCCTCTATCGCGGCGAAGCCCTCGATTTCACCCTCGGCGGCGACGAGGCCAAAGCAAAGGTCGCCGAAATCTTTGGAGGGACGCGCTCCGTCGCGTCCGCGAGCTACAAAGACATCCCCGGCCTGTGCCGCGCCGCCAGCCTCAAGGAAATTGAAGCGCAAGGCTGGTCGCTCAATCCCGGTCGCTACGTGGGCGTGGCCGCCGGCGAAGCCGTGAGCGACGAGGACTTCAAGGAACAACTCGAAACGCTGAACGAGGAACTCGAAACCCTCAACGCCGCAGCACGGGAACTGGAAGCTACGATTGCCAGCAACGTGACGGAAATACTGGAGGCATGAACGCGCAATTCACAAACCTCCCTTCTCCCGCTGGGAGAAGGGCCGGGGATGAGGGTACGGCGAAGCCGTATGGCCAATTTCTTGTCTATCCGACCGAAGACGGACGAATCAAAATTGAAGTCCGGTTGGAGAACGAAACCGTCTGGCTGACCCAGCAGCACATGGCCGACTTGTTTCAGACGACTAAGCAGAACGTGAGTCTGCACTTGCAGAACATATTCGCGGAGAAGGAGTTGGAACGCGGGGCAACTGTCAAGGAATCCTTGACAGTTCAACTGGAAGGCGGGCGTTCGATCCAGCGGCGGGTCGAATTCTACAACCTCGACGCCATCATCTCCGTCGGCTACCGCGTCAAAAGCGCCGTCGCCACCCGCTTTCGCATCTGGGCCACGCAGAAGCTCCGCGAATACATCGTCAAAGGGTTCGTCCTCGATGACGAACGCCTGAAAAATCCAAATCATCCCTTCGATTATTTCGAGGAGTTGCTCCGGCGGATTCAGGACATCCGCACCTCCGAGCGGCGTTTCTACCAGAAGATCACCGACATCTACGCGACCAGCATGGATTACGATCCCACCCAACCCGTCAGCGTTGAGTTTTTCCAGACCGTGCAGAACAAACTGCACTGGGCCATCACGGGTCAGACGGCGGCGGAAATCATTCACGCCCGCGCCGATGCCGCCAAGAAGGATATGGGTCTGACCAACTGGCGCGGCGCGAAAGTCCGCAAGCAGGATGTCACCATCGCCAAGAATTACCTGAACGCGGAAGAACTGGCAGCGCTGAACAATCTTGTCGAGCAATACCTTGTTTTTGCGGAAGGCCAGGCCATGCGCCGCGTCCCCATGCACATGCGCGACTGGATCACCAAGCTCAACGGCTTCCTGACCCTGAACGAACGCGCCATCCTGAATCACGCCGGGAAAATCTCGCACGAAATGGCCAAAGAAATTGCGGAAGCGGAATACGAGAAGTTCCACCGCAAGCAGATCGCGCAAGCTGACCAGGCCGGAGGCGATTTCGACAAAGCCATCAAACAATTGCCGCCGCCACCCAAGCGGAAGAAGGGCGGCAAGAAGTGAACCTCGAAACTACTATCGCCGTCGGTCTCCCTCTCCCTGCGGGAGAGGGCTGGGGTGAGGGTGCGCAGCATACCATCGTCGGTCCCCTCCTCTCCCGCTGGGAGAGGACCGAGCTGAGGGTTCGGCGGCTGCCACCGAATGTGGCGGAGATTCTGGAGGCGTGACGCATGAGAAACCCAAGCGCCTTTCACGCTCCTTTACACCTGCTCGACACGGAAAAGCAGACGCATGGCTGCCGGCATACATGCCCCGACATCTGCGCGAAGTATCACATGCCGAAAGTTTGCGCTTTCGCGCGTGCCGACAACATCTGCCTTGCCCCGCCGATGTCCTGGCCGAAGCAGTTCAAGAAACTAAAGCAGGGCAAGACGAAAGTGAAATGACCAAGCCAACCCGATTTGAGGTCTGAGGATGCAGCTTCTCGACGTTTGCGAAGGCATCATTGATTGCGAGCACAAGACCGCTCCGACGCAGGAGACGGGCTATCCTTCCATTCGCACGCCCAACATCGGACGCGGTCGCTTTATTCTCGAAGGAGTGAACCGAGTATCGGAGGAGACTTACCAACTTTGGACGCGCCGCGGTGTTCCGCAACCAGGCGACCTCATTATGGCGCGCGAAGCGCCCGTTGGAAATGTGGCGATGATTCCGCCGGGACTTCATCCGTGTCTTGGCCAGCGCACACTACTGATTCGTCCTGACCGCTCGAAAGTTGAGCCAGCATTTCTCAACTATTTCCTCAATGGGCCACACGTTCAAGGGCTGATTCACGCCAAGACCAACGGCGCGACAGTGGCGCATTTGAATATGAAGGATGTGCGGACGATGGACTTGCCGAAGCTTCCTCCTCTTCCGGTGCAACGGCGGATCGCGGGCATCCTGTCGGCCTATGACGAGCTGATGGAAAATAGTCAGCGGCGCATCCGGCTCTTGGAGGCGATGGCCCGCGCCCTCTACCGCGAGTGGTTCATTCACTTCCGGTATCCCGGAAGTGAACCCTCAACCCGGCCCGCCGGCCACCCTTCTCCCAATGGGAGAAGGGACGGGGATGAGGGTGCGAAGCTTGTCCCCCAAGGCTGGGAGGTGAAATCCATTCAGCAGTTCGGCACGGTCATCACGGGAAAAACGCCCAGCAAAGCCAACGCAGATTTCTACGGCAACGACGTGCCGTTCGTGAAGACGCCGGACATGCACGGGAATATGTTCATCCTCGGCACGAGTGACTGCCTCTCGACGGCGGGCGCGGAATCGCAGGCTAACAAGACGCTGCCCGCCGGTTCAATCTGCGTGAGTTGCATTGGAACGATTGGCGTTGTCTCCATCACAACCGAGGACTGCCAGACGAACCAGCAAATCAACTCCGTGGTGTTGGCGAACCCGGCCAGCCGAGAGTTCCTGTTTCTCCGTCTCCAAGATTCCAAGCAGACGTTGGAGAATCTCGGCGCGAACGGCGCGACGATGGGCAACGTCAACAAGGGCAAGTTTGAGGCGATGGAAATTGTCTGCCCGTCGGATGACGTGCTGGCCCGGTATCATCGGCTCGTTGAGCCGATGTTCTCGGAAATTCTAAGCCTGTTCCGCCAAATCCAAAACCTCCGCCGGACGCGCGACCTGCTGCTGCCGCGTCTGCTGTCGGGGCAGGTCAATATTAACGCAAAGGAATCATGACACTACGACAACAACTTATCGCCGACCGCATCGCGAATCTGATGACCTCCATCGGAATTCCACAAGAACAAGCATTTGAACGCTTCGTCCATTCCCTTGTAACGGGACAGAGCGTGCACTCGCTCGACCCCGCAGATTGGGTTGACGGAAGCCAAGACAAGCAGATCGATCTCATTTCGATCGATGAAGAGGACGACGAAGCGGAGATCTTCATCATTTCCGCCAAGTTCACTGACGGCTTCTCCTCGAACGCGATCATTCTGATGCGCAATGGACTTGGCTGGATGCTGAATCGTCCGAGAAATGAAGTCGCAACAATCTCCAACGAGGCGTTTCGCGACAAGATTTTGGAAGTACGGTCCGTGCTGTCAGGCATCGGACCATCGAACGTCAGGGTGCGCTGCTATTTCGCGACCAATGGATTGACCTCCGCCCTCTCTAATGAATACCAGCAGGAAGTCAGGGGAATTCTGGCCGAATACGACAATGGAACATTTGCGGAATTTTCCTTCGAGACCCTTGGCGCCGACGAGTTGGTTGGCCTCATCAATCGCATTGAGAGACGGAACCGGTCCATCGATGCCGATGTCCCGATCCGTTGCGATGCAAATACACCCTCGCTGATTCGTTACGAGACTCAAGGTCTCAAAGGAATTATCTGCACGGCAGCAGCTCGTGACATTGCAAACCTTGTAATCGGCGATCCAAGCGGCGCACTCTTCGACTCAAACATCCGCCGCTTCCTGGGGAAAGGCCGGTCGGTCAATGCGGACATTTTGAAGACCGCAACCGAGGCTGCGTCCAGCTACCTCTTCTGGTTTCTGAACAACGGCGTGACGATTGTCTGTGACAGTTGTGATCCGGTGACCGACCCGGACAATCCGAAGGTCAAAATCACTAACCTCCAAATCGTCAATGGTTGTCAAACCGCCACAGCGCTGGCCCATGCCGCGCGCGACGGTAACTTGCGGCCAGATACCAGAGTCCTTCTGAAGATTTTCGAGACGACCGACCCAACGCTGGCATCGCGCATTTTACTGACAACGAACAACCAAAACCGTATCAGCACACGTGATCTGAAAGCAAACGACGCCGTGCAACAGGATATGCAACGACGATTCGAACGCTACAACCTGCTTTACGAGCACAAGGTTAACCAATACGCCACCACCACACTCACGGCAGGCCAGCGGATAGTCTCCAACGAAGATGTTGGACAGGCATTCCTTGCCATCGCCCTGAAGAAGCCGGGAGACGCCCGCCGGCGGAAATACAAGGTCTGGACTGATAATTACGGCGATATTTTCAGCGGCAGTAGCGTCGAGCCGCACGTCGTCTGTCTGCTAATCTACCAAGCCGCAAACTCCTGGGCTAGGACGGCGCGTCGAGCCACAGGAATCACCGAATTACGACGCAAACTGATTAACAACGGCCTCTTGCACATCGCGCGGATTGCTGCGTTCATTTGGCGTGGTGACGATTCGTTTGGTCAGCCTACAGCCACGCTTCAAGGGCAGATCACGACGCTGCAAACCACACCTGCCGTTGTGAATCCGCGCTTCGACACTGGCTTGAATCGTCTGGAGGCGCTAATCAACGCGAACCCGGATTTCGTGAATGATGTGGACGGAGCGCTCAAGTCGGCACTCCTCGAAACTGCAATCACCCGGTCTCTTCATGTGGCCCCAGCATCGACTCCGATTCCTCCACCAGCCGCGAGCGTAACGACGCCATAGCCGCCATGCCCCACGCCTACACCGAAGACCAGCAAGCGAAGCGCACCCTCACCCGTCCTCTCCCAAAGGGAGAGGAGGTCGAGCAGCCCGCCAGCCGTATTCGGGGCAGGTCGCGCTCGCAACGGCCGAGCAAACCGGGCAGCATGACACAAAACCATGAACGTCGATGAACTCAACGCGCTACTGACCGCCCGATCCGAGGGCGAGCATGTCGAATTCAAGGAGGCCAAGAACAACTTCCACTTTGAAAAGCTGGTGGATTATTGCGTGGCGCTGGCGAATGAGGGCGGTGGGAAGATGATTCTGGGCGTGACGGACAGACTGCCACGCAAGGTTGTCGGTACGCAGGCGTTCGACATTCCGGAGAAAACCGTGGCAGGCATTCATGAGCGCATTCAACTCAAGGTCATATGGCACGAGATCGCGCATCCCGACGGTCGCGTGCTGGTCTTTGAGATTCCCTCACGCCCGACAGGACATCCCCTGCATTACGATGGCCGCTATTGGATGCGGGCCGGCGAAGAACTCGTGCCTATGTCCCCGGACCAGCTCAAACGCATCGTCGCGGAAGGCGAACCCGAATTTTCGGATCAAGCCGCCAAGGCCGACCTCGGGGAAGAAGATGTGGTGACGCTGCTCGATGTGCAGAGCTATTACGACCTACGCAAGCGTCCGCTGCCATCCACGCGCAAGGAAATGCTGGATGTATTCATCGCCAAGGGATTCCTACGCAGGGAGGGCGCAAGCTACACCATCACGAACATGGGGGCGCTCCTCTTTGCGAAGAAACTGGGCGATTTTGAAGCCCTAGCGCGGAAAGGTGTGCGGGTGATTGTTTACGACGGCGTAGCGAAGCTGAAAGTGAAGGATGGAAAGGATGTAACCGACCAGAGAGGCTACGCGGCCGGTTTTGTGGCCTTAATTGATTTCATTTGCGATCTGCTTCCGGCCAGTGAGGAAATCGCAGCCGCGTTGCGCAAGACAACCCACGCCTACCCTAAGAAAGCCATCCGCGAGATTGTGGGCAACGCCATCGTGCATCAAGACCTCACGGAGCGAGGCACGGGCATCACCGTGGAGATTTACGATGACCGCGTGGAAGTCACGAATCCGGGAGTGCCGATGCTGCCGGTGGATCGATTCATTGACGAAAACCAGTCGAGGAACGAGAAGTTCGCTGACGCGCTACGGCAGCTCGGTATTTGCGAGGAACGCGGGCATGGGATGGATGCCGTGGTGACGGAAATCGAGTTGCATCAGTTGCCTCCCTATCAGTGTCGGCTCGGGAGTCGCCATACGACGGTGGTGCTGTCGCGCTATAAGGCGTTGAAGGACCTTACACCGGACGAGCGGATTTACGCCGTTTACCAGCACTGCTGCCTCCGTTTTGTGACCAACCAAATCACGAACAACGAATCCATCCGGGATCGATTTACGATCGAGAAAAAGAATGCCGCAACGGCCTCGCGTTTGCTGGCCGAGGCTTTTGCCGCGAAGAAGATTCGCCCCGGGGATGAGAACGCGGCCAACAAACTGATGAGGTATGTGCCTTACTGGGCATAGTTCTTTGACGCGGGAGACCCCGGTGAGCGCCGACCATGATGCAAGGACTTGAAAGCCAAGCGCTTAGGTATTTGATGGGTATTTGATGGGTAGCGATTTTCGTCATGCCGGTCGCTCCGGGAATCATTGGACTAAATGACCCCGAATCAGGCCAGTTTTGTCAAAAGGAACGCGCGTCAAAAACGGACAAAACGGCGCGAATGCCTGAATTTAGAGGGGTTCCCTTTTGACCCGAACGGAGATGAATCCAGCGTTGGGTATTCATTGGTTTGGTCCATTGCCAGCCCATGAGCGCCCACGCCTACACCGAAGACCAGCAAGCGAAGCGCACCCTCACCCGTCCTCTCCCAGAGGGAGAGGAGGTACAGCAGCCCGCCATCTGGTTGTTTTCGGAAGTCTGATTGCGCATCAGCCCGGAAATCGGGTATCTATCCGGCATGCTCTTTCAGCGCCAGAGACTACTGCTAACTCTGCTGGACGGCTTCGGTGAGCCGTTGGGGCACACGGACTTCCAGAAGCTGCTGCTCCTGTACACCTGCGAGTGCGAGGTGGACCCGACCTACGACTTCGTGCCGTACAAGTTCGGCGGTTTTTCCTTCACGTCCTATGCCGACAAACGGAAGCTGATCGGCGAGAAACTGCTGACCGACGACGACCAGACGTGGCATCTGACGGACTCGGGTCGTGCCGCGGTGCGCCTGCAGGCGGTGGATCCCTTGCAGGTGGCTGCCTTTTGTCGGCAACGAGCCGGGCTGCGTGGACAGGCGTTGATCCTCGAGCAATACCGAAATCATCCGTACTACGCGACACGCAGCGAATTGCTTGAGAAGCTGCCGCTTGATCGGGACGAGCGGGCGCGGATCGAGGCAGCCAAGCCGCAACGCCAGCCGGCCGGCATCGTCACGATCGGCTACGAGGGCCGGAGCCTGGAAAACTACCTGAACGAATTGCTCCGGGCCGGGGTAACGGTGCTTTGCGACGTGCGACGCAATCCCTTGAGCCGAAAATACGGGTTCTCTAAGGGCACGCTTGGCAAAGCATCCGAAGATGTGGGCATCCGCTATGAACACCTGCCTGATCTCGGCATCGCATCGGACCAGCGCAAGGCGCTGAATACGCAAGCGGATTACGACGCGTTGTTCGAGACCTACGAGCGGACCAGTCTCCCTAATCAGACTAACGCGTTGGAAATCATCCGCGGCTGGGTGGCGGCGGGCGAACGGGTCGCGCTGACCTGTTTCGAGCGGCTGCCGAAGCAGTGTCATCGGCATTGCGTGGCTGATGCGCTTGAGCGCCTGAGCGCGGGCCTGCGACCACAACATCTGTAAACGTGAAAGGTCATCATGGCCCGGGAGCGCATCCTCATCACGGTCAAAACCTACCCGACGCTTTCGCGAAAATACGGGGAGACGGTCTGCACGGCGGGCGTGCGCGAGGATGGTTCCTGGGTGCGGCTTTATCCCGTGCCATTCCGGCGGCTGGACGAGACGGAGCAATACCGCAAGTTTGACTGGCTGGAGTGCGACATCATCAGGAGCAGGAACGACCCGCGCCCGGAGTCACACCATCCGGCCAACGTGAAACAGTTGAACCCCGCTGGCCACATGGAGACGGATGACAACTGGCGGGATCGACGGGCCATTTTGCTGAAGAAGGCGACCGTGCATACCCGGCTGCAGGCGTTGATTGATGGCGCTAAAGCCAACACGCTGTCGCTGGCCGTGTTCAAACCCGCAAACATTCTCGATTTCGTGTGGGAGGAAGAAACGCGGGAGTGGGATGCGGCGAAGCTCGCCGAAATGCGCAACCAGTCGAACCAAGGCGAGTTATTTGCGGAGGAGGCTTGGCGGCAGGCGTTTCAAGTGATTCCCAAGCTCCCCTACAGTTTCTCATATCGCTTCGCGGACGCCGACGGGCGAGAGAGCGAAATGCAGGTGCTGGATTGGGAGGCAGGCGCGTTGTTCTGGAACTGCCTGCGCCGGCACGGCGACGAAAAGACTGCGCTTGAGAAGGTGCGAGCAAAGTATCTCGACGAATTCTGCCGCACCGACGTGCATTTCTTTCTAGGCACGACGCAGCAGTTTCATTTCGTCGCCCCGAACCCGTGGGTTATCATCGGCGTGTTCCCCATTCCGCACGAACCGCAACTGCATTTGTTTTAGCCATGCCCCACGCCTACACCGAAGACCAGCAAGCGAAGCGCACCCTCCCCCGACCCCTCCCAAAGGGAGAGGAGGTCGAGCAGCCCGCCAGCCGTATTCGGGGCAGGTCGCGCTCGCAACGGCCGAGCAAACCGGGCAGCATGACACAAAACCATGAACGTCGATGAACTCAACGCGCTACTGACCGCCCGCTCC
>JAZDKY010000009.1:0-8766 GCA_043802525.1 bacterium
TTTCTTGCGTCTGGGGGGCAAGGTGGAGGTGCCCCCTCATGCCGGAGATCGGGGCCTGGGGGGCAAATTTCCACGTTGCCCTCCCGTTACGGTTTCCACAGATACTGGAACCGCGGCGTCTGCGCGTCCAGGAGGTTCGAGAACTTCAGGGGCATGCGGATTCCGCTCAGGAAGTCGAAGAGTGTGGGCCGGTGTTCGTAGCGAACCACCTTGATCGTTTTCTCGTTCAGCAGCTCGGCGGTGCGCTCCACCGCGTCGTCCCAGTAGCCGATCTGGTCGATCAGTTGCAGGTCGAGCGCCTCCTCCGCGGCGAAGATGCGGCCGTCCGCGAGGGCTTTCAGCTTGTCGGCCTCGATCGGCCGGGCGTCCTGCACGATGCCGAGGAAATGGTTGTACATCGCGTCGATCATGCCCTGAAGCATCGCCAGCTGTTCGGGCGGGGCGTCGACGAACGGGTTGAGCAGGTCCTTGTTCGCGCCGGATTTGATGGTCACGTCGCGGATACCGACTTTCTCGCTCAGTTGTTTCCAGTTGAGCGACTGCATGATCACGCCGATGGAGCCCACGACCGTTGTCGGCTCTGCGATCAGCCAGTCGCCCGCCATCGAAACGTAGTAGCCGCCGGACGCGGCGAGGTCGCGCATGAACACGACGATCCGCCTCGAGTCGTCGCTGTCCCGGAAGTCCAGCAGGGCGTTGTAGATCTCGTCGCTCGGCGTGATGCCGCCGCCCGGGGAATCGACCTCGAGGATGATCGCCTTGACGTCCTCGTCGTTCTTCGCGGCCTGGATCTCGTGCAGGATCAGGTCGATCTTGTTCTCCTGCGAGCCGAGCCATCCGTCATCGCCCTCGCGCGCGATCACACCAAGGATCGGGATGCGGACAGCCTTGACGTCCCCGCTGCCGTATGACCAGCGCTCGGTCAGGACGGGAAATTCGTCCTCGCCGCCGCCGTCGTGCGCGAGCCCCTTGCCCGATTTCACCAGAAGGGCCGCGGCGAGACCGGTGTTGATCGCCACGCTGATGAGGAGCCCGAGCCCGAGGAGAACGACCGCGACCCATAACCCGGTTCGGCTTTTCGGTTTGGTTGGCTTGGCTTCCATGGCTTTCCTTGTCGTGAGTTACCCTATCGGTATCGGCAGGAAGGTGTTAAGTCAAACAATGTCTCTGCTCGGTGGTGGAGCTTCAACCTGCTTCTCCGACCGGTAGGGCGGGGCGTCCCGCCCCGCCGCCTGCCCTGAGCCCTGTCGAAGGGCGGCGCGACAGGGACGTCGCGCCCTACCAGTTTGTGAAATTCGGAATTCCTCTCCCGATGGGTAGGGCGGCTTCGATAAAGCCGCCGCCTGCCCTGAGCCCTGTCGAAAGCGCCCACGACCCCACGTTCGATCCAGTTCCCTTTGAGCAAGAGGAAGAGTATGAGTAAGAGCAGGAACTATCCATGAAGTGGGCCTCCAGCATAGCGACGACGTCGAACCTGGCCACCCCGTTTTTCCTCGCGCAGATCCCGCTCGGGGGATGCTTCTGCAACGGCGAAAAGTGATGGAGTGTTGTTTAAATGTTCCAACACGCCCATACGCCGGCGCTCCAGTCGCCCATCGTTTACTACATCACCGCTCACGGCTTCGGGCACGGATCGAGATCCTGCGACATCCTGCGCGCCCTGTCCCGTGCGCGACCGGGCATCGGCGTCGTGGTCGTTTCCGACCTCCCGCGCGATTTTGTCGAGAGCCGGTTGACGGGGACGCGCGTGGAGTTGGTCGCGGGCTCGTTCGACGTCGGCATGGTCCAGTTGGACTCCGTACGCGTCGACCTTGACGCAACACGGCGCGCGGCGCAGGAACTCTGCGACACGCGCGACGCCCTCGTGGCCGGGCAGGCGAAATTCCTGGCGGACCGTCGCGCCGCAGTGGTTGTGACCGATATCCCCTCGATCCCGATCGAGGCGGCGGCGCGCGCAGGCGTACCGGCCGTGGCGGTCGGGAACTTCGGCTGGGATTGGATCTACGAGGAATTTGCCGCGCGCGATCCGCGCTGGCAGCCCGCAGTCGACGTGATCGGCGCGGGATATCGGAAGGCCGACCTGTTGTTGCGCCTGCCCTTTGCCGAACCCATGGCTGCCTTCCGGCGCGTCGAGGACCTGCCGCTCGTGGCCTCGCCGGGCCAGGACCGGCGGGGCGAACTCGCCCGTGCCACTGCGGCGGACACCCGCAAGACCTGGGTCCTGCTCTCGTTCACGTCCCTGTCATGGGATGACCACGCGCTCGACCGCGTGGCGGCGCTGGGCGACCACGAGTTCTTCACCGTCAAGCCGCTTACGTGGCAGGGACGGAACATCCATGCGGTAGATCGCGACCTATTTCCATACGCCGACGTAATGGCGTCGGTCGACGTTGTGATCACCAAGCCCGGTTTCGGGGTGCTGTCCGAATGTGTCGTGAACAACAAGCCGATCGTCTACACCGAGAGGACGGATTTCCGGGAATTCGACGTGCTGGTTGCGGCCATGAAGAGGTTCCTGCGCAACGTCCACATCCCCGGAACGAAGTTGTACCGCGGGGAACTCGGGGAGGCCTTGCAGGCTGTTCGTTCAGCGGCGCACCCGCCGGAGAAGCTGTGGGCCGGCGGGGATCGGATTGCGGCGGAGCGGATTCTGTCCTTCGTCCCGTAATCGTAGTCGGAGTCGGAGAAGAGATTACGATTACGATTAGGATTACGATTAAGATTACGGGGAGGAGGAGTTGACCACAAGCGACATCAATTCTCCCGTCTCCACATCCAGCACGGCCACGCTGGGCGGGTAGGCTTGGTGGAGGGCGCCGGGATTGATGATGCGCGTGGTGCCGATGCGCGTATCGCTGCGGAGATGCGTGTGCCCGGTAAGGACATAGTTGTACTGGCCGGAGACCACGGCGTCCTTCAGGCGCATGATGTCGTCGCCGTGGATGACTGCGATGCGTTTGCCGTCCGACTCGATCTCGGCCATGCGCGTCTGGACGTTCACGCCCGCCGAAGCGGGAAACCGCGCAAGCTCCGGCGTATCCACGTTGCCGAGTACGGCGTGGACTGGAATACCGGCGAGTCCAAGCTGGCTGGACAATTCCGTCAGGACACCTTCGGAACCGATGTCACCGCAATGGACGACGACCGTAGCCCCGTGGTGCTTCAGAATCCTGGCCGCCAGCGCGGTCCGCTCCACATCCCCGTGCGTGTCCGACAGAATTCCAATTTTCATGGTGCAGCCAATCTATCGCTAGTGCGTCAGTTTGAAATTCGTCCCTCCTATGGTAGGGCGCACCGTCCCCGCCTGCAAGGCTGCGCGTGGCATGTCGGACAACCCGGGCCGCCGCCTGTCCCGAGCCGGCGAATTTCAAATGGACACGGTATGAATCTATCAGGTCCCGGTTCCAACGCAACCGGTGGTGAACGAATTGTCGCCGTATTCGTCTCATTGAAAAGAAGGATGCGAAGCGTACTCCACACCGGATTATTCGCAAAACGCGAACCATCCGCCGCTCCGCGGCCGTGATGGATGCGGCTGTGCCGCATCCAAACGGGGCTGCCACGTCTGCAACGCGGTGCGACATCGCATTGTATCATGTCTTTGCCTGCGGGCGCGTCCGCCCGTGAGGGGACGTTGTCCCCAATCGCGTGACCGCGTTGGCGCGGTACGCGACTCACGCGGCGGGAACTCACGTTCGCGCCTGCAGGCAATGCGGTTTATGATGAACGCATCGACGTTCATGAAGAAACCGGGCTATTGCATCGCAAATATGAGAGCGATAAAGATCCGATCGTGGTTGGTTTGATTCATCGTAAACATGCACTTTTTCGGGAAGATTTGTCCTTTCACGTGCGACTTAAGCCATGAAAGCCATGAAAGCCATGAAAGCCATGAAGGACATGCAAGACAATCTTACAAAGCCGCGGGTGTTGGTAATCGATGACCAGGCGTCCATCCGTTTTCTAATCGCCCGACTGCTCTCCCGGAACTTTGAGGTGGCGTGCGCGCGTGACGTGGACGACGGACTGAGCCGCCTCGCGGCCTTCAAGCCGGATGTCATCCTGATGGACGTCGATATGCCCGGAAAAAACGGAATCGAGGGCCTGCAGGAAATCCTGAAGCTCGATCTGGGCGTACGTGTCATTGTGATGACCGGTTCCTTTCTTTCCGCGGATCGCGACTCTTTTATTGCCTTGGGCGCCGATGCGTTCATTCCAAAGCCGTTTGCAACGCGCGAGTTGTTCGATCTCGTGACCAGGCTTGCTGGAGGAAGAAGCGAGCGTCGAAGTCCTTGTGCCGCAGAGGATCCGCGGCACTTTCCGTGCGAACTGCTTGACATTATTTGACCGCCGGCCATCGCCGGGTTTCCCTCGGAGACGCGGAGGCATGAATGGGTTGGATGAACGACCAGAAATGTGTCTGGTCGAGCGGGGTCTTGCGCAGCGTGGCAAGGCCGCAACCCAAGAGAGGAAACCACGAATTCACACGAACAAGAAGGGAACCCACAGATACGCACAGACAAACACAGATCAGTTGTGAAGATTTGTGGAGATCTGTGGGCAACCCGTTGGTGTTCATTCGTGCCTGTCCTCCGCAGTCCCGCCTTCGAGGCGAGACGAAGGAGTATCCATTCGTGGTTCCCTCAATTGAGCCTATGTTCGGCGGTTGTCCAGCCAGGTTCTTCTTAACCTCTCGGGTATGAGTCTCTTATGCGAATGATGGTCTTGACCCGTCTGGTGCAGGTTCGGAAAGGACTAGGGTTGTACGGTGCGGATGGTGAGGTGTATCCTTTCGCTTGCTGTTGTTTGCAAAGACGGTCGAAGCATTTGAGGGGAACTTGGGTTGTGAGAACTAGGGGTGATGACGTGTGGCGTGGCCGCGAGGGATGTCGTGGGCGGGTCCACACATTCCGCATATTCGTTGTTCTAATTGTCAGCTCTGTCACGGTTTTGGCAGAGGAAAGATATGTCTCCTTGTCAGGCGCTCATGTGGCGCCGTTCACGAACTGGGTGACGGCGGCGACGAGCATCCAGGCGGCGATTGATGTGTCGTCGGACGGCGACACGGTATGGGTGACCAACGGCGTGTACGACACGGGGGGCGTGGCGGGCTATCCGGCGGTCACGGATCTGCTGACGAACCGGGTGGCGATTCACAAGCCGATCACGGTGCGGAGTGTCAATGGCCCGGATGTCACGGTGATCAAGGGGGCCTGGGATCCGGCGACGACCAACGGTGACGCGGCGGTGCGGTGTGTCTACGCGACCAACGGCGCAGCGCTCCTTGGGTTCACGGTGACCAACGGCGCCACGCGGACAGCGGACTCGGACGCGGATCAGAGTGGCGGCGGGGTGTGGTGCGAGAGCCCCGGGGCGGTGGTCTCCAACTGCATCATCGTGCAGAACGCGGCGTATGTTGATGGCGGTGGGGCGCACAACGGGTCGTTGTACAACTGTTCGCTCTCCGGCAACTCGGTTATGGATGCCGATGGTTTGGCGTTTGGCGGGGGGGCGTGCTATGGCACGTTGTACAACTGCACGCTCTCCAGTAACTGGGCAAGTTACTACGGCGGCGGCGCGAGCGACAGCACGTTGTACAACTGCATGCTTCTCGGCAACTCAGCGAGTCGCTACGGCGGCGGGGCGGCTTTCAGTACGCTGGACCACTGCACGCTGACCGGCAACTCGGCGGGTTGGAACGGCGGCGGGGTGTATGGCTTCACGATGTACAACTGCACGCTCTTCGGCAACTCGGCGGGTTATTACGGTGGCGGAACGTATGGCGTCAACATGTACAATTGCACGGTCTCCGGCAACTCGGCGGCCTACGGTGGAGGCGTGGTTGGGGGCACGCTATACAACGGCATCGCGTACTATAACCAAGCAAATAGCGGGCCGAATTACTGGTCGAGCTCGTTCACAAATTCCTGCACAACGCCCAATCCCGGCGGCACGGGCAATACAACCAATCAACCAGGTATCGTAAGCCCGGGGAATCCCCTTCTTTTGGAGAACTCGCCCTGCCGGAATGCGGGGGATGACGCTCTTGTGTCATGGGCCTTGGACCGTGATGACGAACCACGCACCAACGGTGCGGCGGTGGATATCGGCAGCGACGAGTATTGGAGCGCAGGGATCACGGGCGCGCTGACGGCGGCGATCCTGGTGGATTATACGAACGTGGCGGTCGGCTACGCTGCGGAGTTTCAGACGGATATCGGGGGACGGGCGCGAGGTCATGCCTGGTCGTTTGGAGACGGTGCGTATGCCACGAACGAGTGCCTGGTCCCGCACGCGTTTGCGACGGCGGGCGTGTATGAGATCGTTCTGGAGGTTTCGAACTACACGGTCAGCGTTGCGGCGACGGCGACTGTGCAGGTGGTGTCGATGGAATCCGCGACGCACTACGTGGCGCCGGGGGGCGGCCATGTGGCGCCGTTCACGAACTGGGTGACGGCGGCGACGAATATCCAGGCGGCGATCGAGGTGTGTCCTGTGGGGGGGCTGGTGCTGGTCAGCAACGGCGTGTACCAGACGGGAGGCGTGAAGGGGTATCCCATGGTCACGGACCGGCTGACCAATCGTGTGGCGATCCACAAGCCGGTCCGAGTGCGCAGCGTCAACGGCCCGGCCGTCACAGTCATCCGGGGGGCCTGGGATCCGGCGACGACCAATGGCGATGCAGCCGTGCGCTGCGTCTACATCGCTGATGGCGCCAGCCTGACCGGGTTTACGCTGACGAACGGGGCGACGCGAGGGAATGCGGGCTTTTCGGATGAGAGTGGCGGCGGGGTGTGGTGCGAGGGCTCCGATTCGGTGCTCTCCAACTGCATCATCACCGGCAACACGGCGCATGACGGCGGCGGGGCGAAATATGGCATGCTGAACAACTGCACGCTCTCCGGCAACTCGGCGTTCTACGGCGGCGGGGCGTCTTACAGTACGTTGAACAATTGCCTGCTCTCCGGCAACTCGGCGAGTGGTGAAGGTGGCGGAGCGTACTACAGTACGCTGAACAACTGCACGGTTTGCGGCAATTCAGCATTGAGTTACGTCGGTGGTGGGGTGGATCAATGCACACTGAACAACTGCACGGTCTCCGGCAATTCGGCGAAATACGGCGGTGGGGCGTGCGACGGCACGCTGAACAACTGCACACTTTCGGGCAACTCGGCGACTGACTTCGGTGGTGGGGCTTTCTATGCCGATCTGTACAACTGCATTGTCTACTACAATGAGGCGCCCAACGGCGCCAACTACTACGGCGGAACACTCGCCAACTGCTGCGCGATGCCGTTGCCGTGGTGGGGTCCGGGGCACATCTCCAACGCGCCGTCGTTCGTGGACTTTGCATCGACGAATTTGCGGCTGCGGGTCGACTCGCCGTGCATCGACGCCGGGCGCAACGAGGCGTGGATGACGGGGACGTCGGATCTGGACGACAACCCGCGCATCTTCAACGGGCGCGTGGACATGGGTGCGTACGAGTACACGATCGCGAGCGACCTGCGCGCGCTGCTCGAAGGGCCGTACGACGCGGCGAGCAACGCGATGAGATCGGCGCTGTCGATCCCGACGAACGCCCCCTACTGCGAAGACCCACGAAACGCGACGGCGATTCCGACCAACGCCGTGGACTGGGTCCTGGCCCAACTCCTGGAGACCAATGGTCTCGCCGTGGCGGCGTCACGCAGCGTGTTCGTGCGCGAAGACGGCGTGCTGGTGACCGACGCGGGTGCGCCGGGGCTGCGCCTGGAGTGCACACCGAACCACTCCTATTATATGGTGATCAAACACCGGAACCACCTCTCGGTAATGTCGGCGGGGCCGGTGGCCTATACCAACACGACCGTCAGCTATGACTTCACGACGGCCTCCGCCCAGTATAACGGCGGAACAAACGGAGCCGTGGAACTGGAAGCCGGCGTGTGGGGGCTTTCGGCCGGCGACGCGGATGGGGAAGGGCGCGTCAAGGACGCGGATGTCTTCATCGTGCAACAGCAGGCGGGTCGGACCAACTACCTGCCGGGGGACATGAACCTGGACGGGACGGTCGACACGAACGATCAGGCGCTGGTCCTGAACCGGCTGGGGCGCGTGACGGCGGCGACGAACGGAGCGGTGGCACTGTGTCCGCAACTGGTGGTGAAACCGTCGCGGAAGACCGTGGTGGCGGAGAACACGGTGACGTTGGGCGCTTCCGGCTCGACCAACACGATCACGTGGTTCGGACTGGAGAACCCCAGCGGCGGATCCCTTACGTCCCTGAGCGTCACGTCCGTGCTTTACGAAGCCGGCTCCACGTCGGACTGCGTGGACGTGATGGAGGCGTGGGACGGGGATGCGAGGTTCGGGCGGGCGTACCTGAACGTGATCAGTCCTGTGGAGATCGCGAAGGCGGGCAAGGCGGTGATGATCGCGGGGACGAAGGGGGGCGAGGATCCGCTGTGGCCCTCAACCGATTATCTCGCGAACAACGCGTACAACATTCTTCTCTACCGGGGCTACGGGAAGGAGAACGTGCAGTACCTGAGCCAGGACCCGTCCCGCGACATCGACGGGGACGGCGCGGCGGATGACATTGACCTGACCGCGACGATGGCCAACGCGCAAACGACGTTCACGAACTGGGTGGGCAACGCGAACAAGCTGTTCGTGTACCTGGTGGACCACGGTGGGGATGCGGAGACGAACGGGTACTTCCGGTTGAACGGTTCCGAGACGTTGACGGGGCCGGTGCTGGACGATTGGCTGGACGCGATTCAA
>JAZDKY010000010.1:0-2094 GCA_043802525.1 bacterium
GCCGCCGATCTCGGCGTGCCCGTGGTCGAACTGCACACGGGCGCGTATTGCGAGGCGGATGAAAAAGCCGCGCCGGCCCTGCTCCAGAAGCTGATCGACGGGGCAAAGCTCGCGCGCGATCTGGGGCTTCAGGTCAACGCAGGTCACGGCATCAATGTGAAGAACATGGCGGCCATCCTGCGCATTCCGCACCTCGACACGCTCAACATCGGGCACAGCATCGTTGCGCGTGCTGTTTTCGTCGGGCTGGAAAATGCGGTGAAGGAAATCCTGACGGCCATGTCTCCGTACCGCGGAGGTGAGATGTGAAGAAGGTCGCCGTGAAGAATTTGTTTGTTGGCTGGAACGTGATGGGCATTGGAATCGACCTCGTGGAAAACGAGAGGATGCGCGAGATGCTTCGGCGGTGGAGCCGCTCGTTTAAGGAAAAGATTTTTCTGCCGCGCGAGCGCGCCTATTGCGACACGCGGGCCGAGCCGTGGAACCACTACGCGGGGCGTTTCGCGGTGAAGGAGGCCGTGAGCAAGGCATTCGGCACCGGCGTCAGCGAACATATCGGATGGCTGGACATCGAGGTCGTGCGCGACCGCAAGACCGGCGCGCCGTCCGTCCGCTTGAGCGCCAAGGGTAGCAAGCTTGCGAAAAAGCGCGGGGTGGAGCAGGTTCTTGTGAGCCTGGCGCACACGCGGCATTATGCCGTGGCCCAGGCCCTGCTGGTTGGCCGATGTCGGGGAGAGGATATCTCATGAAACTGGTCACCGTGGCTCAGATGCGGGAGCTCGACAGGCGCACGATCGAGGAGAATGGAACTCCGGGCGGAACGCTCATGGACCGGGCCGGGCAGGGCGTGGCCGACATTGCAAGGCGGGTTGCCGAGATCGCCGGTTTCTACAATCCGACGATCCACCTTTTCGCCGGCCGCGGTAACAACGGCGGCGATGTGTTTGCCGCCGCGCGGCATCTGAAGGAAATGGGGCTGGCGGTGGAAGTCTGGCTTGCCGGCGCCGCGAACGAAGTTCACGGCGACGCCCTCAAGCACATGAGCAAGATGAAGTCCGCCGGCATCGCCCTGCGCGAGCTTCCCACCAAGGAAGACTGGGACCAGGAGATGCCGTTCCGGGCGTTTGGCGACGTGCTGGTGGACGGGATTCTCGGCACGGGGACGACGGGGCCTGCGCGCGGGCCCGCCGCCGGCGCCATTCAGTATATCAATGCCCACTCCCAGGACTCGCTGGTCGTCGCGATCGATATTCCGTCCGGCCTGAATGCCGACACGGGCGCGGCGGAGGGCGACGTCGTGCGGGCCGACGTGACCGTCACGATGGGCCTGCCGAAAAAGGGCCTCGTGGAGCCCTGCGCGCTCGACTACGTCGGCTCTGTCGAGGTCGTCGATATCGGGATTCCCGAGGAGTACATCTCCCAGATGCAGGTCGAAAGCGACCGGGAAATGATCTACCTCACGGATCTGAAACCGCTGTTCAATCGCCGTCCGCGCGCTTCGCACAAGGGAAACTACGGCCATGTCCTGCTGATTGGCGGCGCGCGCGGATACTCCGGCGCCATCGCGATGGCCGCGCGCGCTGCGATGCGCTCGGGGGCGGGGCTGGTCACCGCGCTGGTTCCGGAATGTATTGCCAACCTTGTTGCCGGGGCCACGCTCGAAAGCATGGTGATCGGTGCGCAGGAAACTTCAGCCGGCTCGCTTTCCGCGGAGATCTGGCCCGAGTGGAAGAACCGCATCGATGATTTCGATGCGGTTCTCGTCGGGCCCGGGCTGACGCGGAATCCTCAGAGCCTGACGCTCGTTCGTCACATCATCCGCGACTGCGTGGTTCCTCTGGTGCTGGACGCGGATGCCATCAGCGTGCTGGAAGGCCAGCCGCACTGGATCGAGCGGGCGAAGTGCCCCGTGGTTCTGACGCCGCACCCGGGGGAAATGGCGCGGCTGTTTTCGCAGGAGGTCGAGGCAGTTCAAAAGGATCGTTGCGGCGTCGCGCTCGCGGCGGCGCGATTTACGCATTCGACCGTCGTTCTGAAAGGTGCGGGCACGGTGGTGGCGCAGGATGGCAAGCCGCTCAGCATCAATATGACGGG
>JAZDKY010000011.1:0-8357 GCA_043802525.1 bacterium
GTCAGCCAGGATGATCATGCAATCGAATCCTGGCTGACACCTGAAACCTGACACCTGAAACCTCCTGAAAAGGAGATCCATAGCATGTCATCCGGCAATTATCTCTTCACCTCCGAGTCCGTTACGGAGGGGCATCCCGACAAGGTATGCGACGGCGTGTCCGACGCCATCCTCGACGCGTTGCTCGCGCAGGACAAGCGGAGCCGTGTCGCTTGCGAGACGCTGGCGAAGACGGGCATGGTCGTGGTGGCGGGTGAGATCACTTCCCACGGGGTCGTGAACTACGCCGACATCGTCCGCCAGAAGGTCTGCCGCATCGGTTACACGGATTCGACGATCGGTTTCGACGGGAATACCTGCGCGGTGCTCGTCGCGCTGGACCGCCAGTCCCCGGATATTTCCCAGGGCGTCGACGCCAAGAAGGCCGCGAACAAGGCGACGTCCGAGCAGGGCGCCGGCGACCAGGGCATGATGTTCGGTTACGCGTGCGACGAAACGAAGGAGTTGATGCCGATGCCGATCATGCTGGCGCACCGGCTGACCCGAGGCCTCGCGAAAGCGCGCCGCTCCGGGGCCCTTCCGTTCCTCCGGCCCGACGGCAAGTCGCAGGTCACGGTGGTCTACGAGAACAACAGGCCGGTGCGCGTCGACACGATCGTTGTCTCCACCCAGCACGCCCCGGATGTCTCCTACAAGAACCTGCGCGAAGGCGTCCTCGAACAGGTTGTGAGCAAAGCCGTCCCGCGCAAGCTGCTGGACCGGCAGACGCGCTATTTCGTCAATCCCACCGGACGCTTCGTCGTCGGCGGTCCGCAGGGCGACTGCGGTGTCACGGGTCGCAAGATTATCGTCGATACCTACGGCGGCATGGGCCGCCATGGCGGCGGCGCCTTCTCCGGGAAGGACCCGTCCAAGGTCGACCGCAGTGCCGCCTACATGGCGCGCTACATTGCGAAAAACATCGTCGCCGCCAAGCTCGCGTCGCGCTGCGAGGTCCAGCTCGCGTACGCCATCGGCTATCCGGATCCCGTTTCCGTGCTTGTCGACACGTTCGGCACGGCCCAGGTGCCCGAGAAGCGAATCAGCCAGGCGGTTCGCAAGGTGTTTGGACTCAAGCCGGTCGAGATCATCAAAGGACTCGACCTGCTTCGCCCCATCTACGAAGAAACGTCGGCGTATGGTCACTTCGGCCGCACGGAGAATCTCGACGTCTTCACGTGGGAGCGAACCGACAAGGTGTCCGCGCTGCTCGCGGCGGTGTAGATGCGTTATTGCAGACGCGCCGACGGAGCGGCACGGCTGCATCGGCTGACATGTATGCCCGCGTTGTAGCCGCGTCCGCTCCTGGATCGTCATGATCCAGACAACGTCATTCCGTCGGCGATCGTCATCTGCATTGCGTCCGTATTCTTCACTACGACATCTCCTCGCAGTGTGATGTTTCTTCCGAACTGGACGTCGCCTTTGACGGTCAACGAGTCGCACTGCAACATCGATGGCGCGCCCGATGGGAACCGCGCGAGAAAATCGTCGATGATGCGGTAGTGAGCCGGATCGAGCTTCACCACCGGCGGGCCGTTTTTGCGCGACGGGTGGAGCACAATGTAAAAATCCTCCGTCAGCGCGTATGCATCCGACCAGAGCGCCAGCAGGTCGTCGGTCGTCTTCACCGGTGCAAACCGGGTGCGCGGCACACTGAGCGCCTCGGAGCCGGGGAATACCGAAATCGCGGAGCCCATCGCCGTCTCAAGCTGGATGACTTCGGGCGAATCCGGATCGCGCGGGTCGACGGTCTTCCTGTTCATGATGAGCGGAAGATCCAAAACGCCGCCGGTCGAGTCGAGGTAGCTGCCGATGTGGCGGAGGTTCAGCCAGAGGTTGTTTGTATTGAAGTAGCGGTGTTTCCGGATGTCCTGGAAGTCGTCAACCTCCCCGGTCGGGCACTGCGCACGTTCGCGGAGGACGAGCCCGCCTCCGCGCAATCGGGCGAGGTGGCCGCCCTTGCAATCAGCTTCCGTTCGTTCGGTCACCTCCATCATGAAGGGGGTGTCCCGCTCTGCAAAATAGCCGAGCATGCGGCCGTCGAGCGTCGCGCCGAGGTTGTCGCAATTCGAGACGAACGCGAAATCGAACCCTTTCGCGAGCAACTTCTCGAGAAGGCCGGAGGTGAGGAGCGCGGCATACAGGTCGCCATGGCCGGGCGGGCACCATTCCTTCTCCGGGTTCTGCGGCCAGGTGACCGGGAGGAGGTCGTCCTTGCGCACTTTGGGCACCCGGTGCTGGAGGAAGGACAAGGGGAAGTCCTCCTGCCCACGTTGGATGTCCGGATACCCGGCCAGTACGTGGAGCGAGTCGCCGTCGGTGCTGAAGCTGTTCATGAGGAGAAAGGGCAAGGGGACCCGGGAGGTCCGGCGGATATGGATGACCTGCCGCGCAAGCACATCGAGGAAACTCAGGCCACGTTTGACGTTGATGAGCGACTTGGCCTTTTCCAGGCCCATGCTGGTGCCGAGGCCGCCATTGAGCTTGATCATGACGCAGCGGGAGAGGGCCTTCTGCCCGGCTGCATCAAAGCGCTCGAAGGACTCGGCCCTGGTCAAATCCGGCACCGGTTCCAGCGTGTGGAGGGGGACCAGGCCGGTCTGGCCCTCGGTGAGGTGCTGGTATTGCCGCCGGAAATTGTCGATGAGAATGCGCGGGGCACCATCGGCCTTGAGCTTGTATTCAAACGCTAGGAAGCGGTCGTCCATCGCGCTGGCGATCATACCCGATCCATCTTTTCCGGCTACCCGTAAGTGAGCATTTATCAGACGGCCTCCGTGGGGTACTACTACTTGCACCAAGGTTTACACCGGATGCCATCGACCGTCATAACTTGTCCTTCGTGTGGTGTTTCCAACACGCTGTCCGAAAAGCCGGTGACGGAAATCGTTCGATGCCCTTCCTGCTCGACGCTGTGTTCCGTGGAAGCTGCAACGGCGGCGGCCGCAGCGCCGCCACCGCCTGCGCCGCCCATCCGGATGCGCAAACAGATGCGGCTTCGGGACACGATGCTTGATGAGCCGGCCCCAACGACCGTGACGTCCGTCATGTGGGAGCAGAAACCCGCGAACAAATCGTGGTTTGCCCGTGAGACCCGCAAGGAAGACCTGACCGAGGCCGCGGCGTCCTACCAGTTTGCGGACGAGCGCAAGTCCTCCACGGCAAAAATGCTCGTCCTGTCTGCCGCCTGCTCCCTCGCCATCCTCGCCGTGCAGTACATGCTCAGCGGAAACAGCGTGATCCAGGCCCGCATCGCCCAGGGCTACCTCTATGCCTTTCCCATCTTTTCGCTGGCACTTCTCCTGACGGCGCTTACGGCGTCGCTGCAACGGCTGGTGGTGCTGATCATCCTTCCTGCCTGCTGGATCACCATTTCCAGTTCCGTCGCGCCGTCGAGGTACATGGACTACTTCATGGTCTTCACGGTCGTCGCCTACTTCATCTACATTGTCGAATTTGTCCTGCGAGGGATGGAATCGCCCGTCTTCCGGGTGTTCTGCCTGACCTACCTCAGCACGTTTCTCACGCAGCTCTACTTCGTCGGCGGCAACAAGAATGCCATGGCCAGCCTTTCCCAGTTCCCCTTGCTGAAGAAGGTCATGGATCCGACACTTCAGACATTGAACCTTCTGCATGCGATGATAAACTGATCCGAACAAGGCCTTGCATGAAGACGAAGACGAGTGAACAGATCGCGCGGGAACTGGCCGACCTGATCCAGCACAACTACTACGACGAGGATTTTCAACTGCTGTCCGAAGTCCGCGCCTATGCCGCCTCGCTTTCCACCGACGACCGGGAGATTCTGCGGCAGGTGGTGGCCGGCCGCCTTGCCGATTCCCAGAGCATCGTCGACGTGATGTTGTGCACCGTGGTGCACGCGCCCGAACTGGTCCCATCGCTGGTCCGCATGCTGGACCGCCAGACGAACACGTCCCAACTCACGCGGGCGTTGATGCTGGCGCTCCAGCGGTATGGCGGGTCTGAATCCTTTCACGCCGTCGAACGCTTCCTCGATTCCGACCAGGAGACCGAGGCCCTGGCCGTGCTGGCGCGAATTGATTTTCAGCGCGCGCTGCCGTTCGTGTTCCGCTGCCTTCGCAAGGACCATTTTCTTGACGCATGCCTCCAGATCCTCTTCGAGCGGAAGAAGGCGATTGGATTCCACGATCTGGTCGATGAACTGAGAACCTGCACCGCCCTCGGCTCCGCCTCGGTGCGCGAACGCCTGCGGCTCTCGCTGACCGTGAAGAAGGATGAATACAATCCGTTCACGGCGGATGAAGTCCGCACGTTGCTCGCGGCGATCGACTTCGTTGAGTAATCGGAACGGTTCAGCCGGGAGAGCCAGCCCATCCGCGGCAGATGATTGCGGTCTATCGCGACGTCTTATCGTGGGCAGTGGGGCGGGCTGACACCTGAACCCTACAACCCGCTCGACATCCAGCTTTCGCCGATCTTGCCGATGTGCAGGCTGCATTCCTTTTTCTGGCTCAGGCCCTTGCAGGGATCGTAGTAGTGTTCGTTCATCGGCAGGTGGTGGGCGATGCAGAATTCGCGCGCGTCGATCTCGGACCAGTCGAGGATCGGGTAGACGGCCACGACCGCGCCGCGGTTCATGACGAAATCGAACGTCAGCCGCTCCGGCGTTTCCTCGCGCATGATGCCGGAGAACCAGGCCCTCGGTTTTTCCCGTTCCAGCATCTTCTCGAACGTCTCTGTCTTGATCACGTGTTTGAAGTGTTCGAACTCCGGTGTGCCCTCGTTGGGGATCGACAGGCGCGGCGCTTCGTAGACGCGCAGGTTGAGGTTGAGTGTGCGGGTGAAATAGTCGGCCAGCTCAAGGGTTCGGGACGTCTCATACCCGTGCCGGATGTTGATGACGCGGAGGCCGGGCATGGCTGCGGTCGCGAGCCTGAGCATGACGCCCGCGGTCTGGCCGAACGTCGTGGTCAGGATCAGGTCGTCGCCGAACAAGGCCCGCGCGCGGGCGATACGTTCCGGTGCCCAGGTCTTTTCGAATTCGCGGTTCAGCGCAGCCAGATCCATAGTCGACTCTACCGCCCGCATGCAGGAGCTGCAAGACACGACACGGCGGGCCCAAACAGATACGTCGCCGATCGGCGACTTATCTGTTAGGGCCCGCGGCGCGCAGGCACGGAGTTGAAATGATCGCAAAGGCTTTTCATTGTTTGCCGGTTCTGCAAAAATCCGCGCGTTTTTCCGTCACGTCCACGCCAGGGAGGTTCGCCATGGCTGAGAACATCGAGTCGATGCAGAAGGAAGAGCGCTCGTTCCCGCCCGCCCCCGCGTTTTCCGCGAAGGCATGCGTCAAATCACTTGCGGACTATGAACGGCTTTACCGCGAGTCGATCGAAGAACCGGACGCGTTCTGGGCGCGCCAGGCGGAGGAGAACATCCACTGGTTCCGGAAGTGGGACAGGGTCGTCGAGGCCGACTTCAACGGCATCGGCGTGAAGGATAGCGCCTACGTGAAGTATTTCGTCGGCGGCAAACTCAACGTCTCGGACAATTGCCTGGACCGGCACTTGGGCACGTGGCGGCGCAACAAGGCGGCCCTCCTCTGGCAGGGTGAGAAAGAGGAGGACAAGCGCACGCTTACGTACCAGCAACTGTACGGCGAGGCATGCCGCTTCGCCAACGTATTGAAGAAGCACGGCGTGAGGAAAGGCGCCACCGTCACCATCTTCATGCCCATGATCCCCGAACTGCCGGTTGCGCTCCTCGCGTGCGCGCGGATCGGCGCCATCCACTCGGTCGTCTTCTCCGCGTTCAGTCCGGACGCACTCCGCAGCCGCATCCAGGACTGCCGGTCCTGCCTCGTGATCACCGCCGATGTCGCCTTCCATGCGGGCAAGGTGATCGACCTGAAGAACAAGACCGACGAGGCGCTGAAGGAATGTCCCACGGTGAAAAAGGTCATCGTCTACAACCGTGGGCACGCGCAGGTCGGCATGCAGCCCGGGCGCGACCACTGGTGGCACGAGGAGATCGCCGCGGCGGATATTACGGACGCGTGCCCGGCCGAGGCGATGGACTCGGAGGACCCGCTCTACATCCTCTACACCAGCGGCAGCACGGGGAAACCCAAGGGCGTGATGCACACGACGGCCGGCTACCTGCTGCACGCGCACCTGACCTTTCGGTACATCTTCGACGCGCGCGACGAGGATGTCTTCTGGTGCACGGCAGACGTCGGATGGGTTACGGGCCACTCCTACCTCGTGTATGGACCGCTCTCCAACGGCGCCACGTGCATGATGTTCGAAGGCGTGCCGACCTGGCCGCAGCCGAACCGCTTCTGGAAGATCATCGAGGACTACAAGGTCAACATCTTCTACACCGCGCCGACCGCGATCCGCGCGCTCATGCGGCTGGGCGACGAACTTCCCGGGCGGCACGATCTCTCAAGCCTGCGCCTCCTCGGTACGGTCGGGGAACCGATCAATCCCGAGGCCTGGATGTGGTACCACCGCGTCATCGGTCGCGAGAAGTGCCCCGTGGTCGATACGTGGTGGCAGACCGAGACGGGCGGCATCATGATCACGACGCTGCCCGGTGCGATGGCGACCAAGCCGGGCTCGGCCGGCCGGCCGTTCTTCGGCGTGCGTCCCCAGATCCTCAAGGAAGACGGCACGGAGGCCAAGGTCGACGAAGGCGGCAGCTTGATGATCACGCATCCGTGGCCCGGGATGCTTCGAGGCGTTTTCGGCGAGCCGAACAACGCGACGATCAAACGCATCTATTTCTCCAAGTTCCCCGGCAAGTATTTCACGGGAGACGGATGCCGCCGCGACAAGGACGGGTACTACTGGCTGATGGGTCGCATCGACGACGTGCTGAATGTATCGGCGCACCGCATCTCGACCGCGGAACTGGAAAGCGCCCTGGTGTCGCACGAAAGCGTGGCCGAAGCGGCCGTGGTCGGCTTTCCGCACGAGACGAAAGGGCAGGGGATTTACTGCTACGTCACGCTGAAGAAAAGCTACCTGCCGTCCGATGACCTGCGCAGGGCTCTGGTTTCGCAAGTCCGGAAGCAGATCGGCGCGATCGCAACACCGGACAAGATCCATTTTACTGATGCGCTGCCGAAGACCCGGTCCGGCAAGATCATGCGCCGCATTCTCCGTAGAATTGCCGAGGGCAAGATCGAGGAGATTGGCGACACGACAACCCTAGCCGACCCGGCTGTCGTTGATTTGCTGGTGAAAGGCCGACTGTGATTTTCCAATCGTTGGAAACTTTCAGTCGAACGTTTTCAACCATTGGAAACCACTGAACACACTGGAGTACTCAGACCGTCTTGTTTCAGTGACCTTCAGCGTGTTCAGTGGTTTGTTCTTTCCTGGAATGGCACGTGCTTATTGTTGAATCCACCCGCCTCGACGCCTGTTACAACCTCGCGTTGGAGGACTATCTCCTCGATGAGGTTGAGCGGCGCGGGCGTATTCTTTGCCTGTATTGCAACAGCGATGCGGTGGTGATCGGCAAGAACCAGAACCCGTGGCGCGAATGCGATGTGCGGCGCCTGCGCGCGGAGGGGGTCGCCCTCGCGCGCAGGGTGTCCGGTGGCGGCGCGGTCTATCACGACGAGGGCAACCTCAACTTCTCCATCATGCTTCCGCGGCATGAATACGATCCGGCGGGCCCGTTCAGGACCGTGCAGGCCGCTCTGCTCAGGGCCGGCATCGCGTCGGCACGCACGGGAACCCACAGCCTGACCATGGCGGGCAGGAAATTTTCGGGGAATGCGTTTTGTCTTCGGCGTAACACGTCGCTGCACCATGGAACTCTGCTCATTCATTCCGATCTTGTGCGACTGGCCCGGTGCCTGACGCCGGGCCTGCCCGGCATGGAGACCAAGGCCATCCCGTCGGTGCCGGCGCAGGTGATGAACCTGCGGGAGATCAAACCGTCGTTGACCAGGGAGGAACTGAGTGGGGCGCTGGCGGCCGAATTCACGGAACGGTACGGCGGGGGGGAGCGGATCACCGATCGAGACGTCGACGCCGCGGCGCTGGCGCCGTACGAGGCGAAGATGCGGACGTGGGAATGGATCTACGGTCACACGCCCCGGTTCGAGGTGGACGTGGCGGGGCGAGGACGGCTGGTCATCGAAGATGGGTTGGTCAAGGGGACAGGACAGCGATTCGATGTGTAGCCGCGCTTCTGCGAAGCGCGATCCGTAACGGCGCGTCGCAGAAGCGCGGCGACAGCTGGTTGAACGCCCCTTTGATCTGCCGTGCGGAGTATATTAACGGGTTGGGGTTGGAGAGAAACCACAGCCACTGCGG